>NZ_JBEPKM010000007.1:0-327286 GCF_040544715.1 Methylobacterium sp. 1030 | reverse complement strand
GCCCCCTTCACCGAGGTCCAGAAGGTCCTCACCGCCTTCAGCGGCGTCACGGGACCCGTCTCCTCGGCCGCATTGGCCTATTCCTACGCCAAGTAAGGCGGCGCACCGCGACGCGGGCACCCACCCCACCGCGCGACGGATGCCGGGTTCGCGTCGCGCCGATCCGGCCGATGCGCGCATCCGACCGAGACCGCGGAGACCGGTCGCCCGAATGCCGAAGGGGGCGCGGATGTGATCCGCGCCCCCTTCTTCGTAACGCTCTCGGGGACCCGGGGCTCCCGGCCCCGGCCGGGCTCAGACGCGCTTCGCCAGCAGTTGCTCGATCAGCGAGCCGCCCTTGTCGATGGCGGCGAGCTCCTCCGCCACCGCGTTCACGGTGTCGCGGATCTGGTCGGGGGTGTGCTCGGAGGTGAGGAAGAAGCGCAGGCGCGAGGCCCGCTCCGGCACGGCCGGGTGGATGATCGGCTGCACGTTGATGCCCCGGCGGAACAGCCGGTCCGACAGCGTCACCGCCTTCAGCGAGTCGCCGACGATGATCGGCACGACCGCGAGGCCGAGGCTGAAGCCGGTGTCGAGGCCGAGCTTCTTGGCGGTGGCCAGGAACAGGGTGCCGTTCTGGCGCAGGCGCTCGACCCGCTCCGGCTCGGCGTGCATCACGGCCAGCGCCGCCTCGGCGGCGGCCGCGAGCGGCGGCGACATGCCGACGCTGTACACGAAGCCGCCGGCGGTGTGCTTCAGGTACTCGATCAGCGCGATCGGGCCGCAGATGTAGCCGCCGCAGGTGGACAGCGTCTTCGACAGGGTGCCCATCCAGATGTCGACCTCGCGGGGGTCGACACCGCAATGCTCGAACAGGCCGGCGCCGGTGCGGCCGGTGACGCCGAGGCCGTGCGCCTCGTCGACCATCAGCCACGCGTCGTAGCGCTTCTTGAGGGCCACGAGCCCGGCGAGGTCCGGCGCGTCGCCGTCCATGCTGTAGAGGCCCTCGACCACGATCAGCGCCCGGCGATGCTCGTGGCGGGTCGACTGGAGCAGGGTCTCCAGGGCGTCGAGGTCGTTATGCGCGAAGGAGCGGCGCTGGGCGCCCGACAGCTGCGCGCCGGTGACGATGCTGTTGTGGGACAGCGCGTCGTGGAAGATCACGTCGCCGGCTTCCAGCAGGGCGCCGATGGTCGTGACGTTGGTGGCGTGGCCGCTCACCATCACGATGCAGCCCTCGGACTGGTAGTGCTTGGCCAGCGCCTGCTCGAGGCTGATGTGTCCGGGCCGCTCGCCCGCCACCACGCGGCTCGCCGACGCGGAGGTGCCGTAGGCCTCGATCGCCTCCCGGGCGGCGTTGCTCACCCGCGGATGACCGTTCAGGCCGAGGTAATCGTAGGACGAGAAGTTGGTGAAGCTCTTCTGGTCGATCCGCGTCGTGGCCCCGGCCTTGGCGTCGTGGACGCGGAAGAACGGGTTGCCCAGACCGATCAGGTCGGCCGCCTGGCGCTGGAGCTTCAGCTCGCGGTAGCCCGGCAGGTTCTCGAAGTTCTGCGCCGCCGACTTGCCGGCGGGAGAGGCCGTCTTGACGGGGGCCGGGCGCGGCGTCGCGCGCCCGAGCCGGTTGGTCACGAAGCCGGCGAGCGCCGCGCGCCCGCCGTCCGGCCGTGCCGTGTCGGTCATGAGTTGGTCTCTTTGATCTCGCTGGACGTCTGCTCGATGAGTTCCTTGAGAGGCGCGAGGATCTGCGCATCGACCTCACCGCCGACATGCTTCGAGACGAGGCTCATCGCGACGCCGGCCGTCTCGTCCATGGGCGCGGAAACCGCCTGAATTAAGGACTCCGACAGCTCGTTGACGGTCATGCCCGACGAAAGTCCGGCGGGCGGCGCGTCGAGGGCGAAGCGCTCCTGCAGGCTGGCGCCGAGCTCGACGCCCATCAGCGAGTCGAGGCCGATCTCCGAGAGCTGGCGCACGCGGCTGATGTCGTCCTTCGGCAGCCGCAGGATGCGGGCGATGTCCTCGACGATCGCGTCCGACACGGTCTTGCGGACCGCGTCGAGGTCGCCGCCCTTGAGCAGCGACGCGATGTTGATCGCCTGGACGCCGCCGGCCTCGGCCTGCTGGTCCGAGCCGAGTTCGGCGTAGCTCGGCGAGCGCATGGTGGCGAGACGCTCGCGCGCCTTGCCCCAGTGCATCGCCGCGATGGCGATGACCGCCTCGTCGGGGGACGTGCCCTGGCTGCCCAGCGCCTCGGCCATCAGGTCGAGGCAGCGGCGGGCCTCCATCGGCGTGACGCCGACGCGGCCGGCGAGGCCTTCCATGACCGCCTTGTTGCGGGCGAGCATGCCGACATCGCCGATGGCGCCCCAGGCCACGGCCAGCGCGGGCAGGCCGCGGCGGCGGCGCTGGCGCGCGAGTCCCTCCATGAAGCCGTTGGCGGCCACGTAGGACCCCTGGCCCGGGTTGCCGATGAAGGTCGTCGCCGAGGAGAACAGGACGAAGTAGTCGAGGCTCCGGTCGCGGGTGGCGGCGTCCAGGTGCTGGGCGCCGATCACCTTGGGGCCGATCACCGCGTCGAGCGCCGCGGCGTCGATGTTGGAGATCAGGCCGTCCTGGAGAACCGCCGCGGCGTGCAGCACGCCCGCGAGTTTCCTGCCGCCCTGCTCGATCCCGGCGATGAGCCGATCCACCGAGGCGCGGCTCGTGATGTCGACGGCCTTCGCCTCGACGGTCACGCCCCTCGCCGTGAGCTCTGCGACGATGGCCTTGGCCTCGTCGGTGGCCGCGCCCTTGCGGCCCGCGAGCACGAGGTGCTTGGCACCCCGGTCGATCAGCCAGCGCGCCGCCTCCAGGCCGAAGCCGCCGAGGCCGCCGGTCAGCAGGTGGACACCCTCGGCCGAGACCGTGAACGGCCGGGCCGTGTCCTTCATGATCGTGCCGGCCTTCGGCGGGCTGATCACGATCTTCCCGATATGGCCGGACTGCTGCATCAGCCGGAACGCGTCCGAGGTCTCGGCCGCCGTGAAGGGCTGATAGGGCAGGGGCTTGAGGCCGCCGTCGTTGAACAGGGCCATGACCTCGCGGAACATTCGCGCGCCGTCGTCGCCCTGGTGCTGGATCACCTGGTCGAGGTCGACGCCGAAGTAGCTGAGGTTCCGCCGGAACGGGCGCAGGCCGATATGGGTGTTGGCGACGTAGTCGCGCTTGCCCAGCTCGACGAAGCGGCCGAACGGCCGGAGGGCGTTGAGCGAGCGCTCCATCGCCTCGCCGAACAGGCTGTTCAGCACGATGTCGACGCCGTCGCCGGTGATCGCTCGGACCTCGTCCACGAAGGCCAGGGAGCGGGAATCGAGCACGTGCTCGGCGCCCAGCGCCTTCACGAGGGCCCGCTTCTCGCGGGAGCCGGCCGTGGCTATGACCCGCGCGCCCTTGAGCTTGGCGATCTGCAAGGCAGCGAGTCCGACGCCGCCCGCGCCGCCGTGGACCAGCACCCACTCGCCGCGCCGCATCCGGGCACAGGAGACGAGGCCGTAATAGGCGGTGAGGAAGGCCACGGGCACGGTGGCGGCCGCCATCGGGTCGAGGCCGTGCGGCATCGGCGCGACGACGAGGTCCGGCACAACGATGTGCGTGGCGAAGCCCGACTGGGCGAAGGCGACGACCGGATCGCCGACCTTGAAGCCCTTCACGCCCGGGCCGACGGCGGTGACGCGACCGGCACACTCGAGGCCGAGGCGGGGGCCGGCGAAGCCGTCCTCGAGGATCTCCTCGGGGAGCATCGAGAGCGCCCAGAGAACGTCGCGGAAGTTGAGGCCGGTGGCCTCGACCGCGATCTCCATCTCGCCCTTGCCGGGAGCGCGGCGCTCGGCCGGCCCCCAGACCATCTCGCTGAGGCCGCCGGTGTTGCTGCGCTCCAGGCGCGCGGCCTCGGCCGGGACGGCGTCGGCCGGATCCCGGTGCTGCGGCCGGCCGGCATGGAAGCGCACGACCTGGGTCCGCTCGTCGTCCAGCACGATCTCGGTCTCCGGGGTGCCGGAGAGGATGAGGTCGCGCAGGCGCTCGGAGGCGCGCTTCGACGACATCTCGGGGGAGAGGTCGATGCGGCGGACGTCGAGGTTCGGGGCTTCGTTGGCGAGCGTGCGGGAGAAGGCCCACACGCCGGCCTCGATGTTGGTGGTCTGGCCGCCGCGGTCGCGGGTCGCGCCAGGCGCCACGACCCAGAGCTTGGTCTGGCGGGATCCCAGATGCTCGGTGCAACGCTTCAGGCTGAGGCAGCGGTCGCGCAGCCGCTCGGACGCCTCGCCGCCGCGGGTGAAGGCGCCGGCCAGGAACACCACCGTGTCGGGGGTCTCCTTCTCCAGCTCCATCAGGGAGGTCTCGGAGTCGAGGATGATCGAGACGTGCACGCCGCCCGCGACCAGCAGGGTCGCCAGGGAGGAGGCGGTCTCGGCCGCGAACTCGTCGTCCGAGCCGATGATGAAGGCGAAGCTCTGCGCCGGGGCCGGGCCCGGACGCACCGGCGCCTCGGCCGTCAGCAGCAGGTCGTCGCCGTTGGCGGAGGCGGCCCGCTCGACCTCGACCTTGACCAGGCCGTGGGCGCTCAGGATGCGCTGCCAGCCCTCGATGTCCTCGAGCCGGCCCACGGGCAGGCCGCCCGCAGCCTCCTCGAACCAGCCGGCCGTCAGTCCGAACACGAGGTCGCGGAACAGAGAGGCGCCCGGCTCCACGGCCACCAGCAGGCCGCCGGTGGCGAGCGCCCCGGCGAGCTGGCCCGGAAGGGCCCGTTCGCCGCGATGCAGGCTGCCCGACGCCAGGATCAGGTCGAAGCTGCCGGGCGCGAGCTCCTCGGCGGTCTCGACCACGGCGGCGGCACGGCCGAGCGACAGGCGGGCGCGCTCGGCGAGCCGGCGGTCGGTCTCGAAGACGGTGAGCCGGGCCTCGGCGGCAGACGCGAAGGTCGCGGTCTGGGCCGAGAGCGGGCCGAAACCGACCTGCAGGACGCGGAGCGCCCGCTCCTTGGGGAGCTGCGCGCGGCTGCGCTCGATCAGGTCGGCGACCACGTCGGCGCCGTGGCGCGCGGTGGCCGAGCGCAGCACGAAGGCGTCGATCGCCCCCTGCGGCAGGGCCGGCGCGTCGGTGAGCGTGCCGGCGAGCAGCCGGTCGACCAGGGCGCCGACATCGGCGATCAGCACCAGCTCGGCCGAGAGGTCCGGATGGTCGCCGGCGATCCAGCGCATGATCTCGTCGGGCGCCGGCAGGGCGGAGCCGTCGCCCAGCGTCCAGTTCTGGCCCGCGCGCTCGGCGAGGCCGCTGCTCTCCAGGGCGTAGAGGGCGTTCAGCAGCCAGGGGCGCAGGGCCTCCGGCACACGGCTGTCAGTGACCGAGACGGTCTCCCCCTGCGCCAGCCCGGAGGCGAGGCGGTAGGCGAGCGAGGTCGCCCAGCCCTCCAGCAGGAGGTGGCCCGGCGACAGGGCGGCGTCGGACGGCCCCTTCGACTCGGCGGCGAGCGGGCGCAGACGCGCGGCCACGCTCGGGCGGCGCTCCATCGGGATCGCGGTCGGCTCGGTGGCGAGCTCCGGCACCTGCGAGATCGCGAAGGTCGAGAGGTCGCCGCCGTTCTTGGCGCGCAGGGCCTGGAACCGGCCCTCGCGGATCGTGGCGATGACCGCGCCCTCGGCGTCGAGGAGCGTGAAGTCGGCCAGGATCGAGCGCTCGTTGCAGCGGCGGGTGCGGATGATCGAGCGGGCGATCACCGCGCCGGGGCGCAGCATCCGGACCTCGCCGAAGCGCACCGGGATGTAGGCCTTGCCGCCGTTCTCGCCGAGCAGGTCGGCGAACAGCAGGATCAGCCCGTGGAAGCACGCGTCGAGCCGGTTCGGCACCAGGCCGTAGCGGGTGTCGGGCTCGGCCGGCAGCAGGTCGGAGACGATCGTGGCGTCGTCGAGCCGCGCGCTCATCGCCACCTGCTGGAAGCTCGGGCCGAAGCCGAGCCCGGAGGCGAGGGCCTTGGCGTAGAGCGCGTCGCCGGTGAGCACGTGGTCGCCCGCGGTCTCGAAGCTGAAGCCGTCGAGATCCGGTGTCTTCGGGGCCGAGAAGGTGCCCTCGACGATCTTGGCCTGGGCGTGCAGCTGCCAGGGGGTCTGGGTCAGGCGGGGCCGGCTCAGCACCTGGATGCCGTTGCCGGAGCCCGACAGGCGCACCGCGACCTCGCGCAGGGCGTCCTCGGCGAACACCATCGGCGCCACGATCTCGAAGTCGGCCAGCACGACCTCGTCGTCGCGCAGGGCCTCGCGAACGCAGGCCAGGGCCATCTCGACGAAGCCGGCGCCCGGCATGATCACCTGGCCGTCGACCTTGTGATCCTCCAGTTCCGGCACGGTCACCGGGTCGACGAAGCCGTTCCACTCCAGCCCGTCGAAGGTCGTGCGCGACCCGATCAGCGGGTGATAGGGGCGGGGGCTCATCGCGCCGACGCCCTCGGTGGTGTCGGCGAGGCGGAACGGGCGGCGCTGCCACGGGTAGGAGGGCAGGCGGACGTCGCCCTTCGGGGCGTCGCCGAACAGCAGCGTCTCGTCGACCTGCGCGCCCTGGACGAGGGCAGCGCTGACCGCCTTGGCGATCGGGTCGCCGCCGGAAGCCTTGCGGTGCATCACGCCGACCGTGGCGGTCTCGATGCCCAGCGGCTCGACCGCGTCGCCGACGTGCGACATCAGGGTCGCGCGCGGGCCGACCTCCACGAACACGCGGGCGCCGCGGCGGGTGGCGTCCTGCACGGCCTCGCAGAAGCGCACGGGCTCGCGGATGTTGCGCCACCAGTAGCCGGCGCCGAAATTCTCGCCGCCCAGCACCGAGCCGGTCACGGTCGAGACCATCGCGGTGGTGCCGGTCCGCGACTTGAGGCCCGCGAGGTCGCGCAGCAGCGGCTTCTCGGTCGGGTCCATCAGCCGTCCGTGGAAGGCGTAGGCGAGGTCGAGCTTGCGGCCGCGGCGGCGCTTGCGCGACAGGGCCTTGATGGCGGCGTCGATGTCGGCCACCGGCCCGGCGACCGTGACGGCCTTGGGGCTGTTGTAGGCGGCGATGTCGAGGGTCGGGTAATCCTTGAGGAAGGTCTCGACCTCCTCGGCCGGCATCAGCAGCACCGCCATGGTGCCCTGGCCGTGCGTCGTCTCCTGGTGGTGGCTGCGGTAGAAGATGACCCGGACCGCGTCCTCCAGGCTGAGGATCCCGGCGGCCTCGGCGGCCGCGATCTCGCCCACGGAGTGGCCGAGGACGTAGGACGGGATCAGGCCCTTCGCCTTGAGCGCGGCCGTCGAGGCGCTCTCGATGGCGAAGATCAGCGGCTGCGAGACGCTGGTCAGCGCGAGGCGCTCGTCGAGGTCGTCGGCGTAGAGCGCGTCCTTCAGCGACCAGTTCGAGTAGGCCCGGAACAGGGTGTCGATCCGGTCGAAGGTCGCGCGGAAGGTCGCGTTCTCCTCGTAGGCCTCGCGGCCCATCCCGGCCCACTGGCTGCCGTTGCCGGAATAGATGAACGCCACCTCGGCGACGCGGTCGACCGCGGTGCCGGTGAAGGCGTCCTGCGTGTCCTCGCCCTCGCCGACGGCGCGCAGCGCCGCGGCGACGTCGGTCTTGCCGTCGAGCGCGACGGCGAGGCGGGCGGGCATGCGCTCGCGGCGATGCGCCACCGCGGCCGCAACGGTCGCGACCTGCTCGGGGGCGGCCTCGAGGCGCTCGGCGTAGTCGAGGGCGAGCTCGTTCAGCGCCGCCCGGCTCTGGGCCGAGAGCAGCAGCACCTGGGCCTGGGGCTCCGCGGTCGCGGCGGCGGGCTTCGCCCAGGCGGGCGCGTCGGTGATGACGACGTGGGCGTTGGTGCCGCCGAAGCCGAAGGAGTTGACGCCGGCGAAGCGCTCGCGCGAGCCGCGGCCGATCTTCAGCGGCGCGCGCACGACGTCCAGGTTGAGCTCGCCGAAGGGGATCTCGGGATTGAGCTCGGCCGCGTGCAGCGACGGCGGGACGAGATCGTGCTCGAGCGCCAGCGTCGCCTTCATCAGGCCGGCGAGGCCGGAGACCGGCTCGGTGTGGCCGATATTGGTCTTGATCGAGCCGATCGGCAGCGGCGCCTGCCGGCCGCGGCCGAGCTTCGAGCCGATGGCCGAGGCCTCGATCGGGTCGCCCACCGGCGTGCCGGTGCCGTGCGCCTCCATGAAGGCGAGGTCGTCGAGGCGGATCTCGGCCTCGCGGTAGACCTTCTCCAGCAGGGCGCCCTGGGCGTAGCCCGAGGGGAGGGAGATGCCGGTGGTCCGGCCGTCGGAGTTGATGCCGGAGGCGGCGACGACCGCGCGCACGGTGGCGCCGTTGCGCCGCGCGGCCTCGGCCGACTGCAGCACGAACACCACGCCGCCCTCGGAGCGCACGTAGCCGTCCGCGTTCTTGGAGAACGCCTGGCACAGGCCGGTGCGCGAGAGCATCTGCGCGGTGGAGAAGCAGATGAAGTTGAACGGGCTCGCCAGCACGTTCACGCCGGCGACGACCGCGGTGTCCACGCGGCCGGACCGGATCGCCTGCACGGCGTTGTCGAAGGCGACGAGCGAGGACGAGCAGGCCGTGTCGACCGTGAAGCTCGGGCCCTTGAGGTCGAAGATGTAGGAGATGCGGTTCGAGATGATCGAGAGCGTGTTGCCGGTCGCCGCGTAGGCGTCGCCCGACGGCGCGTCGAGGATGCGCAGGTTGCCGTAATCGAGCGACGAAGCGCCGACGAACACGCCGATATTGCTGCCGGCGACGCTCGACGGGCGCAGGCCCGCGTCCTCGAGGGCTTCCCAGGTCAGCTCGAGCAGCATCCGCTGCTGCGGATCCATCTGCTCGGCCTCGCGGGGCGAGATGCCGAAGACCGACGGGTCGAACGACCAGACGTCGTCGATGACACCGGCTGCCCAGGTGTAGCTCTTGCCGCGCTCATGGGCGCGCGGATGGGCGAACCGCTCCAGGGAGAACCGGTCGGCCGGCACCTTGCTGACGGCGCAGCGCCCTTCGGACAGGAGTGACCAGAGCCCATCCACGCTGGGGGCCCCGGGCAGTCGGCATGCGCGTCCGACGATCGCAATGTCTGTACGTTGTGTCACGTTCGGTTCGCACACGCTCGTTATCGGAAGTCGGCTCGGCTCTCGACGAGTGAGTACCCTCTCACCCCTTACTGTGGCACCATTGCGGTGTCCAACCAGCCCTAACGCGAGGTCATCCCCGCGTGGCAAAATTGCCAGAGGCTGTGACATGTATTCATCAGAAGCTTATCCAATTCCTACGGTCAAAACGCCAAGTTTGAACCGCCGGACCGGCTGCCGAGACGCGGGCTCGATCACGAGAAAGCCACAGTTGCGCCTCCGCGGACGCCGCCCGTCTAGCGGCATCGATGCCGATTCCGGAAGAAATCTTCGCGATGTCGCGCAGGTCCCGCACAGAAATCCGGGCTCGAAGGCCGGCGCGGTGATGATCAAGACCCGATCCGGGCGACGCTCTCCTTGGTTCGTCCGACGCCGCAATAGGTGAAACCGTGGCGCGCGGCGCTCGCGGGGTCGTAGATGTTGCGCAGGTCGATCAGCACGGGAGCCGCCTCACCGGACGACATGGCCTGACGCAGTCGGTCGAGGTCGAGGGCCCGGAACGCGTTCCACTCGGTGACGATCACCACCGCGTCGGCGCCCTCGGCGCAGGCGTAGGCGTTCTCGGCGTAATCCACAGCCGGCATCAGGATCCGAGCCTGCTCCATGCCCTCGGGATCGTAGGCGCGGATTACAGCGCCGGCGTCCTGCAGACCCGCCACGATCGCCAGCGCGGGCGCGTCGCGCATGTCGTCGGTGTTCGGCTTGAAGGTCAGGCCCAGCAGCGCCACCGTCCGGCCGCGCACCGACCCGCCGCAGGCCTTGATCACCTTGCGCGCCATCGCGCGCTTGCGCTGGTCGTTGACCGCCACCACCGTCTCGACCAGCCGCAGCGGCGTGCCCGCATCCTGCGCGGTCTTGACCAGGGCCAGCGTATCCTTGGGGAAGCACGAGCCGCCGTAGCCCGGCCCGGCATGCAGGAACTTCGACCCGATCCGGTTGTCCAGGCCGATGCCGCGCGCCACCGCCTGCACGTCCGCGCCCACCGCCTCGCACAGGTCCGCCACTTCGTTGATGAACGTGATCTTCGCCGCGAGGAACGCGTTCGCCGCGTACTTGGTCAGCTCGGCCGTCCGGCGCGAGGTGACCATGATCGGCGACTGGTTGAGGTAGAGCGGCCGGTAGACCTCGCGCATCACAGCCTCGGCCCGGGCCTCCTCGGCGCCGACGACGATGCGGTCGGGGCGCTTGAAGTCGGCGATGGCCGCGCCCTCGCGCAGGAACTCGGGATTCGAGGCGACCGCGAACTGCGCCTCGGGGTTGGTCTCGCGGATGATGCGCTCGACCTCGTCGCCCGTGCCCACCGGAACGGTCGACTTGGTCACAACCACGGTGAAGCCGGACAGGGACCCGGCGATCTCCCGGGCGGCATCGAACACGTAGCTCAGGTCGGCGAAGCCGTCGCCGCGGCGGGAGGGCGTGCCCACCGCGATGAAGACCGCGTCCGCCTCGGCCACGGCGTCCCGCATGGTCGCGCGGAAGGCGAGCCGGCCCTGGCGGACGTTCTCGGCGACCAGGACGTCGAGGCCCGGCTCGTAGATCGGCATGCGGCCGGCGTTCAGGCTGGCGATCTTGTCGGGATCCCGGTCGATGCACACGACCGTGTGGCCGAAATCGGCCAGGCAGGCGCCGGAGACCAGGCCGACATATCCGGCCCCAATCATCGCAATCCGCATCGGGCCCTCCCGGCAGCTCGCCCTCGGCTTGCTGCGATGCAACATGATCCGGGCCGCGTGAGGATGCAACCCGGGCCAGCCTGGATCTGCTCCAGTTTGTCACGGGAATGCAACACCCGCGAAGGATGACTGTAGTTTGACAGCGGGTCCCGGAGCGCCCCGCATCGGCCGCCGATCCGCGCGGCGCGCCTCCGCGACGGCGCGCGGGGCGGCTTCGCAGCGCGGGCGGCTTCCTGTAGAAGCGCCCCCGCCCGACGGGGAGGCCCGGATCCGCCCCCGAGGACCCGACCCAAGGATCGGCGAAGGACCGCGATGACCGAATTGCCCAACGTGCACGTGCGTGCCGAGGTCCTGGCCCAGGCGCTGCCCCACATGCAGCGCTACGACCAGGAGATCGTCGTCATCAAGTACGGCGGCCACGCCATGGGCGACCGGGCCGCGGCCGAGGACTTCGCCGAGGACATCGTCCTGCTGGAGCAGTCCGGCCTGAAGCCGATCGTCGTGCACGGCGGCGGACCGCAGATCGGCAAGATGCTCGACCGGCTCGGCATCCAGTCCGAGTTCCGCGGCGGCCTGCGCGTCACCGACGAGGCCACCGTCGAGGTGGTCGAGATGGTCCTGGCCGGCCTGATCAACAAGCAGATCGTCGGCTGGATCTCGGCCGAGGGCGGCCGGGCGGTCGGCCTGTGCGGCAAGGACGGCAACATGGTCCGGGCCAAGCGGGCGATGAAGACCGTCGTCGATCCCGAGAGCCGCGTGGAGCAGACCGTCGATCTGGGCCTCGTCGGCGAGCCGGACCACGTCGAGCGCGGCGTCCTCGACGCGGTGCTCAAGGCCGAGCTGATCCCGGTCCTGGCGCCGGTCGCCTACGGGGCGGACGGGCAGACCTACAACGTGAACGCCGACACCTTCGCGGGGGCGATCGCCGGGGCGCTCCGGGCCAAGCGCCTGCTGCTGCTCACCGACGTGCCGGGCGTCCTCGACAAGGACAAGAAGCTGATCCCGGAACTCACCGTGGAGGATTGCCGGCGCCTGATCGCCGACGGCACCATCACGGGCGGGATGATCCCGAAGATCGAGACCTGCATGTACGCGATCGAGCGCGGCGTCGAGGCGGTCGTCATCCTCGACGGCAAGGTCAACCACGCCGTGCTGCTCGAGCTGTTCACCGATTACGGTGCCGGCACCCTGATCCGTCGCGGCTGAGATCCGGACCGCCCGCGCACCGTGCCGGATCCCGGCGCGGCGCGCGGGCGCAACCTCCGCGCGCCCAGCGCATTGTCGTACCCCGCCCGCCCCGGAGGGGCCGGCCCCAGCAAGGTCCGGGCAAGGTACCGGCAAGCACCGAACTTGCGAGCTTGACCGTTCCAGTCCAGATTCCGGGGCAACAGCAACCTGAGGGGTTCCGGTGCACCACCCCGACAAGGCCCAGTTCACCACGCCCGCGGCGCGCGGCTTCGCCGATGTCGACACCTGGGTGTTCGACCTCGACAACACGCTATACCCGAGCGACGCGGCGGTCTGGCCGAAGGTCGACGAGCGCATCACCCTGTACGTGATGCAGCTCTACGGGCTCGACGGGATCTCGGCCCGCGCCCTGCAGAAGTACTTCTACCACCGCTACGGCACGACGCTGTCGGCGCTGATGGTCGAGTCGCGGGTCGATCCCCACGACTTCCTCGATTTCGCGCACGACATCGACCATTCGTCGATCAAGCTCGACAAGAGCCTCGGCGACGCGATCGAGCGGCTGCCCGGGCGCAAGCTGATCCTGACCAACGGGTCGCGCCGGCACGCCGAGAACGTCGCCGCCAAGCTCGGCATCCTCGACCATTTCGAGGACGTGTTCGACATCGCCGCCGCCGACTTCGTGCCGAAGCCGGAGCGCACGACCTACGAGCGGTTCCTGGAGAAGCACGCCGTCGAACCGACCCGCGCGGCCCTGTTCGAGGACATCGCCCGCAACCTCGCGGTGCCGCACGACCTCGGCATGGCGACCGTGCTGGTGGTGCCGAAGGTCACCGATCCCTACCGCGAGGCCTTCGAGCAGGAGGCGGTGCGCGAGCCGCATATCGACCACATCACGGACGATCTCGCCGCCTTCCTCTCTGCCTGCGTGCTGCCCGAAGTACGACCCGCCTCCGGGGAGCGCCGCTGACGCGAGGCCGGGGCGCTTCACGGGCGGCGCGCATCGGGCCCTGATCCCAAGTCGACCGACGATCCGCCGCGCCGGCAGCAGCGCGGACGGATCGCGGCGGCAACCCAATCGACAAGCCGGCGCCGATCCTGTAGAGAGCCGCCCAACTCACAACAGGATCGCCGAAATCCTGGCGCCGATCGCCCATGAGGGGCGGAACGGCGCGACGGCCGGAGCTATGCCATGAACATCATCGAGCAGCTGGAGCGCGAGGAAGTCGCGCGCCTCGCCAAGACCATCCCGGATTTCGAGCCGGGCGATACGCTCATCGTCAACGTCCGCGTGAAGGAAGGCGAGCGCACCCGCGTCCAGGCCTACGAGGGCGTCTGCATCGCCCGCTCGGGCGGCGGCCTCAACGAGAGCTTCACGGTCCGCAAGATCTCCTACGGTGAGGGCGTGGAGCGCGTCTTCCCGGTCCATTCGCCGATGATCGACTCGATCAAGGTGGCCCGCCGCGGCAAGGTGCGCCGCGCCAAGCTGTACTACCTGCGCGACCGGCGCGGTAAGTCGGCCCGCATCGTCGAGCGCACCGACCGCTACAAGGCCAAGGACACTCCGGCCCCGGCGCCCGCCGCCGCCGAGTAAGCTGTCCGATTCGCTCCGCAGGCCGGAGCGATCGCCTAGTTTCAGACCGGTCCAGCTCAGCCGGGCCGGTTTTTTCGTGGCCGACAGGTCCGTCCAGTCGGCCGATAGCGCTCCTCAGGCAGCCCGGATCCCGTCAAGGAGCCAGTGGATCTCGGCGGAGAGCTGATCGGACCTGCGCGACAGGTCGATCGCGGCGCCGAGCACCTGCTCGGCCGCCTCGCCCGTCGCCTCGGCGCCCTGCGAGACCTCGGCGATGTTGCCGGTGACGGCCTCCGTGCCGGCCGCCGCGCGCGCGACGCTGCGCACGATCTCCTCGGTGGTCGCGCCCTGCTGCTCGATCGCGGCCGCGACGGACGCGGCGAGCGTGCTGACCTCGCCCACACTGCGGCCGATCCCGTTGATCGCCTCCACGGCCTGCCGGGTCGAGGCCTGGACCGCGCCGATCCGCGCGGCGATCTCCTCGGTCGCGGCCGCGGTCTGCTCGGCCAGCGCCTTGACCTCCCCCGCCACGATGGCGAAGCCCCGGCCCGACTCGCCGGCCCGCGCCGCCTCGATCGTGGCGTTGAGGGCGAGGAGGTTGGTCTGACGGGCGATGCCCGCGATCATGCTGGCGACGGCCCCGATCCGCTCGGCCCCGTCGGCGAGATCGCCCACGAGGGCGTCCGTGCGCCGCGCCTCGGTGGCCACCCGCGCGGTCTTGGCCGAGGATTGCGCCATCCGTCCGGAGATCTCCTGGATGGTGATCGCCATCTCCTCGGTGGCCGCGGCGACGCTCTGCACGCTCCCGGCGGTCTCCTGCGCGGCCCCGGCGACGCGCGTCGCTCGGGCACTCGTGCGCGACGCCGTCCGCGCCATCGCCTCGGCGGTCGCCTGCATCTCGGTGGCGGCCGCGGAGACGCCCGTCATCAGCGCCCCGGCCCGGGCCTCGAACGCCCGGGTGAGCGCGTCGAGGGTCTGCGCATGCCGGACCTTGGCCTCAGCTTCGCGCGCGACCGCCCGGTCCGTCTCGGCCTTGGCGACCAGCGCCTGCCGGAACACTTCGACGGTCCGGGCCATCTGACCGATCTCGTCCGTCCGCTCGAGTCCCGGTATCGGCTCCGCGCCGTCGCCCCGGGCGAGCGCCTGCATCCGGCGACCGAGGCGGTCGAGCGGGCGCGTGATGCCGCGCCCGATCAGGACGGAGCCGATCACCCCGAGCGCGCCGACCCCGAGCAGAAGGCCGGTCGCCGCGAGGGCGAGCGTCTGGAAGGCGGCCCTGATGTCGTCGGTGTAGGTCCCCGCCGCGATCATGATGTCCCAGGGCTCGAACCTGACGGCGAGCGTCGTCTTCGGAGACAGGCCTTCGTGCCCTGGCCGGGGGTAGAGATAGCTCAGCGTCGCCGTGTCGGAGGTCTTCAGCCGTCCGATCAGCGTTCCGGCCGCGCGAACGCCGTTGACCCGAGTCTCCAGCTGGTTGCTGCCGACGAGACGGCGGTCGGGGACCGCCAGGACCGTGCCGTCCATCGTGTAGATGGCGACGTAGTTGGTGCCGTTATCGAATCGCATGGCCATGGCGGTCTCGGCCAGCTCCGCCAGGGCCGCCTCACGGGACAGGGCGCCGCTCCTGACCCGGCTCTCGAGACTTTGCGCATAGGTGGTGAACAACTCCGTGACCGTGCGCAGGGACTGCAGCCGCCCCGACAGCATTTCCTGGTAATACATGCGCAGTCCGATGACACCGATGACCGATATAAGTAGACCTATCAAGGCAATCTGCGTCATCATCCTACGCGATAGATTTTTACTCAAAAATATCTTTATCATAATACGTTCCGCGAGATCGACAAACTCGTCGATGCTGCGGTGTGGCCTGATAAATCTGAGCCCGCATGTCAACGTAATCTCGCAGATCTGGATCGAGATCTGAAAGACACGCGGTTCAGGCGCGCAGGGCGGGCGAGGAAGCGGTCACCCGCGACGCGGTCTGCGCCGGCTGCAGGAGCGGGCCGTCAGTCGGCGAGCAGAACCTGAGATCGTGCCCGTGGCGCGGGGCCACGCCCGACCAGCCCGAATGACCGGGATCGAGTCGCTCCCTTGCACGCAGAGCTCGGGCACGATGGGGATGACGTCATCTGCGGATCGGAGTGGCGCCGCGGCCCGACGGAACGGCGCGGAGACGGCGCGATCGGGAGCGGGACAGGCGTCTAGCCGATCCGCGCGGTCACCTCGATCTCGACGCGCATCTCGGGGCGCAGGAGGCCCGCCACGACCACGATCGTGGCGGCGGGCCGGACGTCCGCCAGCACCCGCCCGCAGACGGCCAGCACGGCCTCGGCATCGTCCCGGTCGGTGACGTAGTAGGTGGCGCGCAGGACGCCGCCGAGGCCGGTTCCTGCCTCGGCGAGGACCGAACGGATCGTGCGCCAGCAGGCCTCGGCCTGCGCGGCGGCCCCGTCGGGCATCGTCATCGTGGCGTAGTCGTAGCCGGTCGTCCCGGACAGGTAGACGGTGTCGCCGTCGACCACCGCCCGGGAGTAGCCGTAATCCCGCTCGAACGGGGACCCCGACGTGATCAGCCGCCGGCTCATCCGCCGCGCAGGGCCTCCAGAACCTTGCCGCCGGCGCGGCCCGTGGGTGTCATGCCGAGCCGGCGCTCGACGTCCTTGATGGCGTCGCGCGTCTTCTGGCCGACCTTACCGTCCGGCTCGCCGACGTCGTAGCCGCGGGCGGCCAGCCGGGTCTGGAGGTCGCGGCGCTCGGCCCGCGACAGGGGCGGGTCGTCGGTCGGCCAGGCTGCCTGGACGCCGGGCCGGCCGCGCAGCCGGTCGGACAGGACCGCGATGGCGAGGCCGTAGGATTCGGCGGCGTTGTACGAGTAGATCGCGTCGAAGTTCCGGGTCACCAGGAAGGCCGGTCCGTCGATGCCGGCCGGCGCCAGGATCCCGGCCGGGCCCTCGCCCGAGAGCGGGCGCCCGTCCGCGCGGGTGACGCCGAGCGACGCCCAGTGGGCGACCGGCTTCTTGTTCTTGCGCCCGGCGGCGCCGACGTTGAAGCCGCGGGGCAGCTTCACCTCGTAGCCCCAGACCTGACCGTTCTGCCACTTGGCGACGCGCAGGAAGTTGGCGGTGGAGGCGACGGCGTCGGCCACGGAGTCGACCACGTCGCGCCGGCCGTCGCCGTCGCCGTCCACGGCGAGTCGCTGATAGGTCGTCGGCATGAACTGGGTCTGGCCGAAGGCGCCCGCCCAGGAGCCGGTCAGCCGCTCCGGCGCGATGTCGCCGCGCTCGATGATCCGCAGGGTGGCGATCAGCTCGCCGCGGAAGAAGTCCCGACGGCGGTTGTTCGAGCAGGCGAGCGTCGCCAGCGACTGCACCAGCGGCATCTTGCCGAGATTCTTGCCGAAATTCGACTCGACGCCCCAGACCGCCGCGATCGTGTAGCGGTCGACCCCGTAGCGCGACTCGGCCTGGGCGAGCGCCGCCGCGTTCTGGCGCATGGCCGCGCGCCCGTCCTCGACCCGCTCGTCGTCGACGAGCGCCGCCATGTAGTCCCAGATCGGCGTCTTGAACTCGGGCTGCGCCTGGGACAGCTCGATCACCTTGTCGTCGTAGCCGATGCCGCTCGTGGCGGCCCGGAAGGTCTGCGCCGAGACGCCCGCCGCCGCCGCCTGCGACTGGATGCCGGCGAGGCAGCTGTCGAAATCGGCCCGCGCCGGCAGGCTCGCCAGGGGCAGGACCGCGATGCCGGCGAGCAGCCCGAGCGCGCGCGCCGTCCTCGGTCCCGTCGGGTGCTTCGGCATGCTGACGATCCTCACGATGCGGAACGGAGTCTGGGCGCGGATTCAGGCGACATGTGGGTTAACGAACGGTGAGGAAACCCGCCTCGTCTTGACCCTGCGGCCTACCAACCGGTAGGTTGGCACCGTACTGGCGCATCGCCGGTCGGGTCAACGAACAGGGAGACGGGACGCATGATGAAGGACTGGAATCAGTACGGCGCCGAGCTCGTCAGCACGCTCGGGCGCATCGGTGCGGTGAGCCCGGACCTCCTCAAGGCCCACGACCAGCTCGCCGCGGCGGCCCCGACCGAGCGCAAGCTGGACGCGAAGACCCGCGAGTTGATCGCCCTCGCGGTCGCGGTCACGACCCGGTGCGACGGCTGCATCGCGGTGCATTCCGACGCCGCCCGCAAGGCCGGCGCGAGCAAGGAGGAGGTCGTGGAGGCGCTGGGCGTGGCGGTGGCACTGAACGCCGGCGCCGCCCTGGTCTACACCGCCCGCGCCTTCGAGGCGTTCACCGGCGAGTCCGGCTGAGCCGACCGGGATAGGGCCATGTCCGGTTCGCCGGGTCCGGGGCTCGTCTTCAGGACGGCGTGCCGGCCCGGTCTCGGCTGCCCAGGCGGTCCAGATAGGCGCAGAGCATGTCGGCCAGGGCGTCCGCGAAGGTCGCCATGGCCGCCTCGGTCCGGACCATCTCCGAGATGCGCTCGCCGACCTCGCCGAGCGTCATCGCGATGATCTCGCCCGCGACCGCCAGGTCCGTCTCGGGCGCCGCGGGAAGTGCCGCGCGCAGGAAGTCGCGGAACGCCTGCGAGCCGGCCAGCTGCGGCTCCGCGGCCTCGGGCGCGTCGCGATAGGCCGGGGCGGCCGCGTCGAGGGCCCGGCGCATCGCGGCCTCCGCGCATTCCGAGCGCACGAAGGCGTGGACGGCGGCGCGCAGGCGCTCGCCGGGCGCGCAAGTGGGATCCGTCAGGAGGCCGGCGAGGAGGGCGCTCGTGTCCCGCCACTCGTCGCTCTGGAGCTGGAACAGGATCGCCGCCTTGTTGGGGAAGTACTGGTAGAGCGAGCCGATGCTGACGCCGGCGCGCTCGGCGACCCGCGCCGTCGTGAAGCGCGCCGCGCCGACCTCCGCCAGAACCTGAGCGGCGGCCTCCAGAACGGCCGCGACGAGGTCGCTGGAGCGCGCCTGCCGGGGCTGCTTTCGCCTGGCGATTCCGAGACTTGGCCGGTCGGGCATGGGGCGGGGCTCGGAACGCGAATAGGCGCGGGCAGGGGGCGCCGGTACTCTGCGTCGTGTTCAGTTGAACGCGCAAGACGGAAAGCAACGCGCCATGTCACTCTCAGCATCCACACTCGCCGAACCGCGTATCGCGTCGCTGTTGGACAGTCTCTTCGCGCAGGCGGAGGCCTCCTCACCCTTGAGCGCCATCGGCGATCTCTCGGCGGACGAGCGGGCGCGCCTCATGGGCAGCCGCACCGGCTACCGGGACTTCTACAGCCGGCTCAAGGATATGCCCCTCGCGGTCTCTCGGGAGACCGGCCGGCTGCTCTACATGCTCGCGCGAACCCGCCGGGCGCGGACGATCGTCGAGTTCGGCACGTCCTTCGGTCTCTCGACCCTGCACCTCGCCGCGGCCCTGCGCGACAACGGCGGCGGCCGGCTGATCACCTGCGAGTTCGAGCCGTCCAAGGTGGTGCGGGCGCGGGCGAACCTGATGGAGGCCGGGCTGGCGGACCTCGTCGAGTTCCGCGAGGGCGACGCCCTCCAGACCCTCGGCCTCGACCTGCCCGACTCGGTCGACCTGCTGCTCCTCGACGGGGCGAAGGGGCTCTATCCGGAGGTTCTGAGCCTCGTGGAGAGTCGCCTCGGACCGGGGGCCCTGGTGGTCGCCGACAACGCGGAACACAGCCCGGACTACCTGCAGCGGGTGCGCGCGCCGAGCCGCGGCTACCTGTCGGTGCCGTTCGCCGAGGACGTGGAGCTGTCCATGCGGCTCGGGTGAGGCGGGCCCTGGCCTCGGACCGGCGGTCGCGTCAGCGCGGCGCGACCGCCGTCGGGACGCGGGTCCGGTCGCTCAGGCCCACTCGCGCTGGGCGAGCTTCTGCTCGTAGGCGTCGATGGAGGAGACGCGCTCCAGCGTCAGCCCGATCTCGTCCAGGCCGTTCAGCAGGTTGTGCTTGCGGCCCTCGTCGACGTCGAAATGCAGGGTGCCGCCGTCCGGTCCCCGGATCGTCTGCGCCGCCAGGTCGACCGTCAGGGTGGCGTTCGCGCCGCGCTCGGCGTCCTCGAAGAGCTTCTCCAGATCCTCGGGCGACACGACGATCGCCAGGATACCGTTCTTCGCGCAGTTGTTGAAGAAGATGTCGGCGAAGCTCGTGGAGATCACGCAGCGGATGCCGAAATCGGCCAGCGCCCAGGGCGCGTGCTCCCGGGACGAGCCGCAGCCGAAATTATCCCCGCACACCAGGATCTTGCTGTTCCGGTAGGCGGGCTGGTTGAGGATGAAGTCCGGATTCTCGGAGCCGTCCTCGCGGTAGCGCATCTCGGCGAACAGGCTCTTGCCGAGGCCGGTCCGCCGGATCGTCTTCAGGTACTTCGCCGGGATGATCCGGTCGGTATCGACGTTGATCGTCCGCAGGGGCGCCGCGACGCCCTCCAGGGTGGTGAACTTTTCCATCGTCTGACGGCTCGTGTCGGTGGTCTCTCTGTCGCGCGGTTTAGCAGCCGCGGGCCCGGGCCGGAAGCGTCAGGCGAGGTCGGGCGCCGTCGCCCGGGACAGGGTGCCGTCGTGGAGGGCCGAGGCGACCAGCGCCCCGGCGATCCCGGCCGCCCGGAGCGCCCGCAGGTCGTCCGGGCCGCGCACGCCGCCCGCCGCGTAGAGGCGGCGATCCGGCGCCCGCGCGCGCAGGGCTCCCAGGGCCGCGAGGTCCGGGCCGGCCCCGGCGCCGACCTGCGCCAGCGTCATGGCGATCACCTCCGGCGGCCAGAGCGCCGGATCGTCGTGGAGGGCCGCCGGGCCGAGCCGCTCCGCGCCGCGCGTGTCGAGGGAGAACACCGCCCGGTCGCCGAGCCGCGTCACGAGGTCGGCATCCGCCTGGCTCTCGCTGCCGATCACCGGTCGCCCGAGCCCGGCCTCCAGGAACGCCGCGACGCCCTCCGGCTCGGCGAAGCCGGCATCGACCCACAGGGCGATCCCCGGGCAGGCGCGGGCGATCGCCTCCAGGGCGCGGAGATCGGGCGCGGCGCGGTCGATGATCGCGTCGAGATCGGCGACGTAGAGGATCGCGGCGGGCCACGCGTCGACCAGCCCGCGGGCCACCGCGTCCGGCGCCGAGCCCTTTGCCAAGGGCGTCTCGATCGGGGCATAGGAGGAGCGCTCGCCCCGGCGCGCCCGCACCACGCGGCCGCCCCGGAGATCGAGCACCGGGATCACCGCGAAGCCGGGGCGCCCGATCCTGTGGTCCATCGAGGCGCTCATCGCGGTCCCATGCGCTCATCAAACCCAACGACCATCGGGTGGGACCTCGGCGGGGTCCACGTCAAGGTCGCCCTGGTCGAGGACGGCCGGGTCGCGGCCGCCGCCCAGGTGCCGTGCCCGCTCTGGCAGGGCCTGCCGGCCCTCGACCGGGCGCTGGAGGCCGCCCCCGACTGGGCCCGCGGCGCGGCCCTGCACGCCGTGACCATGACGGGCGAGCTGACCGACTGCTTCGCCGACCGGCGCGACGGCGTCGCGGCGCTCGCCGGATGGGCCGGGTCGCACCTCGCCGGGACTGTGCGCATCTACGCCGGCCGCTCCGGCCTCGTCGCCCCTGAGGCGGCCGCGTCCCTGTCGGCGGACGTGGCCTCGGCCAACTGGCACGCCACCGCGGCGCTCGCCGGCCGGCACCTCCCGGACGCGCTGCTGGTCGATATCGGCTCGACCACCGCCGACCTGATTCCCGTTGTGGGCGGGCAGGCGGCCGCGACCGGCTACAGCGACGCCGAGCGGCTGGAGACCGGCGAGCTCGTCTATACCGGCGCGGTGCGCACGCCGGTGATCGCTCTGTCCCACCACGCCCCCTTCGCGGGCCGCCGGACCCGGCTGATGACCGAGACCTTCGCCCACATGGCGGACGTCTACCGCATCCTCGGCCAGCTCCCCGAGGGCGCCGACCAGCAGCCGAGCGGCGACCGCAAGGGCAAGACGGTCGCCGAGAGCGAGACCCGGCTCGCCCGGATCGTCGGGCGGGACCGGGCGGAGGCGCCCGGAGCGGCCTGGACGGCGCTCGCCGCCCATTTCGCCGAGGCGCAGCTGCGCCTGCTGCACGACGCGGCGGCGGAGATCCTCAGCCGGCCTGACATCGGCGCGGACGCGCCCCTCGTCCTGTGCGGCGCCGGCGCCTTCGTGGGCGCCCGCCTCGCCGAGCGTCTCGGCCGGCCCTCGAGACCGCTCGTGACGCTGCTGGCGGACCGGATCGGCGGCGCGCGCGACGGCATCTCGACCTGTGGACCGGCGGTGGCGGTCGGCCTCATCGCCGCGGAGGAGGCACTCGCATGAGCGCAATCAAGATCCTGGCCCGGATCCTGACGGCCCGGGTCGGGCCGCATATCGAGCTGGCCGTCGAGACGGAGACCGGAGAGGTTCTGAAGGTGCTCGCCACCGAGGACCAGGTCGACCGGCTGGTCGACGAGCTCGAGGACATCCTCAACTCGCCCGCCGACCCGGAGGATGACGGGCCGCCCCAGGCGGCCTGAGGCCCCGGGACCCGCCGGTCGCCATGAGTCTGATCGCCGCCAAGATCGTCGTCACGCCGACCCTGATGTGGGCCGTGTCGGCGGCCGCGCGCCGGTGGGGCAGCCTCGTCGGCGGCCTGCTCTCGGGCCTCCCGCTGACCTCGGCGCCGATCTCGATCTACCTCGCCGCCGAGCAGGGCGAGCGCTTCGCCGCCGACGCGGCGATCGGCTCGGTGGAGGGGCTCGGCGCGGTCACCGTCAGCTACCTCGTCTACGCCGTCGCCGCGCCGCGGACGGGGGGCCTCGCGGCCGCGCTACTCGCCCTCGCGGGCTTCGTCCTCGGCGGCGCGCTGCTGCACGGGGTGATCCAGCCCGGCCTGTGGCTCGCCACGGCGATCGACCTGCCGGCGATGGTCCTGGTGGTCGCCCTGTGCCGGCCGGCCGCGGGGACCGAATCGCCGGCCCGCCGGGCGCGCCCGCCGCGCTGGGACATGCCGGCCCGGCTCGCGGCCGCCACCGTCCTGGTCCTGCTGGTCTCGGGGCTGGCGCCGCATCTCGGCTCCGGCCTGAGCGGCGTCCTGGCGCCGATCCCGATCATCTCCTGGCCGCTCATCGTCTTCGCCCGGGCGCAGGACGGCGTCGGCGCCGCCCTGGAGGTGGTGCGCGGCAGCGCCCAGGGCGCGTTCGGCGTGCTGGCCTTCTATGTCTGCGTGCACCTGCTCCTCGGTCGGATCGACCCGGTCGCGGCCTACGCCGCCGCGATCGCGGTGTCGGCGGCCTGCGTGCTGCCGTGGCTGGTCGCGCGGCGGCGCCCGCTTTCCGCCTGACCGGGCCGCGCCGAGGCGACCGCGGAGGGGATCGATGCTGCCGGAGACCGGAATCCCGACCCTCACACCGGGCTACGCGGCGGTGCCGCCCGGCCATCTCGCCACGATCGTCACCAGCCTGGAGATGCTGCGCCCGCCGCCCCCGCGGCCCGGACGGCCGTTCCCGCCCGGGCTCGCCCTCGAGCCCCTGGAACGCACCGACCCGGAGACCTACCGGAGCCTGTTCCGGGCGGTGGGCGCCGACTGGCTCTGGTTCTCGCGCCTCACCCTGGCCGACGAAGCGCTGGCGGCGATTTTGGCCGATCGGGATGTCGAGATTCTCGCGCTGCGGCGGGACGGGCGGAACGTCGGCATGCTGGAACTGGATTTCCGCCGGCCCGGCACCTGCGAGCTGGTCTTCCTCGGACTGACCGGGGACGCGGTCGGGACCGGGATCGGCCGCACGCTGATGAACGCGGCGATCGGCCGGGCCTGGGCGCGCCCGATCGCGCGGTTCTGGGTGCATACCTGCACGCTGGACCATCCCGGCGCGCTCGCCTTCTACCGGCGCTCCGGCTTCGTTCCTTTCGCGATCCACGTCGAGGTCGCGCCCGATCCGCGGCTCGACGGGACCCTGCCGCGCGACTGCGCCCCGCACGTGCCGCGGCTCGGCTGAGGCGCCGCGGGGTCTGGACACGAAGAGACCCGCGGCCTCGCGGCCGCGGGTCTCGTGTCGTCAGTCGCGCACGCCGGTCAGGCGGCGGTGCGCTTGCGGGCTTCCTGCTTCGTGTCGACGCCGGCCGCTTTGATCTCGGACAGCTTCTGCGCGACGTTGCGCGAGAACACGAACTCGGCCGGGCGCTGGTTCTCCAGGCTGACCTCGGGGGCCATCTCGCCCTCGGTCTTGATGCCGCGGATCGCGTGCACCAGCGGCTTCCAGGGCTTGCGGACCGAATCGACCACCGAGGAGGCCTCGTAGCCCGAGTGGACCATGCAGTCGGCGCACTTCTCGTAGTTGCCGGTGCCGTAGGCGTCCCAGTCGGTGGTCTCCATCAGCTCCTTGAAGGTCGCCGCGTAGCCCTCGCCGAGCAGGTAGCAGGGCTTCTGCCAGCCGAACACGGTGCGGGTCGGGTTGCCCCACGGGGTGCAGTGGTAGGTCTGGTTGCCGGCCAGGAAGTCGAGGAACAGGCCCGACTGCTGGAAGGTCCACTTCTCGCGGCCCTTCTCCTTGCCGTGCCGGAACACGCCGCGGAACAGGTCCTTCGTCGCCTTGCGGTTCAGGAAGTGCTTCTGGTCGGGGGCGCGCTCGTAGGCGTAGCCGGGGGAGACGGTGATGCCGTCGATGCCCATCCGGGTCACGCTGTCGAAGAAGTCGGCGATCTTCTCCGGCTGGGAATTGTTGAAGAAGGTGCAGTTGATGGTGACCCGGAAGCCCATCTCCTTGGCCTTCGCGATCGCCGCCACGGCCTTGTCGTAGACGCCGCGCTGGCACACCGACTGGTCGTGCATCTCCTTGTCGCCGTCCAGATGGATCGACCACGTGAAGTACGGGCTCGGCTTGTACTCCTTGATCTTCTTCTCGAGGAGCAGCGCGTTCGTGCAGACGATCGCGAACTTCTTCTGGGCGATGATGCCCTCGACGATCTGCGGCAGGTCCTTGTGGAGGAGCGGCTCGCCGCCGGCGATCACCACCACCGGGGCGCCGCACTCGCGCACCGATTCGAGCGCGTCGGCGACCGGGAGGCGCTTGTTCAGGATCTCGTCCGGGTAGTCGATCTTGCCGCAGCCGGCGCAGGCCAGGTTACAGCGAAACAGCGGCTCCATCATCATCACAAGCGGGTAACGCTTGCGGCCCGTGAGGTGCTGCTTCAGGATGTAGCCGCCGATCTTCGCGACGTACCGGAGGGGGATACCCAAGATTGCGGCTCCTTACTTCGTCGGCCCCGGGACATCGGGGTGCTTAACGCGAAAAAATCTCGAATTCCAGCCATCTAGCTTGGAACTAATCTGAAATGACCCCGTTTCAGCGGGGCGATGACATCTTATTCCGTGCCTGACGCAACGGCGCCACATGGACCGCGCTTGCGGAGCCCGTGGGCGGACGCGCCCGATCGTTGAGGACAGCACGTGCATTGCGTCGGCAATACGACCGGAATCCCACGATTCGGGTGGCCGCGCCAGAAACGCCGTGCGCTAGCGCACACGGGCGGGCGCGGGATGCGCGCCACGGCGGCCGCGTTGCAATCTGGCATCGCCCTCTTTACTGAGCCTCGTGGCCGCGATGCAAGTCCCGGCCCGCGGCGGGTGTCCCGACCGCGGACCGCATCGGGCGCAATCAGTCAGGTGCCGGGCGCGCGCGGCGCGCTCGGATCGGGCGGTGTGGCGTTCCTCGAACCCGATGCGCACCCGGCCGAATCGCGGAGCGTCGCGCGGCGGAGCCCTGAGCCCGCCCGTGTCGGTGGCCCGGGTTCGAACCGGACAGATGGCAGGAGCCGGTCGCGCACGGGGCGCGTCCGATGCGAACAGGCAGGGTGCTCGTGATCGAAAGTCTCGTCGCGTTCTCGGTGCGGTATCGGTGGATCGTGATCGCCTTCACGGCGTTCCTCACGGTCGCGAGCCTCGGAGTCGCGGCGCACCTGTTCCGAATCAACACCGACGTCGAGCGGCTGATCGACCCGAAGGAGCCGTGGCGGCAGGACGAGATCAATTTCGAGAAGGCGTTCCCGCAGCGCAGCAACACCATCGTCGCGGTCATCAACGGCGAGACGCCGGAGGAGACCGAGGAGGCGGCCGCCAACCTCGCCAAGGCGCTCACGGCGCACAAGAACCTGATCGAGACGGTCTACCGGCCCGACGGCGGCCCGTTCTTCAACAAGAACGGCCTGCTGCTGATGTCGCAGGCGGACCTCGACAAGACCCTGGAGGCGCTGACCCAGCAGCAGGGTCTGCTCGGGCCGCTCGCCGCCGACCCGTCGCTGCGGGGCATCATGCGGGTGCTGACGCTCGGCGCGCGCGGCGTGAAGAGCGGCGAGGCCAAGATCGAGGACCTCGAGAAGCCCATGGGGCAGATCGACGCCACCCTGCAGAAGGTGCTGGCGGGTCAGCGGGCGCGCCTGTCCTGGCAGGAACTCCTGTCGGGGGGTGAGACCAGCGTCACCGACAAGATGAAGTTCGTGGTGATCCAGCCGGTCCTCGACTTCAACGCCCTGGAGCCCGGCTACCAGGCGACCAAGCTGATCCGCAACGTCGCCAAGGATCTCGGGATCGACGCCCAGAACGGCCTGCGGATGCGCCTGACCGGCACGGTGGCGGTGGCGGACGAGGAGTTCGCGACGCTGTCGGAGGATGCCGGCCTCAACAACAGCATCATCGTCGGCGCGATCGTGCTGTTCCTGTGGCTGGCCCTGCGCTCGGGCAAGCTCGTCGGCGCGGTGATCATCACCACCTTCGCGGGCCTCGTGGTCACGGCCGCCCTGGGCCTCATCATGGTCAAGGAGCTGAACCCGATCTCGGTGGCCTTCGCGGCCCTGTTCGTCGGGCTCGGCATCGATTTCGGCATCCAGTTCTCGGTGCGCTACCGGGCCGACCGCTACGAGCAGCCGACCCTGGAGAGCGCGATCCGCGCCGCCGCCCGGGGCGTCGGCTGGTCGCTGACGCTCGCCGCGGTGTCGCTGGTGGCGGGCTTCTTCGCCTTCCTGCCCACGGCCTTCCGCGGCGTGTCGGAGCTGGGCCTGATCGCCGGCGTCGGCATGATCGTGGCCTTCCTGTTCTCGCTGATCCTGCTGCCGGCCCTGATCGCGGTGTTCAAGCCGGTGGGCGAGAAGGCCGCGGTCCAGACCGAGTGGCTCGTCGGCGTCGACCCCTGGATCATCCGGCACCGCAAGCCGATCCTGATCGGCGTCGGCCTCGTGACCCTGGCCGGCGCGCCGCTGCTCTGGCACCTGCCGTTCGACTCGAACCCGATGCACCTGCGCAGCGCCAAGACGCAGTCCATCGCGACCTACCTGGACCTGATCAAGAATCCCGAGACCAGCCCGAACTTCATCGACGTGCTGGCGCCCAGAGTCGCGGAGGTCCCGTCGCTGTCGAAGACGCTCCTGGCCCTGCCGGTCACCGCCTCGGTCAACAGCATCGACACCTTCGTGCCGCGGGATCAGGACAAGAAGCTGGCCCAGATCGCCGACACGGCCCAGCTGCTCGACCCGGTGCTCAATCCCGGCCGCCGGCCGCCGCCGCCGACCGACGCCGACAACGTGAAGGCGCTCAAGGACGCGGCCGCGGCGCTCAACGGCCTCTCGGCCGACGCCAAGGGCGACGCGAAGGGCGCCCAGGAGGCCAAGCAGCTCGCCGGCACCCTGGACAAGCTCGCCGCCGGACCGGTGCAGATGCGCGAGGCGGCCTCGGTGGCGCTCACCAAGGATCTGGTGCCGCTGCTCGCCCGCCTGCGCGACCTGCTGCATCCCGAGAAGATCACGCTGGACAACCTGCCGCCGCAGTTGAAGGCCGACTGGGTGGCGGCGGACGGACGGGCGCGCATCGAGGTTCACCCGAAGGGCGACTCGAACGACGACACCGTGCTCCGCCGGTTCTCGGACGAGGTCCTGAAGGTCGCCCCGCACGCGACCGGCGCGCCGGTGGCCACCACGCAGTCGAGCTACACGATCCTGGGCGCCTTCGTGCAGGCGGCAGTAACGGCCTTCGTGCTGATCTTCGTCATCCTGTCGGTCGCCCTGCGCAAGCCGTGGGACGTGGCGATGACCCTCGGCCCGCTGGTGATCGCGACGCTCTGGACGCTGATGGCGATGCGCATCGTCGGCATGCCGCTGAACTTCGCCAACATCATCGCCCTGCCGCTGATGCTCGCGGTCGGCGTGGCGTTCCACATCTACTACGTGATCGCGTGGCGGGCGGGCGTGACCGACATGCTCGCCTCCAGCCTCACCCGGGCGATCTTCTTCTCGGCGCTCACCACGGGCAGCGCCTTCGGGTCGCTGGTCCTGTCGAGCCATCCGGGCACGGCCAGCATGGGCAAGCTGCTGGCGCTGTCGCTGTTCTTCACCCTGGTGGCGGCGTTCTTCGTGGTTCCGGCGACCCTCGGCGAGCCGCCGGAGCAGCCCGACGAGGATCGTCCGGAAGCCGAGAAGGCGGCCGGCGCGGCCCTGCGCAAATCCGCCCCGCACCAGGATCCGGTGCCCGCCAAGTAGAAGCCGAGCAGCGCCGGCCGGTCGCGGCCGGCGCTTCGGAGGGCCTCAAAGGGCCTTCTGGAAGAAGTGGTCCGGATAGGGATCGTCGTTGAAGCGGTCGATCTCCTCCCAGCCCGACCGCCGGTAGAGCGCCAGGGCCTCGGGCAGGGCGCTGCTGGTGTCGAGCCGCAGCGTCCGGATCCCGAGGTCGCGGGCGGCGGCCTCGGCCTCCCGCATCAGCCGCTTGGCGAGGCCCAGCCCGCGCGCCGCGGGATCGACCCAGAGCCGCTTGATCTCCGCGACCGCGCCGCCGCCCCCCTTGAGCCCGACGCATCCGACCGGCAGCCCGTCGGCGCTCGCGAGCAGGAACACGCCGCGCGGCCGCACCATGGTGGCGGCCTCCGGGTCGCACGACAGGGCGACGTCGAACCCGCCGGCAAACCGGGTCGCGAGCTCGGCGTAGTAGGCGGCGAGGCAGGCGCGGGCGCCCGCGCCGGTCGGGTCGGCCTCCCGGATCGCGATGGCGTCGCGTCCGAGGGCCAGGGCGACCCGGTCCATGGCGTGCAACAGCGCGTCCACCTGCGGTGCGCGCTCCAGCAGGGCGACGGCGCGGGCATCCGACAGCGCCTCGTAGGCCGCGAACTCGCGCCGCCCGGCCTCGGTCAGGGAGGCGACCCGACGGCGGGCATCCGCGGGATGCGGCGCGGTCGCCACCAGCCCCTCCTCCTCCAGGCTCCGCAGGAGACGGCTCATCAGGCCGGAATCGAGACCTTGATAGGCGCGGATCTCGCCGATCTCCGCGCGGCCCGCGCCGATGGCGTTCAGGACCCGCGCCGCGCCCAGGGGACGGCCGCGACCGAGGAACGAGGAATCGAGCGCGCCGACCTCGGCGGTGACCGCGCGGGCGAAGCGGCGGACGCGGGCGATCTCGGCAGGCTCCATGTTATCTGACTAAAGTCAGATAACGACCTGGGTCAACCGAGGAAGTCGGAGAACCCACCGCGGACGGCACCCGACGCGTCGGCGGCCGACCGGGATGCGGGGGCGGTCAGGGCGTCGCGCTCGTCGGCGTAGCGGTAGCCCGGCGCCTCGCCGGGGAAGCCGCCGGCGGTGGCCGGATGGGTGTAGAGCTCGGTCAGGCCGTCCGGAAGTTCGGCCAGCAGGGCCGCGACACGGGCGGGCGTCATGGCGCCGGACCACGCGAGGCCGAGGGTGCGGTCGGGGATCAGCAGCCCGGCCTGCCGGGCGCGGACGGCGAGCAGCGCCGCCCAGGGCGCGATGTCGAGGGCGGCTCGCGGCCGCGCGCCGGGCTCGGCGCGGCGCAGGATCTCGCGCGGCTCCCGCGGCACCCGCAGGGCGCGCATCCCGAAGTCGCGGCCGACGCGCAGCACCGCCCCGGCGATCAGCGGGTGGACGTGGAAGTGCTTGTGGGCGTTGACGTGGTCCAGCGGCAGGCCGGTGGCCCGGTAGGCCTCGAACTGCGCCCGGATCTCGGCCGCGAGCTGGCGCCGGGCCGCCGGCCTGCGGGCGAAGTCGAGGCCGAGGCGGGCCATGTCGGCCCGCAACAGGCCGGCCTCGTCCGTCAGGTCGGGAAGCTGTTCCGCCGGCAGGGTCGGCCACGCCTCCACGAGGACGAGGTGCAGCCCGACCCGCAGGGACGGCATCCGCCGGGCCCGCGCCACGGCGTCGGCGGCGGCCGGCGCCGAGACCATCAGGCTCGCCGCCGTGAGGATCCCGTCGCGATGGGCCTGCTCGACGGCCTCGTTGACCTCGGGGCTCAGCCCGAAATCATCCGCGGTGACGACCAGACGCTTCACGGTAACCTCGTAACGGGTGTCGAGAGGGCTCGCCCTCTCGCGGGTCCAGGGCGGAGCCCTGGAAGAGGGGCGGGGCTCCGCCCCGCTCCCCGCCGGGGCCGCAGGCCCCGGACCCCTGACCTCAGGCCGCCTTGGCGGTGCCCTGACGCTCCTTGAGGAAGCGGTAGAACTCGACGCCCTCGCGAAGGCGGCGCTTCATCATGTCGGGCGAGCGCACCATCTCGCTGACGATCGAGGCGATCTTCGGCGCCCGGAAATAGAACTTCTTGTAGAACTCCTCGACCGAGGTGAAGATCTCGGTGTGCGAGAGGTGCGGGTAGTGCAGCGGCGCGACCTGCACGCCGTTCTCGTCGACGAGCTCAGCGTTCTCGATGTCGAGCCAGCCGTTCTCCACCGCCTGCTTGTACAGGAAGGTGCCCGGGTAGGGCGCCGCCAGCGAGACCTGGATCGTGTGCGGGTTGATCCGCTTGGCGAAGTTGATCGTCTCCTGGATCGTCTCCTTCGTCTCGCCCGGCAGGCCGAGGATGAAGGTGCCGTGGATGGCGATGCCCAGGTCGTGGCAATCCTTGGTGAACTTCTCGGCGACCTCGACCCGCATGCCCTTCTTGATGTTGTGCAGGATCTGCTGGTTGCCGGACTCGTAGCCGACCAGCAGCAGGCGCAGGCCGTTCTCCTTGAGCACCTTCAGGGTCTCGCGCGGCACGTTCGCCTTGGCGTTGCACGACCACGTGACGCCGAGCTTGCCGAGCTCGCGGGCGATCTCCTCCGCGCGCGGCAGGTTGTCGGTGAAGGTGTCGTCGTCGAAGAAGAACTCCTTGGTCTGCGGGAACTCCTTCAGGCAGTACTTGATCTCCTCGATCACGTGCGCGACCGAGCGGGTGCGGTAGGTGTGGCCGCCGACCGTCTGCGGCCAGAGGCAGAAGGTGCAGCGGCTCTTGCAGCCCCGGCCCGAGTAGAACGAGATGTAGGGGTGCTTCAGGTACCCGATGAAGTACTTCTCCATCTCCAGGTCGCGCTTGTAGACGCTGGTGACGAAGGGCAGCTGGTCCATGTCGGTCATGATCTCGCGGTCCTCGTTGTGGACCACGACACCGTTGGCGTCGCGATAGGACAGCCCCTTGATCTCCGACATCGGGACGCCGTCGGCGACCTCCTTGACGGTGAAGTCGAACTCGTTGCGGGCGCAGAAATCGACCACCGGGGCCTGGGCCATCGCGCCGGCGGCGTCGACCGCGACCTTGGCGCCGATCAGGCCGGCGATGAGCTTCGGGTTGGCGGCCTTGAGCGCCTCGATCGTCTTCACGTCGGACTTGAACGACGGCACCGAGGTGTGGAGCACGACGAGGTCGAAGTCGTTGGCCTGGGCCACGATCTCGGCGAGCTTGATGTTGTGCGGCGGCGCGTCGATCAGCTTCGAGTTCGGCACCAGGGCGGCCGGCTGGGCCAGCCAGGTCGGGTACCAGAACGACTTGATCTCACGCTTGGCCTGGTAACGGGAGCCGGCACCGCCGTCGAAACCGTCGAAGGTGGGGGCCTGGAGGAAGAGCGTGCGCATGGGGTTCAAGGCCTCAGGGCAATGCCGGGGGGAGGGCGGAGGACGAGGGAGCCGGGTTCAGCGGAGCGGCGCGCCGGCATCGCGGCCGAGTTCGGCGTCCGGGATCAGGGTGCCATCCGCAACCACGTGATAATCGTGACCTTTCCATGTCACCGCCCCCGACACGAAGGCCCAGGAGAAGTTCAGGAAGGAGAGGATGTCGCGGATCGGCAACAGTCCGTAGGGGTGCGGGGCGAGGCCGAAGGCCCGCTCCAGCTGCCGGCAGAGCAGCACGCGGCTCGCCAGCGCCGCGGCGGCGACCCAGAGGGCGCCGGTGCCGGCGCCGGGCAGGAGCGCGCCCAGCAGCGCGAGCGGGAAGGCGTGGGTGACGATCGAGCCGGCGTAGCCCGCCGGGTCGACGGTGCGGATCGTCCGGTTCCAGCGCAGCTCGTGCCGCCACAGGCCGGAGAGATCGGTGTCGACGCTGGTGTGGCCGATCGTGAAGCTCGGGATCACCACCCGGCCGCCGAGGCCGCGCAGGGCGGCGCCGATGGCGTAATCGTCCGCCAGATCGTTGCGGAAGGTGCGGAAGCCGCCGACCGCCTCCAGGCTCGCCCGGGTGAAGGCCACGGTGGAGCCGAAGCAGGGCTTCGCCAGCCCGAGGCTCAGCCCCATCACGACGTTGGGCAGGAAGTGGGTGTCGATCGCGAGCGTCGAGAGCTGGTCGTACAGGCCCCGGAAGGCCGGGACCCCGTGGTACAGGCAGGTGACGCCGGTGACGCCGTCCTGGGACAGCTCCGCGACGAGGCGCTCGAGGTAGTCGGCCCCCACCACCATGTCGCTGTCGGCCAGCACCACCACGTCGTGGGCGATGGCCTCGGCCATGTTGATCAGGTTCGAGACCTTGCGGTTCGATCCGTGCTGCCGGCCGTCGATCACGAGGTCGATGCGGGCCTCGGGATAGGCCTGCTGCAGGCGCTCGACCACGCCGATCGCGGGATCGGTGGGCTTCTGGACGCCGAACAGGACCTGGACCGGCCCGGCGTAGTCCTGGCGCAGCACGGTCTCGAGATTCGCGTAGAGATTGGGCTCGAGGCCGCAGAGCGGCTTCAGCACGGTCACGGAGGGCCGCGTCGCGCCGGCGGGCAGCACCGGCGGGCGGCGGCCCGCGTAGCGGCCCGCGCACATGGCGGCGGCCAGCCCGTAGACGCAGCCCGCCGCCGCCAGGATCAGGCAGAGCAGCGAGAGCCACGAGAGGCCGAGCAGCGCCAGGGAGGAGACATCCATCCGGTCGGATCCGTGCGATCGTCCGGCCGCCGAGGCGGCGATGGCCGCGAACGGCCGGTTCAGGTCGGCGCAGGCGCCGGCGCCGCTCAGGGCGTCGGCTTGGCCGCGAGCATGCCGTCGGCCCGCGCCCGGAGGAACTTCACGACGCCGTCGGCGCCCCCGGACTTCAGCGGCGCCGACAGGGCGTTCCGCTGCGCGGCGATCTCGCTGACGTCGCCGTTGAGCAGGACGTCCTGGATGCGGTTGTCGGCGTTGACGACGAAATCCACGGCGGAATCGTCGCCGTCCGCGGCGGTGACGCGGGTCGGCACCACGCGCTGGGTGCCCCGCTCCTCGACCTTCGGGGTCACGTCGAACTTGCCGCCGGCGGCGCGTGCCAGCCGGTTCGCGTAGGTGACGGTCAGGCTGCGCTTGAAGGCGTCGATGACCGCCGCCTGCTGCTCCGGAGTGAAGCTCGACCATTTCGAGCCCACCGCGACGCGGGTCATGGCGGGGAAATCGAACGCCTTGTCGAGCGCCGGGCCGACGGCCTCGACCCGGGCCGGCAGGGGGCCGGGCCCGTCCTTCAGCGCGGCCGAGAAGGCGGCGTAGAGGTCGCGCACGGTCTGAACGGCCGGATCGTCCGCGGCCCGTGACGGGGCCGGGACGAGCAGGGTCAGGGCCAGGGGTGCGGCGATGAGGGCGGCCGCGAGCCGGCGGGTCAGGCGCACTTCTTCAACTCCTCGCCGTCGCCGAGCCGCGCCCCCATGCGCGGCGGAGCGTAGCTGTAGAACGGGCCGAGGGTGGCGGGCTGCGCGACCCTCTTGGCCTTGCGCCCGGCCTCCGGCGCAGGCTCGCGCTCCTCTTCCTCCGGCGTCTCGGACCGGAGCCTGGACTCGATCCGGTGCCAGAGCAGGAGGCTCGGGAGCCCGACGCCGAGATCGGCGAAGCGCTTGACCAGCGACAGGGCGAGCGCCGCCTCGGCCGGGATATTGAACAGGCCGCACAGGGCGATCAGTCCGCCCTCCTGCGCGCCCAGGGCGCCGGGCACCGCGAAGGCCGCGCCGCGCACGGCCTGGGCGAGGCTCTCGATCATGAGCGCCTGCGCGAAGTCGATCGGGTAGCCCATGAACCGCAGGCAGACATAGACCTCGAGCGTGCCGATCACCCAGCCGGCGAGGTGGACCACGAGGGCCAACGCGAAGCGACCGTGGTTGCCGTAGAGCCGGCGCAGGCTGTCGTAGAGCTGGTCGATGGCGCCGAAGGCCCGCCACTCGCGCCCTGAGGCGAAGCGGCTGAGCAGCGCCTGGATCAGGCGGTGACCGGCCTTGCGCTGGATCAGGTAGAAGGCGCCGAGCGCCGGGACCGCCAGGGCCAGCCCGCCCTCGACCGTGTGGGCGATCGGTCCGTCGCCGGAGATCAGGACCAGCAGGGCGAGGCCGGCCACCGTGAACAGGAGCTGCGTCAGCGCCTGGGTCATCAGGTCGACGAACATGCTGGCGCCCGCGAGCGCGCCCGGAACGTTGCGCTTCGACAGGAGGCGGGCGCCGACGAAGTCACCGCCGACGGTGGCGACGGGCAGCAGCGTGTTGATGCCCTCGCGGACGAAGCGGAGCGAGATGCAGTCGGCGAGCTTGGTCGCGCCGGCGGGGAACACGACGTACCAGCCGAGCCCCGCCCAGGCGACGGCCACGAAGCGCGCGAGCACCACCAGGGCGGCGCCCCAGCCGGCGCTCACGACGGCGGCCGACACATCCTCCAGGCCGGAGGACATGAACAGGCCGACGACCGTGCACAGACCGGCGATCGAGGCCAAGGTCGTCAGGCGCTTCATTGTCGTCTTTCAAGCTCGCGTAAGGCTTGATGCGGGAAATCGGTCACGGTCGCGGCAGAAATAGGTCCATCGGCCCGGGAACGTTTCTGTCACGTTGCAGCACGGATTAGCGGTGTCTATCACCCGTTTGACACACCGAGGGCCAAAGCGGCGGCGGGGCTGAGAAGCCCGCGCAGAAGGCCGCGGCACGTCGCAGAAGGGGCACACGTCATGGAGCGCGAATCACCGATCACGGCCCTGGAGGCCGTGACCGACGACACGCATGCGGGCGGCTTTCCGGGCGGGACCGGACCGGGCGTGCCGGCTCCCCAGTCGCCGGTGATGGCCTGGAACGAGTGGGATCCGCTGGAGGAGGTCATCGTCGGCTCGCTCGACGGCGCCACGATCCCGACTCACCACCTGACGGTGATCTTCAACCTGCCGCGCGCCGCGCAGCCGTTCTACCGGCTGGCGAGCGGCTGGAAGTATCCGAAGTTCATGAAGAAGCTCGCCCAGGCCGAGCTCGACAACTTCATCACCATCCTGGCCGGCGAGGGCGTGAAGGTCCGCCGCCCCGACGCGGTGGATTTCTCGAAGAAGTTCAAGGCGCCGCGCTGGTCCTCCCGCGGCTTCTGCGTCGCCTGCCCGCGCGATCCGTACCTCGTGATCGGCGACGAGATCATCGAGAGCCCGATGTGCTGGCGCTCGCGCTACTTCGAGGGCGACGCCTACCGGTCGCTGTTCAAGGAGTACTTCCGCGCCGGCGCCCGCTGGACCTCCGCGCCGCGACCCCAGCTGACCGACGACCTCTACAACTACGATTACCGGGTGCCGAACCTGAAGGCCGGCGAGCCCATGCAGTTCACGGTCAACGAGTTCGAGCCGGTCTTCGACGCCGCCGACTTCGTCCGCTGCGGCCGCGACCTGTTCGTGACCCGCTCCAACGTGACGAACCTGATGGGCATCGAGTGGCTGCGCCGCCACCTCGGCCCGGGCTTCCGCATCCACGAGATCGAGAGCCGCTGCCCGCAGCCGATGCACATCGACTCGTCGTTCATGCCGCTCGCCCCCGGCAAGGTTCTGGTGAACCCGGACTACGTCGACGTCGAGAAGCTCCCGGCCGTGCTCAAGAAGTGGGACGTGCTGGTCGCTCCGCGCCCCGACCCGGTCGAGGGCTTCATGAGCAAGATCTCGATGTGCTCGCCCTGGACCTCGATCAACGTCCTGGCGATCACCGAGAAGAAGATCGTCGTCGACCAGAGCCAGCCGACGCTGATCAAGGCGCTGAAAGACTGGGGCTTCGACCCGATCCCGGCGCCGTTCCTCAGCTACGGCCCGTTCGGCGGCTCGTTCCACTGCGCGACCCTCGACGTCCGCCGCCGGGGCGTGCTGAAGTCCTACTTCTAGGATCAAGGCGCCGGGCACGCCGTCGTCCCGGGGCGCCGCGAGCGCCCCGGGACGACGGAGGACGGCGCGCGGTGCCTACCGCGCCGCGATCCCGGCGATCAGCGCCGCATTGAACCCCTCCGGATCCGACATCTGCGGCGCGTGGCCGAGATCCGGGAACTCGACGAGCCGCGCGCCCGGGATGGCCCTGGCGGCCGCCTTGCCGAGCTCGGGATAGTTGCCGAGGCTCGCCCGCACCTCCGGCGGCGCGAGGTCCTTGCCGATCGCCGTGTTGTCCTTCTGACCGATCAGGAGCAGCGTCGGCACCGCGATCTGCGGGAACCGGTAGACCACCGGCTGGGTGAGGATCATGTCGTAGAGCAGGGCCGAGTCCCAGGCGACCGCCTCCTTGCCGGGGCCGTTGTTGAGGCCCGCGAGCATCGTGACCCAGGGCTCGTAGCGGGGCTCCCAGGCGCCGGCGTAGTAGGTCGCCGTCTCGTAGGCCCGGATCGAGGCCGCCGTCACCTTCAGCTCGCGCTGGTACCACTGCTCCACCGAGGTCGGCGGCACGCCCTTGGCGGCCCAGTCCTCCAGGCCGATCGGGTTGACCAGCACGAGCTGCGCCACCGCCTTGGGGTAGAGCAGGGCGTAGTGGGCCGCCAGCATGCCGCCCGTCGAGTGGCCGACCAGGATCGGCCGCTCGATCCCGAGCTTGTCCAGGAGCGCGCGGGTGTTCTCGGCGAGCTGCCGGAAGGTGAACTGGTAGGCCGCCGGCTTGCTCGACTTGCAGAAGCCGATCTGGTCCGGCGCGATGACCCGGTACCCGGCGGCGCTGAGCGCCCGGATCTGGCTCTCCCAGGTGGCGGCGCAGAAGTTCTTGCCGTGCAGCAGAACGGCGGTCCGGCCGTTCGGCGTCGCCGGCCGGACGTCGAGATAGGCCATCTGCAGCGGCTGGTGCTGCGACGTGAACGGGAACCGCTCCACCGGGAACGGGTAGGCGAAGCCCTCGAGTTCGGGCCCGTAGGTTGGCTGCTGCGGCGGCTCCGCGGAAGCGGGTCCCGGCGGAAGCAGGGCCAGCAGGACGGAGGCGAGGAGGGTTCGAAGCATGGCCGCGTCGGAGCCTGATCTGCGAGCGGCGTGCGGCGCCGCGCCGCTCGCTCAGATCGGTCATCCGGCTGTTCCTGTCCACGTCCCGCGGAGCGGCGCGGCTTCGCGCCCGCCGCAGGGCGCGCTATCTCCCGGGCGCGCTATATGCCGGGCGCGACCGTCTCCCGCCGCGGATGTCCCGATGCTGCGCCTCACCACCCTGACCGCCCTCGCCGGCGCGCTCCTCCTCGGGCCGGCCCCGGCCCGGGCGGCGGATGCCTGCGACGTCCTCGCCGCGCGGGTGATCCGCACCACCGGCGCCTCCCTGGCCGGCCGGGCCGGCCCCGTCGCGGTGTTCCGTGCGCAGGATGCCGAGCGGCTGAGCCTCGATTGTCGCGCCCCCGCTCGGATCACCGTGGCCTCCCGCGAGCGCGAGCCGGCGCCGGCCTATTTCGTCCTGATCGGCCGCGCCGCGCATGCGCTCGCCGGGGCGGACGCCGCCGCGGTCGAGGTGCTGGCGCTCAACCTCCACCAGGCCAGCCTGCTGGCCGATGCCCCGCGCCGGGGTGGCGCCGGCCGGATCCTGATGCTGTGCGAGACCGGCCCGCGCGCGGACGCCCTCCGAGACGACCGCACGGTCTGTCGGGTCGCGCCCCGGCCCGGGCTTTCGCGGATCCGCCGCGCGGGCTAGACCGGCCGGCATGTCGAAGATCGAGACACCCGGCCCCGTCGTCCAAGTCGGCGACGCGCGCTTCGCCAACCACCTGCCGCTGACGCTGATCGCCGGCCCGTGCCAGCTCGAGGGGCGCCAGCACGCCCTGGAGATCGCCGCCGCCCTCAAGGAGATGGCCGCGGGTCTGGGCGTCGGCCTCGTGTTCAAGACCTCCTTCGACAAGGCCAACCGCACCTCGGGCAGCGCCGCCCGGGGCATCGGCCTCGACGGGGCGCTCCCGGTCTTCGCCGAGATCCGCGAGACCCTCGGGCTGCCGGTGCTGACCGACGTGCACGCCGCCGAGCAGTGCGCCCCCGCCGCCGAGGCGGTGGACGTGCTCCAGATCCCCGCCTTCCTGTGCCGCCAGACCGACCTGCTGCTGGCCGCCGCCGCCACCGGCCGGGCGGTCAACATCAAGAAGGGCCAGTTCCTGGCGCCCTGGGACATGAAGCACGTCGCCGCCAAGGTGACGGAGGCGGGCAATCCCAACGTCATCGTCACCGAGCGCGGCGCCTCGTTCGGCTACAACACGCTGGTGTCGGACATGCGCAGCCTGCCGATCATGGCGCAGGTCACGCAGGGCGCGCCGGTGGTGTTCGACGCCACCCACTCGGTGCAGCAGCCCGGCGGGCAGGGGGCGAGTTCCGGCGGACAGCGGGAATTTGTCGCCGTCCTCGCTCGCGCCGCCGTGGCGGTGGGCGTGGCGGGCGTGTTCATCGAGACCCATCCCGACCCCGACCGGGCGCCCTCCGACGGCCCCAACATGGTGGCGCTGAGGGACATGCCGGCCCTGCTCGAGGAACTCCTCGCCTTCGACCGCCTCGCCAAGAACCGGGCCGCCTGATCGGCTCAGGCGGCCGCCGGCTCCAGGACGTGGATCCGCAGCGGCTGGACGAGGCCGAACTGCCCGTCGGCCTCGCGCGCGGCGGCCTTGAGGAAGGCCTCCTCGACCACGGAGCGCCGGTCCCGGATGGTCGCCTCGCGGGCCGGGTCCACGGCGCTGACGCGGGCGAGGAAGGCGTCGAGGGAGTCGAAGCGCTCCCGCCGCGCGATCGTCGCGTCGCGGCGGCACGCGTAGGCGCCGCGGGCGAGGGCGGCCGCGATGGCGTCCTGGGCGGCGGCGCGGATCGCGGTCTCGTCCTCGATCGGCCGCAGGGCGTCGAAGAAGCTGCCCTCCGCCAGGGGCTCCACCACGACGAGCAGCCCGCCCGGGGCCAGGACGCGGGCCGCCTCGGCGAGGGCCGCCGCCGGGTCCGGGACGTGGTGGAGGGAATTCAGCATCACGGCGCCGTCGAAGCTGGCGTCCGGGAAGGGCAGGGCCTCGCCGGTCGCGGCCTCGAAGCGCGCCTCCGGCACGGCGGCCCGCGCCCGGGCGAGCGCCGCGGCGCCGGGATCGATCCCGGTGACACGCGCGCCCGCGTCGACCAGCCGCCGCGCGAGCGTCCCGGCGCCGCACCCGATATCGACGACCCGCTTGCCGGCCAGCGGCGCGAGGCTCTCGCGGATCAGGGTCAGGGCATCCATCGTCGGTCCTCCCGGCAGATCCGTAGCACGCCCGACCCGCGGCGGGGCGGATTTCCATCTCCGGGACCGGTCGTCCGCCGCGCCGGCCCGCCGCGGCGTTTCAGGTGCTCCCGAAGACTCGCCGCAAGAGTTCGAGCGGTTCCGGAAGAGCCGCACCCAAGCTTGACCGCACTCATCGAAGCGGCGGCCACGCTGAACAACGGTTCATAATCCCGACTGGGTGCGGATCCGCACGCAAGTCCGGCGTGAAATCTGGAACTGTCCGGATGCGGCCACGTTATTGGGCATGTTCGATCAGGGATCGAGAAGGAACACTATGCGCAAGATCGGTATCATCGCCACTGCCGCCGCCATGGCTCTCGGCAGTGTTGCCGTCACCACGAGCGCCGAGGCGCGGCCTTACGGCTACCACGGCGGCTACGGCGGCTACGGTCACGGCTACTACCGCGGCCGTCGCGGCATCGGCACCGGCGCCGCCATCGGCCTCGGCATCGCCGGCCTCGCGGCCGGTGCGATCGCCGCGGGCGCGGCCCGCGACAGCTACTACGGCGGCGGCTACGGCTACGCCCCGTCCTACGGCTACGGCTACGCCCCGGTCTACGGCGGCTACGGCTACGCAGCTCCGGGCTACGGCTACTACGGCTACGGCTACTGAGATCGGAGATCCGGGAGGATCGGGGGCGACCGGCGCGAGCCGGTCGCCCTTTTCGTTGGTTCGGTCAGCGTCCGCGGTAGGGCGGCACGCCCGGGTCCGGCAGCCACGCGTTCTTCGGCAAGTCGCCCGTCTGCCAGAAGACGTCGATCGGGATTCCGCCGCGGGGATACCAGAACCCGCCGATTCGCAGGTAGCGCGGTTCAAGCAGGTCGCGGAGCCGCTTGCCGATCGCCACCGTGCAATCCTCGTGGAATGCTCCGTGGTTGCGGAACGCCCCCAGGTAGAGCTTCAGTGACTTCGACTCCACCAGCCAGTCACCGGGCACGTAGTCGATCACCAAGATCGCGAAATCCGGCTGCCCGGTGACCGGGCAGATCGAGGTGAATTCCGGCGCGGTGAACCGGGCGACGTAGTCGGTGTCCGCGTGCGGGTTCGGGACCCGGTCGAGCCGCGCCTCCTCGGGCGAGGTGGGAAGGGGCGTCGGCTGGCCGAGCTGGAGATCGTCGGGAGAGGTCATGGCCGGCCATATAGAGCCTGCCGGCGCCGCGCGCATCCGCCTGATCCGCGACGCTTTCCCGGCAGGACCCGGCTGTGCGCCGTCCGTCCCGGCGCTTGCCGCCGGCCGCGGCTTGACGGATAAGCCGCCGCGATGCGCCGCACCCTCCGATTGGGGCGCGGCCGCCGACCCGCGGCCCCCGCGAGAGGACGTTCCATGACCGCGATCACCAATATCAGCGCCCGCGAGATCCTCGACAGCCGCGGCAACCCCACGGTCGAGGTCGACGTCATCCTGGAGGACGGCTCCTTCGGCCGCGCCGCGGTGCCGTCGGGAGCCTCCACGGGCGCCCACGAGGCGGTGGAGCTGCGCGACGGCGACAAGAATCGCTTCCTCGGCAAGGGCGTGCTGAAGGCGGTCGAGGCGGCCCAGACCGAGATCCTCGACGCGATCGGCGGCATGGAGGCCGAGGACCAGGTCGCGGTCGACGAGGCGATGATCGAGCTCGACGGCACGCCCAACAAGGCCCGCCTCGGCGCCAACGCGATCCTCGGCGTGTCGCTGGCGGTGGCCAAGGCCGCGGCCGAGGCCTCGGGCCTGCCGCTCTACCGCTACGTCGGCGGCGTGCAGGGCCGGGTCCTGCCGGTGCCGATGATGAACATCATCAACGGCGGCGCGCACGCCGACAACCCGATCGACTTCCAGGAATTCATGATCATGCCGGTGGGCGCCGATTCGCTCGCCGAGGCCGTGCGCATGGGCTCCGAGGTGTTCCACACCCTCAAGGGCAAGCTGAAGAAGGCCGGTCACAACACCAACGTCGGCGACGAGGGCGGTTTCGCCCCGAACCTGCCGTCCGCCGAGGCCGCCCTCGATTTCGTGATGGACGCGATCAGCGCCGCCGGCTTCAAGCCGGGCCAGGACATGGCGCTGGCCCTCGACTGCGCCGCCACCGAGTTCTTCAAGGACGGCGCCTACGCGTACGAGGGCGAGGGCAAGACCCGCACCATCGAGGCGCAGGTCGACTACCTCGCGCAGCTCGTCGCCACCTACCCGATCGTCTCGATCGAGGACGGCATGTCGGAGGATGACTGGGCCGGCTGGAAGCTCCTCACCGACAAGATCGGCGACCGCTGCCAGCTCGTGGGCGACGACCTGTTCGTCACCAACGTCGAGCGCCTGTCCCGCGGCATCGCCGAGGGGACGGCCAACTCGATCCTGATCAAGGTCAACCAGATCGGCTCGCTCACCGAGACCCTGGCGGCGGTCGATATGGCCCAGCGCGCCGGCTACACCGCGGTGATGTCGCACCGCTCGGGCGAGACCGAGGACTCGACCATCGCGGATCTCGCGGTCGCGACCAATTGCGGGCAGATCAAGACCGGCTCGCTCGCCCGCTCGGACAGACTGGCCAAGTACAACCAGCTGATCCGCATCGAGGAGGGCCTGGGCCCGCAGGCACTCTACGCCGGCCCGTCGGCGCTCAAGCAGCTCGCCCGCCGCTGATCGGTAAGATCCTGCTGGCCGGCCTGCTCGGTGTCGGGGCGGCCGGCCCGGCCCGCGCGGACCCGCTCTGCGACGGTGCCCGCCCAACGCTCAGCGCGCAGCTGCTGTTCGGCCTGTCGCGGCCGGACGGCGGCCGCGTCTCGGGGGCGGCCTTCGACCGGTTCCTGGCCGAGTGGATCACCCCGCGGTTCCCGGACGGGCTGACCGTGTTCGCCGGCCGGGGCCAGTGGCGCGGGCCGGACGGACGCATCGTCCGCGAGGCCGCCCGCATCGTCCTGATCGTCACCGAACCGACGCCCGAGGCGGTCGCGGCCCTGCGTGAGATCCGGGAGGCCTACCGGCGCCGCTTCGTGCAGGGCGCGGTCGGGCTGGTGCTCCAGCGGAGCTGCGCGCTGTTCTGACGACGTCGGCGCGGCGCCTCCCACTTTGTTCCGGGGCGCCGCAGGCGAGTCCGGAAGACGGCGCTCGCCTCAGGTCATCGCCGCACCGGACGACTCCCCCGGCACGGTCCAGACCCGCATCGGCCGCGACAGGCCCCGCAACTCGATCGTCCCGACCGGCTCCAGCCGCCGGGCGCACCGCTCGGCGAAGGAGTCCGAAACGAGGAGGTCGTGGCCGAGGGCGGCGCACTGGCTCTCGATCCGGCTCGCCTCGTTGACCGCCCGTCCGATGATCGTGAAGTCGAGGCGCCGCTCGGTCCCGACATTGCCGTACATCACCGTCCCGAAATGCACGACGCCCTCGGCCGGCAGCTCCGGCAGCCCCTCGGCGCGGCGGCGGGCGTTGAGCGCCGCGTTGGCGGCGAGGCCCTCGATCGCGGCGTCGAGCGCCGCACCGCAGACCGGGCAGGGGAGGGTGTCGGCGTCCGGGACCGGGAAGATCGCCAGGAAGCCGTCGCCGAGGAACTTCAGGATCTCGCCGCCGTGCCGCGCCACCGGGTCGCCGAGGGCGTCGAAATGCTCGTTGAGCCACGTGACCATGTCGGCCGGATCCACCCGGTCGGCCAGGGCCGTGAAGCCGCGCAGGTCGGTCAGCAGGATCGCCGCCGGCACGGCCCGCCCCTCGCCCCTCCGGATCTGCCCGTCGAGGATGCGCTCGGCGGTCGACCGGCCGAGATAGGTGGCCGAGACTTCCCGGAACGTGTGGGCGAGGCCCATCTTGGCCATTGCCAGCGTCAGGAACGGCAGGACGCCGGCGATCGCCGCGAGGTCCGCCTCGGTGAAGCCGGCGGCGGCGCGGGTGCAGAACGAGACCGCGATGCCGCGCAGCGCGGTGCCGGGGGCGAATTCGGCGATGTGCAGCACGTAGTCGACGCCGCCCTGCGCCCCGAGGGCCTTCAGGACCGGAAAGTCCACCGCCAGCCCGGGCGCGTCGAGGCGCCAGCGGCCGAAGGTCTCGCCCGTCTCCACGAGGGCGTAGACGGGGCTCAGGAGCCAGTCGCTCTCCTCGTCGGCGCCGTGGGCGTTGGCGACGAAGGACATGCCCTCGCCCGCGTGCCAGTTGAGGCTGACGCCGCGCAGCGTCGGGTCCAGGGCCGGCGCCATGACGCTGACCCGCCAGACGGGGAGGCCGGCCTCGACCAGCGACTCGCAGAAGCCCGAGAGCAGGGTGTCGTGGTCGTCGGTCGCCGTGGCGTGCGCGGCGATCCAGCGTCCCAGATGCGTCAGGTCCATGCCTCAGGCTCGCCCCTGTTCGTCCCGGCCGCGGTCCGGCCCTGTCGCGGTCCTGCCCCGACCGCGTCGCGGTCGAAAAGAACCGTTAACCTTTCCGCGCGAGGGTCGCGCCATGGTCGTGCGCCGCCGAGTCAGAATGGTCGTGTTGCCGCTGGGTCTCTGGACCCTGTCGGCGCTCGTGGTCGGCTATTTCGTGTGGCAGGCCGAGAGTGGCAACCGTGGCCTTGAGGCCAAGAAGGCCCTGAAGATCCGCGCCTACGGTCTCAGCCAGGAACTCGCCGCCGTGAAGGCCGAGCGCGCCGTCTGGGAGCACCGGGTGAATCTGCTGAAGAGCGACCAGATCGACCGCGACCTCCTAGAGGAGCGCGCCCGGATCGTCCTGGGCCGGGTCCACGCCAACGACGTGGTCATCATCACGCCCTGACAGGTCCGCGGAGGTCCCGCGATCGTCCCGCGGAAGTCCAGGGGATCGTTTTCCCTAGTCCCGAAAGTCCTCTGACAAGAGCGGCTTCCTGTCAGAGCGGCAGCCCTCGCTTTCCAATCGTCGCTGTCCTACACCCCCACGAAGTCGCGTGGAATCACGGGGAGAGCGCCGATGGACGCCGCCAAGGAGCCTGCCAAAGAGCCCGCCAAGGACGCGTCGTCCGCGCCGGTGCAGGCCGCGAGCCCTCAGGCCGCCGAGGCGCATCGCCCCGCGCCGAACATGCCCCAGTTCACGCGGGACGAGGATCTCCACGCCTATCACGAGATGCTGCTGATCCGGCGCTTCGAGGAGAAGGCCGGCCAGCTCTACGGCATGGGCCTGATCGGCGGCTTCTGCCACCTCTACATCGGCCAGGAGGCCGTGGTGATCGGCATGCAGATGGCCTCGGTCGAGGGCGACCAGGTCATCACCGGCTACCGCGACCACGGCCACATGCTCGCCTGCGGCATGGACCCGAAGGGCGTCATGGCCGAGCTGACCGGCCGCCGCGGCGGCTACAGCCGCGGCAAGGGCGGCTCGATGCACATGTTCAGCCGCGAGAAGCAGTTCTTCGGCGGCCACGGCATCGTCGGCGCGCAGGTCTCGCTCGGCACCGGCCTCGCCTTCGCCGACCATTACCGGGAGAACGGCAAGGTCAGCCTGACCTACATGGGCGACGGCGCCGCCAACCAGGGTCAGGTCTACGAGAGCTTCAACATGGCGGCCCTCTGGAAGCTGCCGGTCGTCTACGTGATCGAGAACAACCGGTACGCCATGGGCACCTCGGTGGCCCGGGCCTCGGCGCAGACGGACTTCTCGAAGCGCGGCCTCTCCTTCGGCATCCCGGGCGAGCAGGTTGACGGCATGGACGTGCGCACGGTGCGCGAGGCCGCGACCCGGGCGATCGAGCACGCCCGGACCGGCCAGGGCCCCTACATCCTGGAGATGCAGACCTACCGCTACCGCGGCCACTCCATGTCCGATCCGGCCAAGTACCGGACCAAGGACGAGGTCTCGAAGATGCGCGACGAGCACGACCCGATCGAGATGGTGCGCAAGCGCCTGCTCGAGCTGCACGCCGTGCCCGAGGCCGAGCTCAAGGCCACCGACGCCAAGGTCCGCGAGGTCGTCAACGCCTCGGCCGAGTTCGCCACGAACGACCCCGAGCCGGATCCGTCCGAGCTCTGGACCGACATCCTGCTCGAAGCGCACGCCTGAGCGCGCACGACAAAGCTGGCCGCCCCCTAACGAAAAGACGACCGCAGAGCTGAGCATGGCGACCGACATCCTGATGCCCGCCCTCTCGCCCACCATGGAGGAGGGCAAGCTCGCCAAGTGGCTGAAGAAGGAGGGCGACCCGATCAAGTCCGGCGACGTGCTGGCCGAGATCGAGACCGACAAGGCCACCATGGAGGTGGAGGCCATCGACGAGGGCATCCTCGCCAAGATCCTGATCGCCGAGGGCACCGAGGGCGTCGCGGTCAACACGCCGATCGCCGTCATCGCCGGCGAGGGCGAGGATCCGGCGAGCGTCCAGTCGGGCGGCGGCGCCAAGCCCAACGGCGCGGGCGGCCATCCGGCCCCGGCGCCCGACATGCAGGCCGAGGGCATGGCCGACAGGCCGGCCCCCGCGGCCAAGACCGGCGACGACGCCCCGAAGGCGCCGGCCGCGCCGGCCGTCATCACCAACAAGGCCCAAGAGCCGGTGATGGAGGAGTTCCCGGCCGACACGCCGATGGTCACCCAGACCGTCCGCGAGGCCCTGCGGGACGCCATGGCGGAGGAGATGCGCCGCGACGGCGACGTCTTCGTCATGGGCGAGGAGGTCGCCGAGTACCAGGGCGCCTACAAGGTCACCCAGAACCTGCTGCAGGAGTTCGGGCCGAAGCGCGTCGTCGACACCCCGATCACCGAGCACGGCTTCGCGGGCATCGGCGTGGGCGCGGCGCTCGCCGGCCTGAAGCCGATCGTCGAGTTCATGACCTTCAACTTCGCCATGCAGGCGATCGACCACATCATCAACTCGGCGGCCAAGACCCTCTACATGTCCGGCGGCCAGCTCGGCTGCCCGATCGTGTTCCGCGGCCCCAACGGCGCGGCCGCCCGCGTCGCCGCCCAGCACAGCCACGACTATTCCGCGTGGTACTCCAACGTGCCGGGCCTGAAGGTGATCGCACCCTACACGGCCTCCGACGCCAAGGGCCTGCTCAAGGCCGCGATCCGCGACCCGAACCCGGTGATCTTCCTCGAGAACGAGATCCTGTACGGGCAGTCCTTCCCGGTGCCGAAGCTCGACGACTTCGTGCTTCCGATCGGCAAGGCGAAGATCCACCGCACCGGCAGCGACGTGACCATCGTGTCCTTCGCGATCGGCATGACCTACGCCCTCAAGGCCGCGCAGGCGCTGGCCGAGCAGGGCATCGAGGCCGAGGTGATCGACCTGCGCACGATCCGCCCGATGGACAGCGCGACGGTGGTGGAATCGGTCAAGAAGACCGGCCGCTGCATCACCGTGGAGGAGGGCTTCCCGCAATCCGGCATCGGCGCCGAGATCGTGGCCCGCCTGATGGTCGACGCCTTCGACTTCCTGGACGCGCCGGTCCTGCGCATCACCGGCAAGGACGTGCCGATGCCCTACGCGGCCAACCTCGAGAAGCTGGCGCTGCCGACGGTGGCGGAGGTCGTCGAGGCCGCCAAGAGCGTCTGCTACAAGTGACGGGCGCGCGGGCGACGCCGTCGCCCGCCCCGGCCAGATCGAGGAACAGCCGGCGCGCCATGAGCCAGGATCCCAGCACCGACTTCGCCGAACTCGCCATCCCGCCCGACGCCCTGGAGCAGGGCGGCATCGAGGTGCTGCGCGCGGCCGTGGTCGACGGCGCGGTGAGCGTCGCCCTGCGCCGCTCCTTCGACGATCCGGCGACCTGGGGCCGGCTGCTGGCCGACCTCGCCCGTCAGGCCGCCCGCGCCTACGCGCTGGAGACCGACATGTCGGAGGACGAGGCGGTCGAGCGCATCCGCGCCGGTTGGGAGGCCGAGGGGCTCGACCCCGGCGGTCTCAACTGACGATGGCGGCCGATCATGGCTGAGGCGGCCGTCCGGCAGGCGACCTACGCGGATCTGGAGGCGGTCCTCGCGCATCGCGTCGCCGCGAAGGTCGACGGGGCGCCGGACCCGCGTCCGCGGCCGCCTTACGACGCCGTTCCTTTCCCCCTCGACGACCTCTTCCCCTTCGACGATCCGGCCGCCCCGGCCTTGCCCGAGACCTGATGCCATGCCGATCAACGTGCTGATGCCCGCGCTCTCCCCGACCATGGAGAAGGGCAACCTCGCCAAGTGGCTGAAGAAGGAGGGCGACCCGATCAAGTCCGGCGACGTGCTGGCCGAGATCGAGACCGACAAGGCCACCATGGAAGTGGAGGCCATCGACGAGGGCGTGCTCGCCAAGATCCTCGTGCCCGAGGGCACGGCGGACGTGCCGGTCAACGATTTGATCGCCATCATCGCCGCCGAGGGCGAGGACCCGTCGAGCGTGCAGGCCGGCGGCGCGCCGAAGGCCGCTTCGAACGGCGAGGCCGAGTCCAAGCCCGAGCCGAAGGCCGACGCCTCTGCGGCCGGCCAGAACACCACGCCCGGCGGCGGCCACATGTCGTACGAGCGGGTGAACGCCGCACCGGAGGGCGCACAGCCGAGCGGCGCTCCGCAGGGTGGCGCGCAGGCCGGCCCGGGCGGCCGCGTCTTCGCCTCGCCGCTGGCCCGGCGGATCGCCAAGCAGGAGGGTGTCGACCTCGGCGCCGTCCAGGGCAGCGGGCCGCACGGCCGCATCATCGCCCGCGACGTCCAGGCCGCGAAGGCCTCCGGCGCCACCAAGGCACCCGCCGCCGCGCAGGCCGCCGCCGAGGCGCCGAAGGCGGCTCCGGCCCCGAAGGCCGCCACCTCGGGCGGCGCGCCGGCCGGGCTCACGACCGATCAGGTCAAGGGCTTCTTCGCCAAGGATGCCTACGAGGAGGTGCCCCTCGACGGCATGCGCAAGACCATCGCCAAGCGCCTCACTGAGGCGATGCAGGTCGCCCCGCACTTCTACCTGACGGTGGATTGCGAGCTCGACGCGCTGATGAAGCTGCGCGAGACGCTCAACGGCTCGGCCGGCAAGGACAAGGACGGGAAACCCGCCTTCAAGCTCTCGGTGAACGACTTCGTCATCAAGGCGATGGGCCTCGCGCTGACCCGCGTGCCGGCCGCCAACGCGGTCTGGGCCGAGGACCGGATCCTGCGCTTCAGGCACGCCGAGGTCGGCGTCGCGGTGGCGATCGACGGCGGCCTGTTCACCCCGGTGATCCGCCGGGCGGACGAGAAGACGCTCTCGACCATCTCCAACGAGATGAAGGATTTCGCGGCCCGCGCCCGCGCCAAGAAGCTGAAGCCCGAGGAGTACCAGGGTGGCGTCACCTCGGTGTCGAACCTCGGCATGTTCGGCATCAAGCACTTCACCGCGGTGATCAACCCGCCGCAATCGAGCATCCTGGCGGTGGGCGCGGGCGAGAAGCGCGTGGTCGTGAAGGACGGGGCGCCGGCCGTGGTCCAGGTCATGACCTGCACCCTGTCGTGCGACCACCGGGTGCTCGACGGGGCGCTGGGCGCGGAGCTGGTCTCGGCCTTCAAGGGACTGATCGAGAACCCGATGGGCATGCTGGTGTGAGGCGCGACTCTGCTATGATCGCCTGAGCGATCAACGGAGAGTCGCGTGTCGGAAGTCACCGATCTGGTTCTGCCAGTCCTACAACGGATGCAGAGCGACATCGCCGAGGTGAAGCGCGATGTCGCAGCGATCAAGACGACCCTGACGGGTCACACCGAAAAACTTGAGGAGTTGGAGATTTACATCGCCTACGAAACCGGCCTCGGCACACAGGCGAAGGCGGATCTCCAATCGATCAAGAAGACGATCAAGGCCATGGAGCAGCGGCTGAGCGCGCTGGAGACCTCGTCCTGATCACCGCGTCAACTACGGTGCAGTCGCGCGCGCCACAGCGGAGAGCTGAGACACGATGTCCGACACCTACGACGTCCTCATCATCGGCGCCGGGCCCGGCGGCTACGTCACGGCGATCCGCGCGGCGCAACTCGGCTTCAAGACCGCCGTGGTCGACCGCGAGCACCTGGGCGGCATCTGCCTGAACTGGGGCTGCATCCCCACCAAGGCGCTGCTCCGCTCGGCCGAGATTTTTCATTATTTCCAGCATCCTGGCGATTACGGCCTGACCGCGGAGAAGGTCGGGTTCGACACCGCCGCGATCGTGAAGCGCTCCCGCGGCGTCTCGGCCCGCCTCAACGGCGGCGTCGGCATGCTGCTCAAGAAGAACAAGGTCGACGTGATCTGGGGCGAGGCCTCGGTCGACAGCGCCGCGCAGGGCAACCAGCCCGGCAAGGTCACCGTGAAGGAGACCAAGCGCGCCGAGGCGCCGAAGGGCGCCAAGGGCGCCGGCACCTACCAGGCCAAGCACATCATCGTGGCGACCGGCGCGCGTCCGCGCGCGATCCCGGGGATCGAGCCCGACAAGAAGCTGATCTGGACCTACTACGAGGCCATGGTCCCCGAGGCGATGCCCAAGAGCCTGCTGGTGATGGGCTCGGGCGCCATCGGCATCGAGTTCGCCTCGTTCTACCGCACCATGGGCGCCGAGGTGACCGTGGTGGAGCTGCTGCCGCAGATCCTGCCCGTGGAGGATGCCGAGATCGCCGGCCTCGCCCGCAAGCGCTTCGAGAAGCAGGGCATCAAGATCCTCACCGGCGCCAAGGTGACCAAGGTCGAGAAGGGCGCCGATTCTGTCACGGCCACCATCGAGGGCGGCGACGGCAAGACCCAGCAGATCACCGCGGAGAAGCTGATCTCGGCGGTGGGCGTCGTCGGGAACATCGAGAATATCGGGCTGGAGAAGCTCGGGGTGAAGATCGACCGCGGGATCGTGGTGACGGACGGGCTCGGCCGCACCAACGTGCCCGGCCTCTACGCGATCGGCGACGTCGCCGGGCCGCCGATGCTCGCCCACAAGGCCGAGCACGAGGGCGTCATCTGCATCGAGACCATCAAGGGCCTGCACACCCACCCGATGGACAAGGCCAAGATCCCGGGCTGCACTTACTGCCAGCCGCAGATCGCCAGCGTCGGGCTCACCGAGGCGAAGGCCAAGGAGCAGGGCTTCTCGGTGAAGGTCGGCCGGTTCCCCTTCGCGGGCAACGGCAAGGCGATCGCGCTCGGCGAGCCGGACGGCCTGATCAAGACCGTGTTCGACGCCAAGACCGGCCAGCTGCTCGGCGCCCACATGGTCGGGGCCGAGGTGACCGAGCTGATCCAGGGCTACGTGGTGGCGATGAACCTCGAGAGCACCGAGGAGGAGCTGATGCACACGGTGTTCCCGCACCCGACGCTCAGCGAGATGATGCACGAGAGCGTGCTCGACGCCTACGGCAAGGTGATCCACACCTGATCGGAGGCCGACGCGGCGCGCGAGTCGGACAGGGATCCGAGCCGCGCCGCCACCGGCCGGTCAGTGCGGACCGGTCCGCGCCGCGAGCGTCAGGCTCACGGCCTGGAACAGCAGGATCACCAGAACCGTCGCCACGCTGCCGCCGATCGGGATCATCAGCAGGGCGACGAGCGGATCGAGCCCCCGGACGAGCAGGAGCGTGACGCAGCTGCCGATCACGGAGGCGATGGTCATCCGAAAGATGCAGCATTCGGACGGTTGCATGCGCCCTCCCAACAGGCCCCCGGCGGGAGTGTGAGGACCCGCACCGCAATATGCAACCGGAGATAGTGCCTAGCTGAGAATCAATCCCAGATCGCGATTTCGGCGTCTTACGCGACAGCGCCTCAGGAGCACCCGCGATCCACGGGCTCGGCCTGGTCCGGCGACGGCACATAGGCGCACCACTCGCAGATGCCGCGTTCGGCGCCCCGCCGCGCGTTGCGCTGCGAGCAGAGCGGGCAGACGAGCAGGATCAGGCGCGAGCCGGTGCGCAGCGCCAGCCCGCGCCCCCGGAAGGTGACCTCGGTCGCCGCGTCGCCCGAAGCGCGGTCGCGGGCGCTCACGGCGAGGCCCTGCCGCCGTGCGGGCGGCGCACCGGTGCGCGCGTGATCTCTGTTGCCATGGCGATGCCGCCCCCCAGCGTTCCTGCCAAGTTGTCGCTGGGTATAAGCGGCGGGGCGGCGAATGGCTCCGCTTGCGCATGTGGATCGGCGGGATGCGCGCGGGTCGAAAGGCCCGTATGACGGGCTGCGGCCCGGCCTCGCTCCGGCGCGGCCCCGGGCGGATGGTACCCGGACGACGATGCAGGCAACGATGCAGGCGACCATGCACGACACGCAGCACGGCGAATCCGGCGCGGCCACCGGCGGCCTTCCGACCTTCGCGGACGTGGCCCGCGCCGCCGAGCGGATCGCCGGGGCCGCGCACCGCACCCCGGTGCTGACCTCCCGCACGGCCGACGCGATGACCGGCGGCCGCCTGTTCTTCAAGGCGGAGAACCTGCAGCGGGCCGGCGCCTTCAAATTCCGCGGCGCCTACAACGCGATCAGCGCGCTGCCGGAGGCGGCCCGCACCCGCGGGGTCATCACTTACTCCTCGGGCAACCACGCCCAGGCGATCGCCCTGGCGAGCCGGCTGCTCGGAGCGCCCGCCACGATCATCATGCCGGGCGACGCCCCCGCGGCGAAGATCGCCGCCACCCGCGGCTACGGCGCCGAGGTGGTCCTGTACGACCGCTACACCCAGGATCGCGAGGCCCTGGGCCGCGAGATCGCCGAGGCCCGCGGCCTGACGCTGATCCCGCCCTTCAACCATCCCGACGTCATCGCCGGGCAGGGGACGCTGGCGCAGGAGCTGATCGAGACGGTCGGCCCCCTCGACGTGCTGGTGGCCTGCCTCGGCGGCGGCGGCCAGCTCGCGGGCTGCGCCCTCGCCGCCGCGGAGCTGTCACCGGGCTGCCGGGTGATCGGCGTCGAGCCGGAGGCGGGCAATGACGGGCAGCGCTCGTTCCGCGAGGGCCGGATCGTCACGATCCCGGTGCCCCGCACCATCGCCGACGGTGCGCAGTCGACGGCCCTGGGCGACCTGACCTTCGCGATCATCCGCGCGCGGGTGTCCGACATCCTCACCGTCACCGACGCGCAGCTCGTCGAGACCATGCGGTTCTTCGCCAGCCGGATGAAGCTCGTGGTCGAGCCGACCGGCTGCCTCGCGGCGGCGGCGGTGCTGAGCGGCCTCGTGGACGTGACGAACAAGCGCGTCGGCGTGGTGATCAGCGGCGGCAACGTCGATCTCGGGACCTTCGCGCGACTGACCGGCGAGGCCGCCTGAGGGCGCTCCCGCGCGGCGAATGCCGGGCCGGTGTGACCCCGCCGCGGTGGACCGGCCCCGGGCCAATGCTTATCTTGTACGCGTCGGAATGCGCGTCCCCGGGCCTTGAACCCGGATGGGCGGGAGGGTGACGATGTCCGCTGGTTTCAAGGTTCTCTCGCTGACCGATCGCGCCGCCGATCGGATCAAGGCGATCATGGCGGAGGCCGACCGGCCGATCGCCGGGCTGCGCGTCGGCGTCCGGAACGGCGGTTGCGCCGGGATGTCCTACACGATGGAATATGCCGAGGCGGCCAAGCCCGGAGAGGACGTGGTCGAGGATCGCGGCGTGCGCGTGTTCGTCGACCCGAAGGCGGTGCTGTTCCTGCTCGGCACCGAGATGGACTTCACCACCAACAAGCTGGCCTCGCAGTTCGTGTTCAACAACCCGAACCAGACCTCGGCCTGCGGCTGCGGCGAGTCGGTGGCGATCACGCCGGTCTCGGCTGACCGCCTGCCCGCGCAGGCCTGACCGGTCCGCGCCCGCCGTCGCGGGTGGCGCGCGTCGCCGGACGGCGACACGGCCGGGGCCGGCTCTAGGCCACCTGCATCAGCGACTCGGCGGCGTCGTCCAGGAAGCGGTTCCGGCCGGCGCGCTTCGCCGCGAACATACACAGGTCGGCCCGCTCCATCAGCGAGGCGGGCGTGTCGCCCGGGCGCAGCACCGCCACGCCCAGCGAGATGGTGACCTTGCCGAGCGACTCGCCGGTCGAGCGCTTGACCAGCTCGCGCCCCATGACGCTGGCGCGGACCGTCTCGGCCACCTGCTTGGCCACCGTCCGGTCGACCCCGGGCAGGATGATGCCGAACTCCTCGCCGCCGAACCGGGCGAGCTGCGCCTGCTTGCCGGCGTTCTCGCGCATCACGATCGCCACGAGTCGCAGGACCTGATCGCCCGTGAGGTGACCGTACAGGTCGTTGAAGCGCTTGAAGAAGTCGATGTCGAGGATGATCAGGCTCATGGGCGTGCTGCGCGCCCGGGCCGTCTCCATCGACGCTTTCAGCGTCTCCTCGAAATGCTTGCGGTTGGCGAGCCCCGTCAGGGCGTCGGTCAGGCTCTCGCGCCGGGTCGCCTCGAGCTTCTCGCGCAGGGTCTCGATCTCGCTGCGGGTCTCGCGCATGCGGGCTTCGAGGATCCGGTTGTTGGCGGCGACCTCCCGCGTCGTGGCGGCCAGGGTCGCGACAATCTCGCCGAACCGCGCCCGGCTCGGGACGCCCTGGGAGAGGTCCTGAGCGACCGCGCGCAGCGACTCGCTGTACTGCGCCGTCGAGCCCAGGGAGAGGTCGAGGATCTCGGTGACGGCCGCGATCTCGCTGAGGACGATGCGGCTGACGTCGTCGGTGGCGCTCGCGAGGCGGCGCCCGTCGAGATAGGTCTCGTGCAGGTCGTCGATGTCGCCCTCGGTGAGGCAGCCGTTCTGCGTGGTGAGACGCTTCACGGCGTCGGCGAGGAGCGGCAGCTCTCCCGAGACGTAGGCGTACCAGACGGCGTAGGCGCGCGGCGTCGCGGAGGGCCCGTAGTCGCGAATCAGATCGTGGCTGCGCTTCGCCAACGCGAAGCTGCGATCGCGATCCGAATAGGTCTCCTGGCTCATCCGTATCCCGCGGTCCGGGGCGACCGACGCGCCTGCGTCGTTGCCCTGACCCAATATACGGCTGCCTGGTAGCCGGACAGTTAAGCCGGAACAGACGTCTGTTACTTATCCTTCTTCGCCAAGACTGGTCGAAGCAGGAACGCAGGAACGTGCGAGCCGAGGCCGACGGGCGTGTCCCCGTCCGCGTCGATCCGGCGCCCGCGCTCCTCGCGCGCGGACTCGCCGCCGCGGCCTGACGCGCGGCCCGACGCGCGCGGCTCCGGACGGTTCTCGGGGCGGCTCTCGGGACGATCGTCCGGGCGGCTCTCCGCGCGCGCCGCGCCGCGGCCGCCGCGCGACCGGGTCGGACGCTCGCGGACCTCCTCGGTCTCGCTCGCGCTCCGGGCGCTCTTCTCGACGACGGCCTTGTCGGCGCCCTTGTCGGCACCCTTGTCGCTGCCGCTCTTGTCGCCGCTCCGTCCGCCGCTCTTGGCGGAGCGGCCGCCCCGACGCCCGTCGCTCGCGCGGCCGCGGTGGCGCGTCCCGGTGTCGCCGGACGCGTCGGCCACGCTGGTCAGGTCGCCGTCCAGCCAGGGGATCGGCTGGCCGATCAGCGCCTCGATGGCGCCGAGGGAGCGCGTGTCGTCGGGGGCGACCAGCGTGTAGGCCGTGCCGCTGCGGCCGGCGCGGCCGGTGCGGCCGATCCGGTGGACGTAATCCTCCGGGTGATGCGGCACGTCGAAGTTGAAGACGTGGCTGACGGCCGGGATGTCGAGGCCGCGCGCCGCCACGTCGCTGGCGACCAGCAGGGCGGTGTCGCCGTTGCGGAACCCGTCGAGGGCCGTCGTGCGGGCGCGCTGGTCCATGTCGCCGTGGAGCGCCGCGGCGTCGAAGCCGTGGCTGACCAGGGACTTCTGCAGCAGCGCGACGTCGCGCTTGCGGTTGCAGAAGATGATCCCGTTCTTCAGCTCGCCCTCGCCGCGGATCAGGGTGCGCAGGCGCTCGCGCTTGGCGTGCCCCTCGGCGCCGGTGGCGACGAGCCGCTGGGTGATCGTGGTCGCCGTAGAGGCGGGCCGGGCCACCTCGACCCGCTGCGGGTTGTGCAGGAACATGTCCGCCAGCCGCTCGATCTCCGGCGGCATGGTCGCCGAGAAGAACAGCGTCTGCCGGGTGAACGGCACCATCTTCACGATGCGCTCGATGTCGGGGATGAACCCCATGTCGAGCATGCGGTCGGCCTCGTCGATGACCAGGAGCTCGACGCCGGTGAGCAGCAGCTTGCCGCGCTCGAAATGGTCGAGCAGGCGGCCGGGCGTCGCGATCAGCACGTCGGTGCCGCGCATCAGCTTGGCGTCCTGATCGGCGAAGGAGACGCCGCCGATGATCAGCGCCACGTTGAGCTTGTGGTTCGTCCCGTAGCGGTCGAAATTCTCGACCACCTGGGCGGCCAGCTCGCGGGTCGGCTCCAGGATCAGCGTGCGCGGCATCCGCGCGCGGGCGCGGCCGTTCTCCAGCAGCGTCAGCATCGGGAGCGTGAAGGCCGCGGTCTTGCCGGTGCCGGTCTGGGCGATCCCGAGGACGTCGCGGCGCGCCAGCACGTGGGGAATGGCCTCAGCCTGGATCGGCGTCGGCTCGGTGTAACCCGCCGCTTCGACGGCGTTCAGGACTTTCTCGCTCAGTCCCAGGTCGGAAAAAGGCATCTGCGTTCAGGAACCGTTGCGCGCCCGGCCGGCGCGAAGGACACCGTCGCGGCAACGGCTGGGAAAGGCTCGCGCGGGGCGCTCGGACGCTCCCGGGGCCGCGGGGCGCATGCTCCCTGTCAGTTAGGGCCTTGGCGCGACTTGTCAATCTCGCAATGGCGACAGCGCGGGTCGGCGCACAGGGGATCGGCCGCCCGAAGGGTCGCCGTTCAGGGCCGGAGACGGTCGCCCGCGGGCGCGACGCAGGGGTCCAGGCGGGTGGTGCGGGCGGATCGCGCCGCCGCGATGGCACCGGTCGTCTCGGGCTCGGCCATCGGCGCGAGCGCCGCGGTCGCGACGGCAGTCCCGGGCGTCGGCGCGTCGGGCCGGCTCAGCCGCGCGAGCTGGTAGGCGCCGATCACCGCGACGATCCCGACCAGGCCCGCCACGCGCAGCGTCCAGGGCAGGGGGCCCGCGGACCGCCTCGGCTCGGCGCGCGCCACCCGCGCGGCGGTCGAGCCGGTCCGCGGGCCGGCCTGCGCGCCGGGCGCGGCCTCGCCGGTCCGGCGCTTGCCGAAGGTCGTCCGGCTCCGTTCGTCGGGGCTCTGCATGGACAGCGGTCTCCGCCGGCGGGGGACCGGATCCGGTTTGATGCGCGACAGGGGCTCGGGGACGGGCCCGCGAGCGACGGACCATCGGGCAACAGGGTTAATCGATCGCTTACGAGCGAGAATCATTCTCGTCGAAGTTGTGCCGGAATAAAACGTCCGCCGCCGACGGCTCCTGCAGAGACCACGAGCGATGTCGCAGGCCCCGCGCCGGCCGCCGCCAATATGCGCGGCGCGCAAGGCAGCTAGTCTTCACGGTCTCTGCAGCTCTCCTCGCCCTCCTCGAGCGCGCGAACGGGCCGTCTGCTGTCGGGCAGGGCCGGCTAGTCTTCATCTTTCGTTGACGGGATGTCCCTAGCCTGAAGAGGCTTGTTGCAGGAAAGCGACAGACCCGCCATCCGAGAGCGCCTAGAAGGCTGCCGGCTCAAGCTAACCCCAGGACCGAACACCACCATGAAGAAGCTTCTCCTCGCATCCACCGTCCTCGCCGGCATGACCGCCGCGGCGTCCGCCGCCGACCTTCCGCGCCGCGCCGCGCCGCCGCCGGTGTTCACGCCGGTGCCGGTGTTCACCTGGACCGGCTTCTACTTCGGTGTGAACGCCGGCTACGGCTTCGACGCCAACAGCCGCAACACCACCAACTACGCCCTGCCCGGCGGCTCGCTGATCAACTCCCCCGGCACCGCCGGCGTCGTCAGCGTCAACAACCGCAGCAACAACGACGGCTTCTCGGGCGGCGCCCAGATCGGCTACAACTACCAGTTCACCCCGGGCTCCGGCGTCGTGATCGGCTTCGAGGCTGACGCCCAGTACGTCGACTTCGCCCGCCGCGCCAACGGCACCCAGAACTACGCCTTCGGCGGCGCCCCGGGCATCGCGTTCGCCGCCCCGCGCGCCTTCGTCGCCACCAGCGGCAACGGGCTGGACTACTTCGGCACCGTGCGCGGCCGCCTCGGCTACGCCTTCGACCGCACCCTCGTGTACGGCACCGGCGGCTTCGCCTACGGCTCGGGCCAGGACGACCAGAACTTCGCCGGCAACCGCTTCCGCGACAGCTTCCGCACCGGCTGGGCCGCCGGCGGTGGCGTCGAGTACGCCCTGCCCACCGACTCGTTCCTGAACTTCTTCCGCTCGAACGCCGTGACGCTGAAGGTCGAAGGCCTCTACGTCAGCCTCGACCGCCAGAAGAACTCGGCCGGCGGCGTGTTCTACGGCAACCTCCTGCCCCCGAACGGCATCGCCTACCTCAACGGCGCCGCCGCCAAGACCGAGTTCGCCGTCGTCCGCGCCGGCCTGAACTACAAGTTCGGCTCGTACTGAGACCGGATGCCGGAGCCGGCTCTGCCGGCTCCGCGCTCCCGAAGGGCCCGGCCGCAAGGCCGGGCCCTTTCGCGTTTCGGGACCGCGAACCGGCCTCGGCGGGTGCGACAGGGAGGGCCGGAACCGCGCGGGCCGCCCGCGATTGAGACCGCGGCGCCCCTCAGTGACCCGGACAGGGCCTTCCACGCAGGGACCGGGCGCGCGGAGCGATCAGCCATGCGAAGCCGAATCCTTCTCCTGTCGCTCGCGGCCCTCGGCCTCGCGAACGCGCCGGCCTCCGCGCAGGACGCCAGCGTGATCGGCAAGGACACGATCCTGCCGGCCACGGGACCGGGAACCTCGACGGACGGCAAGGGGGGCGGGCGGCTGACGGAGGCGGCGAGCGCCGAGGACGCCGCCAAGCGTCAGGGGCTCAAGCCCGTCACCTTCCTGACCACGAAGATGATCGGCGTGACGGTGCGCAACGCCGCCGGCGACAGCGTCGGCAAGATCGAGGATCTGCTCATCGCCGACGGCGGGACGCTCAAGGCCGTCGTGATCGACGTCGGCGGCTTCCTCGGCCTCGGCAGCAAGCTCATCGCGGTCGAGCCGGGCGCCCTCGTGCTGCGTCCCGGCGGCGACCGCTTCTCGGCGGTCCTCAACATGGGCAAGGACACGGTGGCGGCGGCCCAGCCCTTCGACCCGGCCAAGGTGATCGCGCCGCCCCGATAAGGCGCGACCGAAACCCGTCTTTGCGAGCGCAGCGAAGCGATCCAGGGCAGCGCGACTTCGGTGGACGTGGCGCTGCTGGGTTGCTTCGCTCCGCTCGCAAAGACGGCGCGGGCGCCATCGACCGACGCGGCGCGGCCGCGCCGGCGCTCCGGCGTCAGATGTCGAGGTCGGCGCCCTCGGCGAAGGCCGCGCGCTCGCTGATGAAGGCGAAGCGCGCCTCGGGCTTGTTGCCCATCAGGCGCTCGACCGTGTCGCCGGTCGATTCCCGGGCCTCGTCCAGGACCGCGACGCGCAGCAATGTGCGCTTCCTCGGATCCATGGTGGTCTCCTTGAGCTGGGCCGGCATCATCTCGCCGAGGCCCTTGAACCGCCCGATCTCGACCTTGCCGCCCTTGAACACGGTCTTGACGATCCGCTCCCGATCCGCGTCGTCCCGGGCATAGGCCACCTTCGAGCCCTGCTGCAGCCGATAGAGCGGCGGGATCGCCAGGTAGAGGTGGCCGCGGTCGATCAGCCTCGGCATCTGGCGGTAGAAGAAGGTGATCAACAGCGAGGCGATGTGGGCGCCGTCGACGTCGGCGTCCGTCATGATGATCACCTTCTCGTAGCGCAGGTCCGCCTCGCGGAAGGCCGAACCGGTGCCGCAGCCGAGCGCCAGGGTGAGATCCGAGATCAGCTGGTTGGCGCCGAGCTTGTCGCGCGAGGCCGAGGCGACGTTCAGGATCTTGCCGCGCAGCGGCAGGATCGCCTGGGTCGCCCGGTCCCGGGCCTGCTTGGCCGAGCCGCCGGCCGAGTCGCCCTCGACGATGAAGATCTCCGAGCCCGCGGTGCCGGCCGCCGAGCAGTCGGCGAGCTTGCCGGGCAGGCGCAGCTTGCGGGTCGCGCTCTTGCGGGCGACCTCCTTCTCCTGGCGGCGGCGCAGGCGCTCCTCGGCCCGGTCGATCACCCAGTCGAGGAGCTTGTTGGCCTGGGCAGGGGAGGCGGCGAGCCAGTGGTCGAAGGCGTCGCGCACCGCCGTCTCGACGATGCGCTGGGCCTCCACGGTGGCGAGCTTGTCCTTGGTCTGGCCCTGGAACTCCGGCTCGCGGATGAACACCGAGAGCATCGACGCGCAGGTCGCCATGACGTCGTCGGTGGTCACCGCCGTCATGCGCTTGGCCTGGTTCACCCGCTCGGCGTGCTCGCGCAGGCCGCGCAGCAGGGCGACGCGCAGGCCCGCCTCGTGGGTGCCGCCCTCGGGCGTCGGGATCGTGTTGCAGTAGGAGTGCGAGATCCCGTCCTCGGCGACCATCCAGGCCACCGCCCATTCGAGCGACCCGTGCGAGCCCGGCTTGGTGATCTTGCCGGAGAACATCGCCTCGGTGACGAGTTCCTTCCCGTCGATGTCGCGGGCGAGGTAGTCGCGCAGCCCGTCGGGGAAGCGGTGCACCGCCTCGGCCGGCACGTCCTCCAGCCCCTCGAGGAGGGCAGGGGCGCAGCGCCAGCGGATCTCGACGCCGCCGAACAGGTAGGCCTTGGAGCGCGCCATCTTGAACAGGCGGCGCGGGTCGAACTTCAGCGAGCCGAAGATCTGGGCGTCCGGGTGGAAGCGCACGCGCGTGCCGCGCCGGTTCTGCACCCGGCCGACCAGCTCCAGCGCGCCCTGCGCGTGACCGCGCGAGAAGGTCTGGCGGTAGAGGGTCTGGTTGCGGGCCACCTCGACCTCGAGCAGGTCGGAGAGCGCGTTCACCACCGAGATGCCGACGCCGTGCAGGCCGCCCGAGGTCTCGTAGACCTTCGAGTCGAACTTACCACCGGCGTGCAGCGTGGTCATGATGACCTCGAGCGCCGACTTGCCGGGAAATTTCGGGTGCGGGTCGACCGGGATGCCGCGGCCATTGTCGGTCACCACGAGGGCGCCGGATTCCTCCAGCTCCACCTCGATGAAGCTGGCATGGCCGGCGACCGCCTCGTCCATCGAGTTGTCGATCACCTCGGCGAACAGGTGGTGCAGCGCCCGCTCGTCGGTGCCGCCGATATACATGCCGGGCCGGCGCCGGACGGGCTCCAGCCCCTCCAGCACCTCGATGTCGGAGGCGGTATAGCCGCCCTCGGGCTCGGCGGCCGCGAGCGTCGCCACGGAGGCCGCCGAATCCAGCCGCCGCCGCGGCTCGGGCGGGCGGGCCGCCGCGCCCTTGCCGCCCGGCCCGAACAGGTCCCGCGCCGGATCGCTCACGCGCGGCCTCCGGGCGCGCGGCGCGTCGGCCGACTCGGCTTCGCGCAGACGGGTCTTGGGACGGGTCTCGGGTCGTGGAGCATGCGCCTTCATCCCCGCATGATAGCGGAACAAACCATAAACATCAAAGCCGTTCGCCCTGCGGCGAGGCGGTCGCATCATCGCATGCTGCGCCGCCGCGAGCGAGGGCCGCGTCCGTGGTGGCACACGGTTCCGCGCGCCGGGCCGTCATCACGACGTTGCACAACAATGGGTTAAGGCTTTCTCGTGACCCGCATGCCCGGCTTCCACAGGCGACGTCCGGAACAGAACGGGACGATCGACGTTGGTGGCGGAGATAAATCTTGACCGTGGTCAGGGAGCCGCAGTCCATGAGCGACGCCGCGATCGAGGCCCGCCGCCTCACGTTGATCCGCTTCGAGCACGCGGCCGGCGCCGCCTTCGGCTGCGACGATGACGCGGCCGCAGTGACGCCGGCCCGGGCGCTGATGAACTCCACCACCCTCGCGCTCGCGACCTTCGCGACGGCCGTGGCGGCGACGATCACCTACCTGGTCTGAACCCGATCGCTGACCGCAACCCGCGGTGAGGGGCGGAAACGCTGCCTCTGCCACGTCCTTGCGAGCGGAGCGAAGCAACCCAGTCGGCGCCACGTTCGAACGCCTCGCGCTGCACTGGATTGCTTCGCTCCGCTCGCAAGGACGGGCGGGCTTGCCGGCCCGCCTCAGCCTCGTCCACGAACGCTTCAGCCCGCGCTCGACGTCTTCGCCGCCGCCTTCTTGGCCGCAGGCTTCTTCGCGGCGGTCTTCTTCGCCGCCGGCTTGTCGCCGCCCGCGGCCCGCGCCGACCCTTTCCGGACCGCCCCGCGCTTCGCCGGCTTGCCGCCGCCCGCGGCGCGCTTGGCGTTCACCAGGGCGATCGCCTCGTCGAGGGTCAGCGCCTCGGCGCTCATCGTCTTCGGCAGCGTGGCGTTGACCTCGCCGTCCGTGACGTAGGGCCCGTACTTGCCGGCCTTGACCACGAGATCGCGGCCGCTGGCCTCGTCCTTGCCGAGCGGCCGGCCCGGATCGGCGGCCGGGCGGCCGCGGCCGCCGCCCTGCTCCTTGGCGACGATCAGGTCGATGGCGCGGTTAGCCCCGATCTCCAGCACGTCGTCGTCCTTGCCGAGATTGGCGTAGGTCTTCCCGTGCTGCACGTAGGGTCCGAATCGGCCGAGATTGGCCAGGATCGGCTCGCCGGTCTCGGGGTGGCGGGCCACCTCGCGGGGCAGCGCCAGCAGGGCCAGCGCCTTGTTGAGATCCACGTCCGATGGGCTGAGCCCCTTGGGCAGCGACGAGCGCTTCGGCTTCTCGGCGCCCTTCTCGGCGGAGGCCTCGCCGAGCTGGAGGAACGGCCCGAAGCGGCCGTCGCGCAGCGTCACCGGCAGGCCGGTCGCGGGATCGTCGCCCAGCACCCGCACGCCCGGCTGGCCGCCCTCGGCCGAGGAGCCGTCACCGTCGCCGTCGACGCCCGAGGCCGAGAGCTGCCGGGTGTACTTGCACTCCGGGTAGTTCGAGCAGCCGATGAAGGCGCCGAACTTGCCGAGCTTCAGCGACAGCTGGCCCGAGCCGCAGGTCGGGCAGGTGCGCGGGTTCGAGCCGTCGCCCTTGTCGGGGAAGATGTGCGGGCCGAGGAGGCCGTTCAGCGCCTCCAGCACGTCGGCGACGCGCAGCTCCTTGGTCTCACCGATCGCCGCGGAGAAGTCGCGCCAGAAGTCGCGCAGCACCGCCCGCCAGTCGATCTCGGCGTTGGAGACCCGGTCGAGCTGCTCCTCGAGGCCGGCGGTGAAGTCGTACTCGACGTAGCGCCGGAAGAAGCTCTCGAGGAAGCCCGTGACGAGCCGCCCCTTGTCCTCCGGCTGCAGCCGCTTCTTCTCGATCTTGACGTATTCGCGATCCCGCAAGGTCTGGAGAACCGCGGCATAGGTCGACGGGCGGCCGATGCCGAGCTCCTCCATGCGCTTCACGAGGCTCGCCTCGGAGTAGCGCGGCGGCGGCTCGGTGAAGTGCTGGGTCGAGCTGATCCGCTCGCGGGCGAGCGGGTCGCCGGCCTTCATGGGCGGCAGGCGGCGGCTTTCCTCGTCCTCCTCGTCGTCCTTGCCCTCCTGGTAGAGGGTCAGGAAGCCATCGAACTTCACCACCTGGCCGGTGGCGCGCAGGTCGATGGTCCGCGGTCCGACCTTGGCGGTGACGTCGACGGTGGTCCGCTCCAGCTCGGCCGATTCCATCTGGCTGGCCATGGTGCGGGTCCAGATCAGCTCGTAGAGCCGGGCCTGCTCGGGCTCGAGGTGGCGCGCCACCGTCTTGGGCAGGCGGCCCATGTCGGTGGGGCGCACCGCCTCGTGGGCCTCCTGGGCGTTCTTGGCCTTGACGCTGTACTTGCGCGGAACGTCCGGCACGTAGCGGTCGCCGAACTCCTTGCCGATCACCCGGCGGGCGTCCTGGATCGCCTCCGGCGCCATGTCGACGCCGTCGGTCCGCATGTAGGTGATGATGCCGACCGTCTCGCCGCCGATATCGACGCCCTCGTAGAGCCGCTGGGCGACCCGCATGGTCTGGGCCGGCGCCATCCCGAGCTTGCGGGAGGCCTCCTGCTGGAGGGTCGAGGTGGTGAAGGGCGGCTGCGGGTGGCGCTTGGCGGGCTTCGCCTCGACGCTCGCCACCTGGAAGGTCGCGAGCTCGAGGTCGCGCTTGAAGGCGGCCGCCTCCTCGCCCGTGCCGACGTCGAGGCGCTGGATCCGCTTGCCGTCGGCGCCGACGAGGCGGGCCTCGAAGGTCGCGCCGTCGGCGGTCGTCAGCGTCGCGATGAGCGTCCAGTACTCGCGCGGCTTGAACCGCTCGATCTCCATCTCGCGCTCGACCACGAGCCGGAGCGCCACGGACTGGACGCGCCCGGCCGAGCGGGCGCCCGGCAGCTTGCGCCACAGGACTGGCGAGAGGTTGAAGCCGACGAGGTAATCGAGCGCCCGGCGCGCCAGGTAGGCGTCGACCAGCGCCTGGTCGATCTCCCGCGGCTTGCGCATCGCCTGCTCGACCGACGCCTTGGTGATGGCGTTGAAGGTCACGCGCTCGACCGGGATGCCCTTGAGCGCCTTGCGGGCGGTGAGCGCCTCCAGCACGTGCCAGGAGATCGCCTCGCCCTCGCGATCCGGGTCGGTGGCGAGGATCAGCTTGTCGGCGCCCTTGACCGCCTTGGCGATCTCCGAGACCCGGCTCGCCCCGCGGTCGGCCAGCTCCCAGACCATGTGGAAGTCCTGCTCGGGATCCACCGAGCCGTCCTTGGGCGGCAGGTCGCGGATATGCCCGAAGGAGGCGATGACTTCATAGTCGCGGCCGAGATACTTATTGATCGTCTTGGCTTTGGCCGGCGACTCGACGACGACGACTTTCATTCAGACCTCTGCCCCTGACGGAGCCTGGGCGCGACGGACGAATTCTGTTCGAGATTCGCGTGGGACGTATGCCCGCCGTCGGGCCGGGGCCGCGCGCCGGGCACAAGTGGGTCACGGGCGGCGGGTTGTCAAATCGCGAGGTTGTTCGGGGGAGCCACTGCGCGGCACTTTTTGGGCCGGGTCCTGATCAGGTTCCGCGTCGCTCCACCTGTCCGGGGAAGAGGCCATGCAGGATGAAACGCGGCCCGGGCTCCAGCACGGAACTTGCCGCGTCAGCAGCTCAAAATCCCGTCAGTCGCCTCAGATCCCCGCGTACCACTCGTAGCCGCGGTCTTCCCAGTAGCCGCCGCTGCCCTGGCCGATCCCGGCGAGCGACTCCACCATCTCGACCCGCATCACGTACTTGGCCTGCTTGTAGCCGAGCTGGCGCTCGACCCGCAGCCGCAGGGGCGCGCCGTTCGAGACCGGCAGCGGCTTGCCGTTGAGGTCGTAGGCCAGGATCGTCTGCGGGTTGAAGGCGTCGTAGAGGTCGATGCTCTCGTAGTAGCGGATCGGGATCCCCGCCGGCTCGGGCTCCGGGGCCGGGCTGCCCTGGCCCCAATCGTCCTTGGGCGCGTCGGTGGCGGTGGCCGGGCCGCCCCAATCGTCGGCGGCGGCGAGCTGCACGTAAGCGTCGCGCACCGCGCCCGGATGGCTCGGGCGCCAGAGGGACGCGCCCTGGTTGCGCCCTCTGCCACCGCCCTTGGGACCGGCCTCGAACTCCAGCGTGTCGGCGCAGTGGAACACCGCGTAGCGCGCCTGCGGCTTCAGCCCGGCCTTCTTGAGCACCTCGGCGAGCGGCACGCCGCCCCATTGCCCGATGCAGCTCCAGCCCTCCACGCAATCGTGCCGGGTGATCTGGGTGCGCGACGGCAGGGCGCGCAGGTCCGCGAGGCTCAGCGACAGCGGGGTCTGGACCAGCCCGTCGACGGAGAGCTTGAAGTCCGAGAAGTTCCGCGCCGCCAGCGCCCGGTAGGCGCGGTCCGGCGGGTCGATCGTGCCGTTCGGCTTGAACCAGGGCGAGATCATCGAGGCCGGGAATTCCCGGGCCAGGGTCGTCGGCGACATCAGCAGGCGCTGGACGTACTCGTTGGCGTCCTCGCCGACCTTGAGGGTGCGCTGCCCCGTCTCGGTCCCGGCGAACTTGTCGCAGCCGGCCAGCAGCGCGGTGCCCATCAGGCCGGCGCCCGCGGTGAGGAGCTTGCGGCGGTGGAGGATCATCGCGCGGTCTCCCGGTCGCGGCCGAGGCTGAACCAGCCGGTGATCATGCCGCGCATGTTGTTGACGAGCCCGGAGACGACCACGAGCAGCACGTGGACCACCACGAACAGCACGATCAGCCCGGCGGCGATGAAGTGGACGCTGCGCGCCGATTGCCTGCCGCCGAACAGCTCGGTGAGCCACGGCCAGGCCGCGTCCATCCCGGGCGACATGGCGAGGCCGGCGAGCACCATCGCGGGCAGCAGGCCCAGCACCAGCACGAGGTAGGTCAGCTTCTGGATGACGTTGTAGCGCTTGGCCTCGGTGCCCTCGGGGAAGCGCAGGAGCAGGTGCTCCTTCACGGAGCCGCCGAAGTCGCGGATCTGGTCGCCGTCCGGGATCAGGCGGCGGCGGAGCTGGCCCGAGACCAGGCCGTAGAGCAGGTAGACCGCCCCGTTGATCACCAGCAGCCACGCGAACAGGAAATGCCAGCGCCGCCCGGTGGCGAGGTCCTGGTTGGCCGGCAGCGTCGCCCAGGACGGGAAGGCGCGCTCCACCTCGGTGCCGCCCTCCCTCGACAGGCCGAGCACGCCGGTCGTGTCGAGGGTGTGGGAACCGACCGTCACGACGCCGCGGGTCGTGCCGTCGCGGCCGGGCTCGCTGGTGATGGCGAGCGACGGATTGTCGAAGGTCGAGACCGAACCCCAGTAGAGCGCCGGGTGGGCGTTGAAGATCTGCAGGCCGCTCATCAGCAGCACCAGCAGCACCGCGGCGTTGATCCAGTGCGCCAGCCGGATGACCAGCGGGTGGCGGTAGAACCAGCGGCGCCCCTGCCGGTCGACGGTCTCGGGGGCTTCGAGGGCAGGGGAGGCGGCCAAGCGTCTGGATCCCGGGCAAGCGGCGCGGGGTCGGGAGCGTACGAATCCCGACCGTTCGGGCAGATACGTGGCGCGGGGGCGGGCGGTTACCATCCGCCGGGAAAAAGGCCGCAGCCGCCCCTCGAAGTGCGACTGCGCCGATGGGCGCGCGCCGTCGATGACGGAGCGCGACGCGCCCCATCCTGCCGCCGGACGGACAGCCTGGGCCTCGACCCCGTGACGCCCGCAGCCCCTGACGGAGCGAGCGTCATGACTGAACCGGGATGAGCGCCGAACAGCCTTGCCCCCCGGGCGCGCCGCACCTACACCCGGGCCTCATCATGACGACGCCCGCGCCCCCGGCCTTCCCGCACCGGCACCTCCTCGGCATCGAGGGCCTGACCCGGCCCGACATCGAGGGGCTGCTCGACGCCGCCGAATCCGCCGTCGACATCTCGCGGCAGGTGGAGAAGAAGCGCACGACCCTGCGGGGCCGCACGCAGATCAACCTGTTCTTCGAGCCCTCGACGCGGACGCAATCGTCCTTCGAGCTCGCCGGCAAGCGGCTCGGCGCCGACGTCATGAACATGTCGGTGGCCTCGTCCTCGGTGAAGAAGGGCGAGACCCTGATCGATACCGCCGCGACGCTCAACGCCATGCGGCCCGACATCATCGTGGTCCGTCACGAATCGGCGGGCGCCGTTCACCTGCTCGCCCGCAAGGTCGACTGCGCGGTGGTCAATGCCGGCGACGGCGCCCACGAGCATCCGACCCAGGCCCTCCTCGACGCGCTCACCATCCGCCGCAACAAGGGCCGGATCGAGGGCCTGCAGGTGGCGATCTGCGGCGACGTCCTGCACTCGCGGGTGGCGCGCTCCAACATCATCCTGCTCCAGGCCATGGGCGCGCGGGTCCGCCTGATCGCGCCCTCGACGCTGCTGCCCTCCGGGATCGAGCGCTTCGGCGTCGAGACCTTCACGGACATGCGCAAGGGCCTCGTCGGCTGCGACATCGTCATGATGCTGCGCCTCCAGCGGGAGCGCATGAACGGCTCGTTCGTGCCGTCCGTGAAGGAGTATTTCCGCTACTTCGGCCTCGACGGCGAGAAGCTGGCGCTCGCCAAGCCCGACGCCCTGGTGATGCATCCGGGGCCGATGAACCGCGGCGTCGAGATCTCCTCCGAGATCGCCGACGGGGCGCAGTCGCTGATCCGCGAGCAGGTCGAGATGGGCGTCGCCGTCCGCATGGCCGTGCTGGAAGCGCTGGCGCGGCACCTGCCGAACGGGTGAACCCAAGACAACGGGTGATCCCCAGACAAAGCCGGGCGGCCTTCACCCGCTCCGCTTGCCCGCCGAGCGGCCGTGGCGCAGTTTCCTGCCGAAATCCGGCCCTGATCTGTATAAGGGGCCGTCGCAACATGCAGATCGCTTCATGACCGCCTACACGCTCGCCGACCTCGCCGCCCTCGTGGCGAGCCGCGCCGGGACCGATCCGGCCACCTCCTACACGGCCAAGCTCCTGTCCGAGGGCCCCGCCAAGGCGGCCAAGAAGCTCGGCGAGGAGGCGGTGGAGGCGGCGATCGCGGCCGTGCAGGGCGACAAGACCGGCCTGCGGAACGAGGCCGCCGACGTGCTCTACCACCTCGTCGTGCTGCTCCGGGCGGGCGGGGTCGAGCTCGATGCCGTGATGGCGGAGCTGGAGCGTCGCACGGCCCAGAGCGGCATCGCCGAGAAGGCCGCGAGGCGCCACGCGTGAACGCGGCCGCGCTGCCGGGCTCGGTCGAGGCGATCCTCGAAGCGTCCGACCGGCTCTCGCCGTATCGCCGCTTCAGCCGCGAGGAATGGGCGCAGCTGCGCGCCGACACGCCGCTCACCCTCAACCAGGAAGACCTGGAGCGGCTGCAATCGATCAACGACCCGATCTCGGTCGAGGAGGTGGTGGCGATCTACCTGCCGCTGTCCCGTCTGCTCGCCCTGTACGTCGCGGCGACGCAGGGCCTGTTCAAGGCGACGCAACGCTTCCTGATGGCCGAGCGCGAGACCAAGGCGCCCTACATCATCGGGCTCGCTGGGTCGGTGGCGGTGGGCAAGTCCACGACCGCCCGCATCCTGACCGCCCTGCTGGCGCGCTGGCCCAACACCCCCAAGGTCGACCTCGTCACCACCGACGGGTTCCTGCTGCCCAACGCCGAGCTCGCCGCCAACGGGCTGATGGAGCGCAAGGGTTTCCCGGAGAGCTACGACACCGCCGCGCTGCTGCGCTTCCTCCACGACGTGAAGGCCGGCCACAAGCGCGTCACCGCGCCGCTCTACTCGCACCTCGTCTACGACCGGGTGCCCGGGGAGGAGCGGGTCGTGGAGAGCCCCGACATCCTGATCGTCGAGGGCCTGAACGTGCTCCAGCCGGCGCGGCTGCCGCGGGACGGGACCGCGATCCCGTTCGTGTCCGACTTCTTCGACTTCTCGATCTATCTCGACGGCCACGAGGACGACCTGCACCGCTGGTACGTCACGCGCTTCATGAAGTTGCGGCAGACGGCGTTCCGCGACCCGCGCTCGTACTTTCGGAAATACGCCGAGATCGCCGAGACCGAGGCCCTCGACATCGCCGACCGGCTCTGGACGACGATCAACCTGCCGAACCTGCGCGAGAACATCGTGCCGACCCGCCAGCGGGCGAGCCTGATCCTGACCAAGGGCGCGAGCCACCGGATCGAGAGCGTGGCGTTGCGGCGGTTGTAGGCCGGTTCGGTCCGATCGCGCGATCGGCCCGCATGAAGACCGAACCTCCGTCATCACGAGCGACGCGAAGTGACCCAGGGCAGCGCGACGTTCGGGGCGATGTCGCCGACTCTGGATTGCTTCGCTTCGCTCGCAAGGACGTGAACGACCGAGCCTAGGCGCATCACGCGAACGGGAACTCCGCCTCCGCCACATACGGCCCGCCCCCGGTCGAGTCCCGCGCCGAGAACAGCGTCACCCGCTCCGCCGTGTAAGTCAGCGGCGCAAAGACCGGCGCCTGCGACAGGTACATCGCCGCCGCCTCCGGCGTGGCGTCGCGCCGGAGGCGCGCCAGGGTCACGTGCGGGGTGAATTTCCGCCGCTCCGGCTCGACCCCGGCCCGGCGCACGAGCCGCTCCTGCTCGGCCTGGAGATCCGTCAGCTCCGCCTCCGGCACCACCGAGGCGTAGAGCGCCCGCGGCCTGTCGCCGCCGAAGATGCCGAGGCCGTCGAGCGTCACCGTCAGGGCCGGGCGGATCCGCATCTCGGACAGCGCCTCCACCACGTCGTCGGCCGTGGTCGCGTCGACGTCGCCGATGAACCGCAGGGTCACGTGGAAGTCGCCCGGCTCGATCCAGCGGGCCCCGGGCAGGCCGCCCTGCCAGGCCCTGAGCGCGTCGGCGATCGCGGGCGGCACCGCGAGGCCGGTGAACAGGCGCGGCACTACCGCGACGCCCCCTGCCGGAGGCCCCCCAGGAAACCCTCCACCGTCGGCAGCATGCGGGAAGCGATGGTCTCCACGCCCTGCCGGTTCGGGTGGATCATGTCGTCGAGGTGCTGCGCCCGGTCGCCGATGATCCCGTCGAGGAAGAACGGGTAGAGGGTCAGGCCGTAGCGCTTGGCGAGCGCCGGGTAGATCGCGTCGAACCGCGCCTTGTAGTCCGGCCCGAGGTTGGGCGCGGCCTGCATGCCGGCGAGCAGGACCGGGATGCCCCGCGCCTTCAGCCGCTCGATGATCGCCGAGAGCGCGCCCTCGGTGACCTTCGGGTCGGTGCCGCGCAGCATGTCGTTGGCGCCGAGTTCGAGGATCACACCCGCGGTCCCGTCCGGCACCGACCAGTCGACTCGGTCGAGGCCGCCCGTGGCGGTGTCGCCGGAGACGCCGGCATTGGCGACCGTCACGTCCGCGCCCCTGGCCTTGAGCAGGCGCTCCAGCACGGTCGGGAAGGCGGCGTCGGCCGGGAGCTTGTAGCCCGCGGTCAGGCTGTCGCCGAGGGCGACGAGCTTGACCGGCTCGCCGGGCGCGGCCCGCGCTCCCGGCGCGACGGCTGTCATGAAAGGGACCATCAGGAGCGCTAGCGCTGCGGCATACAGGGCCGTGCGCCGGAACACAGCGCGCGCGTCATGGCGCGGCCCCAATGCCGAACCCATATCGCGGTGCACCCGCGGCCCGTAGAGCCAAGATCGAAGCCGAAGGGATCGACCCCACGTGAGGACCTCGCGCGCCATGCTCGTCATCGCCCACAGATCGGCTCACCGGTGAGCCAAGGCAAGGTGCTGCGCGAGCCCGCGATCGCGCTGTCGGACATCGATCTCAGCCTCGGCCGCGGCGCCGCCCGCGTCCACGTCCTGCGCGGCATCTCGCTGAATGTCGACCGCGGCGAGGCGGTCGGCCTCGTCGGCCCGTCCGGCTCCGGCAAGTCGACGCTGCTGATGGTGATGGCCGGGCTGGAGCGGCCCGATTCCGGCGGCGTCGTCATCGAGGACACCGACCTCGTCCGCCTCGACGAGGACGCGCTGGCGCGGTTCCGCGGACGCCGGATCGGCATCGTGTTCCAGGCCTTCCACCTCGTGCCGACCATGACGGCGCTCGAGAACGTGGCCCTTCCGCTCGAACTCGCCGACCGGCCCGGCGCCCTGGAGCGGGCACGCGCCGAGCTGGAGGCGGTCGGCCTCGGGCACCGGCTGCACCATTACCCGGCGCAGCTCTCCGGCGGCGAGCAGCAGCGCGTCGCCATCGCCCGGGCGGTCGCCCCCGACCCGGCGATCCTCGTGGCCGACGAGCCCACCGGCAACCTCGACGAGGCCACCGGCCGCCAGATCGTCGACCTGCTGTTCCGGCTGAAGCGCGACCGCGGCGCGACGCTGGTCCTCGTCACCCACGACAACGGCCTCGCCCGCCTGTGCGACCGCACCGTGCGCCTGCGCTCGGGGCGGATCGAGGAGGCGGTGGCCGCCTGATGCACGGCACGATCACCCGCCCCGACCCCGCGCCCCGCCGGATCCCGCTCACCCTGCGCCTCGCGCTGCGCGAGTTGCGGGCCGGGCTCAACGGCTTCGCGGTGTTCCTCGCCTGCATCGCGCTGGGCGTCATGGCCATCGCGGGCGTGGCGTCGATCTCGCGCTCGCTCTCGGACGGGCTCGGCCGGGAGGGCCGGCGCATCCTCGGCGGCGACCTCGCCTTCAACCTCATCAACCGCGAGGCGACCGACGCGGAGAGGCAGGCGCTGGCGCGCGAAGGCCGCCTCGACATCGTCGCCTCCCTGCGGGCCATGGCGGTGGCGGGCAGCGGCGACGCGGCCCTGGTCGAGCTGAAGGCCGTCGACCCCGCCACCTATCCGGCCGCCGGCGACCTCGCGACCGACCCGCCGGGCCGCCTCGCCGACCTGCTGGCGGAGCGCGACGGGGTGCCGGGGGCGCTCGCCGACCCGGCCCTGCTCACCCGCCTCGACGTCAAGGTCGGCGACCGGATCGCGCTCGCCGGGCACGACGTGGCGATCCGCGGCACCATCGTGTCCGAGCCCGACAAGATCGCCGGCGGCATCGGCTTCGGTCCGCGGCTGATGGTCTCCGAGCCGACGCTCCGCGCCACCGGCCTCGTCCAGCCCGGCAGCCTCAACCGCTGGAGCTACCGTCTGGTCCTGCCGCCCGGCACGCCGGACGCCGACCTCGACGCGGCGCAGGCCCGGATCCGCGCCGCCACCCCCGAGGCCGGCTGGGAGATCCGCTCGCGCACCAACGCCGACCCGCGCTTCGCCAAGAGCATCGAGCGCTTCACGCAGTTCCTGACCCTGGTGGGACTCACCGCGCTGATCGTCGGCGGCGTCGGGGTCGGCAACGCCGTCCACGCCTTCGTGGAGCGCAAGCGGCCCTCGATCGCGACGCTCAAGAGCGTCGGCGCGCCGGGCTCGCAGGTGGTCGCCCTGTACCTGACGCAGGTGATGCTGATCGCCGGCCTCGGCACCCTGATCGGCCTCGCGATCGGCGCGAGCCTGCCCTTCCTCCTCGACGCCCTGTTCTCCGCCGACCTGCCGCTGCCGCTGAACCCGACGCTGGCCCCGGGAGAACTGGCGCTCGCGGCCGCCTACGGTCTGATCACGGCCTTCGCCTTCGCGATCACGCCGCTCGGCCGCGCCCACGACGTGCCGGTCTCCGGCCTGTTCCGCGACACGGTCGACCCGGCCCGCGTCAGCCCGCGCTGGCGCTACCGGATCTGGCTCGCCGTCAGCCTCGCGGCCCTGGTCGGCCTGTCGGTGGCGACCGCCTTCGACCGGCGCGTCGCGCTGATCTTCATCGCGGCCGCAGCCATCGCGTTCGGCCTGCTGCATCTGGTGGCGCTCGGCCTGATGGCGCTCGCCCGCCGCCTGCCGCACCCGCGCTGGCCGGCGCCCCGGATGGCGCTCGCCAACCTGCACCGGCCCGGCGCCCTGACGCCCGCCATCGTCCTGTCGCTCGGCCTCGGCGTGACGCTCCTTGTGACGCTCAGCCTGATCGACGCCAATGTCCGCCGCACGATCAGCGCGACCCTGCCGGCCCGGGCGCCGAACCTCTTCTTCCTGGACATTCCCTCGCGGGACGCCGCCCAGTTCCGCGAGTTCCTGGCGCGCTCGGCCCCGAGCGGAAAGATCGAGGACGTGCCGATGATGCGCGGCCGGATCGTCGCCCTGAACGGCGTGCCGGCGAGCAAGATCCGCCCCCCGGAGGACGCCGCCTGGGTGCTCGACGGCGACCGGGGCATCACCTACGCCGACACGGTGCCGGACGGCTCCAGCCTCACCGAGGGGGCGTGGTGGAGCCCGGAGCAGGGCGCGAAGCCGCTGGTCTCCTTCGAGGCCGACCTCGCCCGCCAGCTCGGCCTGAAGCTCGGCGACACCGTGACGGTGAACGTGCTCGGGCGCGACCTCACCGCGACGATCTTCAACCTGCGCCGGGTGGAGTGGCGCAACCTCGGCATCAACTTCGTGATGGTGTTCTCGCCGGGCACCTTCCGGGGCGCGCCGCATTCCGACCTCGCGACGCTGACCCTGCCCGGCGGCACCGACGCTTCCGCCGAGAACCGCATCCTGCGCGACGTCGCCAAGACCTTCCCGTCGGTGAGCGCCGTGCGGGTGAAGGACGCCCTGGACGCCATCGGCGACCTCGTCGGCCGGCTGGTCCTGGCGATCCGGGGGGCGAGCGCCGTGGCGGTGCTGGCGAGCCTGTTCGTGCTGGCCGGCGCCATCGCGGCCGGGCACCGGGCGCGGCTCTACGACGCCGTCGTGCTCAAGGTGCTGGGCGCGAGCCGGGCGCGGCTGCTGACCGCCTACGCCCTCGAATACGCCGCGCTGGGGCTCGCCACGGCGCTGTTCGGCCTCCTGGCCGGGACGCTCGCCGGCTGGGTGATCGTCGCCAAGGTCATGCACCTCGACTTCCGCCTCGACCTGTCGGGCGCGCTGGTCGCGGCCGTGGCCGCGGTGGCGCTGGCGATCCTCCTCGGGCTCGTCGGTACGTGGCGGATCCTGGGTCAGAAGCCGGCGCCGTATCTCCGGCAGGCCTGACGGAGGCCGATCCCGCAGGCTCCGTATTCGGTTCAGCCCCGGCGGAGGCCGCGATCGAGGCCGTCGAGAGCGGCGGACCGCGCCCGGCCGGAGACGGTCCGGCGGGATATCGAAGCCCTCGGTCCGTGGGGGAGGGGCTTCCAACCGTCGAACCCCGCGCTCACGGGTCGCCGCGCTCCGCATTCTCCGCGGTGCGCGCGCATGCCTCGGTCGGTTCGGGGCCGACCAGAGCTTGGACCGCCTCACCGAATCGCCTCCGCGCCGCAGGATCGAGTCGGCCCAGGTGGACCCCGACCAGCATCAGCAGCCGCTCCGTCTCCCGCTCGATGGCCGGACGGTCCACAGATCCGCAGTGATCGGAACCGTAGAACGCCTCGATCGGCAAATCGAGGGACTGCGCAATCCTGTTCAGCGCGCGCGCGGCGGAGGATTCCACCTTCGGGTCAGCAATCGTCCGCAGGAATTCGAGTCCGTTCTCATCCATGGCGGCCCCTCGAATCACTCGCGACGGGGGAAAATTTCCCAACCATGACAAGAGGTGCCCCCGTGAAGGGGTATTCGCAAGTGAACTCTTTGTCATTTCGCCGGAAGATTGGTACGGAGCTAGACATTCGAGCTTCGAGCCGCCCGGGGGGACCGTCCACCATGCGCATCAACGTCATCGATGGCTACGCGGAGAACGCCGACCGTCTCCGGGCGGCTCTCGAAGCCTCGTGCGTTGTGGGAGCCTGGGAGTGGGACCACGTCCGCGGCGTGGTCGTCTACGACGCGGGCGCGGCCCGGTTGCTGACCGGCAATCCCGACCTTGCCGACCGTCCGATCAACGGGCCGATGGCTCTGGCCGCGGTGCATCCCGAGGACATGACGTGGTTGATGGACCACATGCTCCGGGCCGTCCGGTCGAGCGGGCTGGTCCTTGCCGAGTACCGCGTGTTCAAGGCGGACGGCACCGTGCGCTGGCTCCTCAGCCGGGGGCGGACCCATCGGAACGAGGACGGCGAGCCGCAGCGCTCGCACGGCATCCTGATGGACATCACCGAGATCCGCGACGGCGGCGACCGCTACGTGGTCAGCAGGCCCATGGCGGGCGGCGACCCGCTGGAGCGGGCGGCCGACCTCGCCGTCGCGCTCAAGGAGACGCTCACCGACGACATGCCCGCGGAGGTGCGGGCGGCCGCCGACCTGATGCTGCTGGGTCTGGGCCGTGCCCTGGCCCGCCGGATGACGCACTGAACCGCCCCTCCCGGGCCGCCCAGATCCCGCGCGCCGGAGAGCGAATCTTCGAGGCTGCGGACCCGCCTTGCAGGCACGAACCCGCCGGGACTTGGCGGTCCGGACCGGAGAAACCGGGGCGCATGCGGACGCACGTGGCATAAGGAAGCCGTTAAGACTTCGCGCGGGCGCATCGAAACGCCTGGACGGCGGCAACCGTCAGTCGAACAACCCGACGACGGAGCGGAATGCATTTTAATCCCGGCCCAGATGGACAAAAATACATCCGCCGGACACGGAAAAGCGGCCCCGGAACCGTGGCCGGGGACTTGTGTCGCGGCTTCGGGCGCAACATATTCCCGACCGAGGCGCCAGCCCGGCGCCAGAGGTCCTGCGTGGGCCTCGACCGAACACCACGCTGAGAGAGCCTCCGCAAGGAAACTCCCATGGCATTCGAGAACAGCCCCTTCCGGTACGGCGCCCAGCAGCCGACCGGCTACGCCGGCACCCAGGTCGAGGTCGATCAGGGCCTGCGCACCTTCATGCTCGGCGTCTACAACAACATGATCGTCGGGCTCGGCATCTCGGGTCTCGTCGCGCTCGGCCTGAACATGGCCTCCGTGGCGGCCTACCAGGGCACCCGCCCGATCCTGACCCCGTTCGGTCAGACCCTCTACCTCAGCCCGCTGAAGTGGGTCCTGATGCTCGCCCCGCTGGCGTTCATCTTCGTCTTCTCCATGCGGATGGACCGGATGTCGGCCTCGTCCGCCCGGACGATGTTCTGGGCCTTCGCGGCGGTGATGGGCGCCTCGATGTCCTCGCTCCTCCTGGTGTTCACCGGGGGCAGCGTGGTGCAGGTGTTCTTCATCACGGCGGCGGCCTTCGGCTCGCTCAGCCTGTGGGGCTACACCACCCGGCGCAGCCTCTCCGGCATGGGCTCGTTCCTGATGATGGGCCTGATCGGCATCATCCTCGCGTCGCTGGTGAACATCTTCTTCGCCTCGTCGGCCCTCCAGTTCGCCATCTCGGTGCTGGGCGTGCTGATCTTCGCGGGCCTGACCGCCTACGACACCCAGAAGCTCAAGGAGATGTATCTCTACGGCGGCTTCGACGGCGAGATGGCGGCCAAGATGTCGGTGAACGGCGCCCTGACGCTCTATCTCGACTTCATCAACATGTTCCAGTTCCTGCTGAGCTTGATCGGCGACCGCCGATAAGACAGCCCGAACAAGACGGGACGAGGGAACCCCGGCGGGACACCGCCGGGGTTTCTTTTTGCCTGGCCGCCGCGCGCGGATGCGCTAGGCTCGGGCCATGCCCGCGCTCTCCGACCTCTCCGGCCTCTCCGCTTTCCCGATCACCCCGAGCGACGCAGACGGCCGCGTCGACGCGGAAGCGCTGCGCCGGTTGCTGGAGCCCCTGGCGGCCGCCGGGGTCGACTCGATCGGCCTCCTCGGCAGCACCGGGACCTACTTATACCTGAGCCGCGAGGAGCGGCGCCGGGCGGTGGCGATCGCCGCCGAGGCCGTGGCCGGACGGGTCCCGCTCCTCGTCGGCATCGGCGCCCTGCGCACCGACGAGGCCGTCCGCCTCGCGCAGGACGCGCGGGCGGCCGGCGCGGATGCCGGGCTCCTCGCCCCCGTCTCGTACACGCCGCTCACCGAGGCGGAGGTCGAGGCGCATTTCGCGACCGTAGGGGAGGCGGGCGGCCTGCCCCTCGTCCTCTACGACAACCCCGCGACCACGCATTTCCACTTCACGCCGGCGCTGATCGGCCGGATCGCCCGCCAGCCCGGGATCGTGGCCGCCAAGTGCGCCGCGCCGGAGCCGGCGCGGGCCGCCTCCGGGATCGCGACCCTGCGGGAGGCCGTCCCGGCGGGCTTCCCCATCGGGTTCAGCGGCGACTGGAACGTCACCGAGGCGCTGATCGCCGGCGGCGCGGCGTGGTTCAGCGTGGCGGGCGGCCTGTTCCCCCGGACCTGCCTGGCGATCGTCCGGGCCGTGGCGGCGGGCGAGACCGAGCGGGCCCGCGCCCTCAACGCCGAGCTGGAGCCCCTCTGGAGGCTGTTCCGGACGCATTCCAGCCTGCGGGTGGTCTACGCCCTGGCCGATCTCATGGGCCTGTGCCGCGCCGAGCCGCCGCGGCCGATCCGGCCCCTGGCGCCGGAGACGGTGGCCGAGATCGCCGCGACCGTCCGGCGCCTGTCCCTGTCCTGAGCGGGCGCCGTCAGACCGCCGCCGGTGCCGGTTCCAGCACGGCGATCACCCGGGCGAGCTCGGTGCCGCGCTTCAGGATCTGGCCGCTCGCGGCGACGACGGCGTAGGCCCCCTGGCGCCGGGCGAGCTTGGGATCCTTCTCGATGCGGTAGAGCGGCATCTCGGAGGAGCGCCGGTAGATCGAGAACACCGCCTTGTCGCGGCGGAAATCGAGGGCGTAGTCGCGCCACTCGCCCGCGGCGACCTGCCGGCCGTAGAGGTTGAAGATCGTGCGGAGCTCGTCCCGGTTGAAGGCGATCTGCGGAGGGGCCGCGCGGGCGGGGAAGGGGATGACATGGCCCGCCGCTTCGTCGGGCCTCGACCCGGCGCTCGTCCTCTCGGTCATCACGGCTCCCGTGCATCGATGCTTTGCCGGATGATGGGCCTCGCCGCCGCGGCCCGCAAGGGTCGCGCGCGCCGTGTCCCGCGAGACACGCCCAAGCGACAAAAAACACGGTTTGGCCCGATTCACGCCTTTTGCAGGCCGCGTTGCGGCGCGACAACAGGCGTCGAACCTCGCCGGGTTCTGCCCGGTCGGCGACCGACACCCAGCTCCCCAGCCATCGGTCGCCGCTCGGGATCCCAGGATCCGGCACTCCGAGGTTTCGAGACCCAAGACTTCAGGCCGCCCCTCGGGCGGCCTTTTTTCCGTTTCCCGTCGGGCCGGGGTTGCGGCTATGCCAGCCGCACCATGGGCCCGCCCGCCTTCGACGCCGCCTTCCTGCACGACCTCGACGCGCTGTTCGCGTGGCGCCGCGACGTGCGCCGCTTCCGGACGGATCCGGTCGACGAGGACGCTCTGCGCGCCTGCCTCGCGGCGGCCCACCGGGCCCCCTCGGTCGGCAACAGCCGGCCCTGGCGCTTCGTGCGGGTCGCGGATCCGGGACGCCGCCGCGCGGTCGCGGAGAACTTCGCCGGCTGCAACGAAGCCGCGGCCGCGGGCTACGCGACCGATCGGGCCGCGCAGTACCGCGGCCTGAAGCTCGCCGGCCTGCGGGAGGCGCCGGTCCATCTGGCCGCCTTCTGCGACGCGGCCACCGAGACCGGCCTCGGCCTCGGCCGGGCCAGCATGCCGGAGACCCTGGCCTACTCGGTGGTGGGGGCGGTGCAGTGTTTCTGGCTCGCCGCCCGGGCCCGCGGCCTCGGCGTCGGCTGGGTCTCGATCCTGGAGCCGGAGGCGGTCACGGCGATCCTGGCCGTGCCGGAGACGTGGCGGCTCGTGGCCTATCTCTGCGTCGGCTACCCGGTGGAGGAGCATCTCGACCCGGAACTGGAGCGCCACGGCTGGCAGTCGGAGGATCGGCGCGGGAGCGAACTCCACGAGCGCTGAGACGCGCGCGGAGCGGCGGCCCCGCCGCGCGGCAACGGCCCGTACACTCTGGTTCGTGGTTGCTCTTTTACCGTGCCCCGCGGATCCGCAGAATGACCCCGCGTCAACCATAGCTTTTCTCGGAACGGTAAGCTCGGCCGGGGATTACTTGCCCGCGTCTAGTCTAGCTTTGCGAGGATCGCGGTGATGTCGGGTCGGGTGGCGGCTCTATTCGGTTTGGCCGGCGCGATGCTGGCCGGTTGTTTCCAGGCGGCGCAGGCGCGCGAGATCGTCCCCTTCGCCAACGGCGTCGCGCCGGGCTCGGTGGTGATCAGCGTGTCGCAGCGCAAGCTCTACCTGGTGAACGGCGACGGCACGGCGATCCGCTATCCCGTGGCGGTGGGCCGTCCCGGCAAGCAGTGGTTCGGCATCAAGCCGATCGACGGCAAGTACGTCGCCCCCGCCTGGTCGCCCCCCGCGGAGGTGAAGCGCGACAACCCGCGGTTGCCGAACCTCATCGCGGGCGGCTCGCCGCACAATCCCATGGGGGCGGCGGCGATGACGCTCGCGGGCGGCGAGTACGCGATCCACGGCACCAACCGGCCGAACTCGGTGGGCACCTACGCGTCCTACGGCTGCATCCGGATGTACAATCAGGACGTGGTCGACCTCTACGCGCGGGTCGATGTCGGCACGCAGGTCTACATGACCCACTGAGGCCCGCCGGCCTCACCCGGCCGGCGGCGCGGTCGCCTCGACGGCCGTGAAGGTCTCCAGGATCCGGTAGGTGTGCGCGGCGCCGGCCGGCACGCAGTAGGAATCGCCCGGCGCGAGCGCCACGGTCTCGCCCTCCAGCACGAGCTCGGCCCGGCCGCTGATGACGTAGCCGACCGTCTCGTGCGCCGAGGTGGTCATCGGCTTGTCGGCGTTGGGCTCCTCGGCCCGCCACATCCGCATGCCGAGCCGCTCGCCGCGGGCGAGGTGGATCTCGCCGTGCGGGCCCGCGGCCGCGCTCCGGGTCGATACTGTCGTCGCCATCGTCGCCTCCCTCCGGTGAACCTCGCCAACGGGGCCCGGCGCCCGACGTTCCGCGCCCGACAGCGCGACACGTTCGGCAAGCCCCGCGCCGGCGCGCCGCTTGACGGCCCGCGGCGCGCCCCGACAGGATGACGCACCGGTCCGAGAGGCGCCCGACAGAGGCGCGGGCCGGCGCGGCGTGCGCGATCCCGCCCGGATCCGGCGCGTCGGCGGACGACCCGGATCGGGAGGGACGCGCCATGCAGATCAAGGCGGCGATCGACAGGATTCCCGGCGGCCTGATGCTAGTGCCGCTCCTGCTCGGGGCCCTGTGCAAGACCTTCGCGCCGGGCGCCCCGGCCTATTTCAAGGGCTTCACGCAGGGGATCATGACCGGCGTGATCCCGATCCTGGCGGTCTGGTTCTTCTGCATGGGCGCCTCGGTCAGCCTGAAGGCGACCGGCACGGTGCTGCGCAAGTCCGGGACGCTGGTGGCGACCAAGCTCGTCGCCGCCTGGGCGATCGTGCTGGTGGCCGGGCTGTTCATCCCGCCCGAGGGCATCCAGACCGGCTTCTTCGCCGGCCTGTCGATCCTGGCGATCGTCTGCGCGATGGATATGACCAATGGCGGCCTCTACGCCTCGCTGATGCAGACCTACGGCAGCCGCGAGGAGGCCGGCGCCTTCATCCTGACCTCGATCGAGTCCGGCCCGCTGATGAGCATGATCATCCTCGGCGCCTCCGGGGCGGCGCATTTCGAGCCGCAGATCTTCGTGGGCGCGGTGCTGCCCTTCCTGGTCGGCTTCGCCCTCGGCAACCTCGACCCGAAGCTCCGGGCCCTGTTCGCGCCCGGCGGCCAGCTGATGATCCCGTTCTTCGCCTTCGCGCTGGGGAACACGGTCGACCTCAACAACCTGCTCTCGCCGCTCGCGGGGCTCGGCATCGTGCTGGCGCTCGCGGTGATCGTCCTGACCGGCATCCCGCTGATCCTGGCCGACCGGGCGATCGGGGGCGGGACGGGCACGGCCGGCTTGGCCGCCTCTTCCACCGCCGGGGCGGCGGCCGCCAACCCGCTGGCGATCGCCGCCGTCGCCCCGCAATTCGCCCCCTCGGCGCAGACCGCCACCGTGCTGGTGACGATCTGCATCATCGTCACCTCGATCCTCGTGCCGATCCTGACCGGGCTCTGGTACCGGCGCTTCGGGGCTGGCGTCGCGGAGGCCCGGGCCGAGGAAGAGGCCGGCGCGCCGCTGGCGGTCCCGGCCGAGTAGGCGCCCCGCGGCGGGTCTCTCAGAAGTCGACCGCGAGGCCCTTCACCTCCCAGTCGTCGTAGCGGACCGGCTCCAGACCGCCGCGCCCCTGGCGCTCGGGCTTGGCGCTGATCTCGGCGGCCCGGGCGTCGATCGCCGCGCGGCGCTCGGCGGCCTCGGCGAGGGCGCGCTGCGCCGCCGGGCTGAGGATGCGGGGCGGGGCGGCGCCGTCTCCGGCCTCCGCGGCCGGGTCCTGTCGGTGCGGGTCCTGTCGGTGCAGGTCTTGTGCGGTCGGCTCTTGCATCGCGCTCGCTCGGGTGTGAGGGCGTGGGTCGGGAAGACGTCGGATCTGGAGCAGAAGTGGCATCGCGGGACACAGGCCGCAACACGCGGAACGCAGCGGCACCGGGCGGGACCGGTCCGGACATCGCGGGACTGGGCGCGCGCCGCGCGGCGATGCAGGCGGTCGCGGCCCTGATCGGCCAGGAGCGCCCCCCCGCCCTCGACGACGCCCTCGCCCAGGCGATCCGCGCCGAGGCGCTGGCGCCGGCCGATGCCGGGCTGGCGCGGGCCATCGCGGTGGCGACCTTCCGCCGCTACGGTCTGATCCGCGCCGCCCTGGCCGCGCGGCTCGAGCGCGGGCTCCCCGCGGCCAAGCCGCAGCTCACGGCCCTGCTGGCCACCGCGGCCGCCCAGATCCTCGACCTCGCGGTCCCCGACCACGCCGCGGTCGACCTCGCCGTGCGGCTCGCCAAGGCGGATACCCGCACGGCCCATCTCGCCGGGCTCGTCAACGCGGTGCTGCGCCGGGTCGCCCGCGAGCGCGACGCGATCCTGGCCGCGGACGCCGACGCCCTGGCGGTCAACACCCCGGACTGGCTCGCCCGCCGCTGGGTCGCGGCCTACGGGCCCGAGCGCGCGGCCGAGATCGCCCGCGCCCACCTCGCGGGGGCCGCCATCGACCTGACGCCGCGGGGCGAGCCCGCCGACTGGGCCGCGCGGCTCGGCGCCGTGACCCTGCCGACCGGCTCCCTGCGCCTGCCCGAGAACGGCATGGCTATTCCCGAGCTGCCGGGCTTCCAGGAGGGAGCGTGGTGGGTCCAGGACGCCGCCGCGGCGCTGCCGGCCCGGCTCCTGGCGCCGCGGGACGGCACCTGCGTCCTCGACCTCTGCGCGGCGCCCGGCGGCAAGACCCTGCAGCTCGCCGCCACCGGCGCCCGGGTCACGGCGGTCGATCGGTCCGCACCGCGGCTGGAGCGCCTGCGCGAGAACGTCGCGCGGCTCGGCTTCGCCGTCGACGTCGTGGTCGCCGACGCCCTCGCGCTGGAGCCGCAGGACCACGACGCCGTGCTGCTCGACGCGCCGTGCTCGGCCACCGGGACGATCCGGCGCCATCCGGACGTGGCCTGGACGAAGGCCGAGGCCGATATCGGGCGGCTCGCCGCGCTCCAGGCGAAGCTCCTCGACCACGCGGCCGGGCTGGTGCGGCCGGGCGGCCTCCTCGTCTACTGCACCTGCTCGCTGGAACCGGAGGAGGGCGAGGCGCAGGTGGCGGCGTTCCTGGCCCGCGATCCCCGCTACGCGCGGGTGCCGGTCCGGCCCGAGGAGGTCGGCGGCGCCGCGGCGCTGATCGACGACCGCGGCGACCTGCGCACGCTGCCGTGCCACCTGCCGGAGTTGGAAGGCGCCCGCGGCGGCCTCGACGGCTTCTTCGCGAGCCGCCTCCGGCGGGCGGACTGACCGGTCGCCCGCCTCCGCCCCGTCATTCCGGGGCGCCGCAAGCGAGCTCGGAACCCGGACCCGCCGACGGTGCGTTCCCGATCGTGTTGCGAAGGCCCGGGAGACAGGAGTCTGCCGGTCGGCACAGCCGCGCCGCGACGCGATCCCTCTCTCGCACGGGAGAGGGACCCGCGCCCGCCTCTCACATCGTTTCCGGGTCATGGGATCGGTTCCGCCGTCCTCGCGAGCGGAGCGGAGCGGGGCAGGGTCGCGCCCCGCTCACTGACGTCGCGCCGCCCTGGGTCGCTTCGCTGCGCTCGCGATGACGGAGAGGCGCGTCAACCGGGGCGCGGCTCGGCTTCCCTTGACAATGTTCCTATTTTGTGCTTCCTGACCGCACCTGTCCGCGGCGGCCCGGGAGTGATCCCGGGCCGTCCTTCGGGGGCCCGCCCGGTGGCTGACCGTGCGGGTCCGGGGACGGGGCGGCGCCCGCGTCGGTGGCTCTCAGCCGCCATCGCCCCGGGCGACGGACCGGTGCGGGGCGTGCCTCGGACGCGGGCGTGAGACCGGGCGGCACTCTGCCCGGCGGGGTGAGGAAATGCCCCCGCGCCGACCCGCCTCTGGGCCGACCCTGAGCGACCTGCGGACCCGCCCACTACGAGGCGGGGGACGGCTGGAAGGCCACGGCGCCGATGCGGGTTCCGGAGGTGCGGGCACGGCGTGCGAGTACGGCGTGCCTGCACCTCGACAGAGACCGCTAACGGGGAGTCGCAGGACCGGGACGTCGGAGACGTCGCGACGAGACAGACGGCACCGGCCGGGGACCATGCCCGGTCGATGCCGCGGGGCGCCGCGGGGATCGGATCCCGCGCGTACTTGGCCGACACCTGGGTTCCCGCGGCGTCCCGCGTCCCTCGTGCTCGCCTCCCGGGCCATGCCCCCGGCGCCAGTCGGCGCGCGGGGACGATCACGCGTGTCCGCGAGCCTCAGCGTTTCGCGCCCGAATCGGCGCCGGAGCGCCCCCCGGCCGGAGCGGGCGCTCCGGCCCGCGGCGACCCGCGACCCCTGGAAAGTTGACGGCGGCCCGGCGGACTGCCATCCGCCCGTCCGACACGTCCGCCCGCCCGCGACATCCTCGAGTCCGAAGAGCCCATGACCGACCTGATCGAGACGATCCGCCGGACGCTCGTGCCGATCCACAAGGAGGGCTATCCCTTCATCCTGATCGGCATCGTGCTGACGGTGCTGGCCGGCTACTTCTCCCAGTTCTTCGGCTGGATCTTCCTGATCCTCACCCTCTGGGTCTGCTACTTCTTCCGCGATCCGGAGCGCGTCACCCCGGTGGCGGACGGGCTCGTGATCTCGCCCGCCGACGGGCGCGTGAACCTCATCGCCACCGTCCTGCCGCCGCCCGAGCTCGACCTGCCGCAGGTGCCGACCCTGCGCGTCTCGGTGTTCATGAACGTGTTCGACTGCCACGTGAACCGGGTGCCGGTGGCGGGCCGGATCGGCCAGATCCACTACACGCCGGGCCTGTTCCTCAACGCCGAGCTCGACAAGGCCAGCGACGACAACGAGCGCAACGGCATGGTCATCGAGACGACCCATGCCGGCCAGCCGAAGCGGGTCGGCGTGGTGCAGATCGCCGGCCTCGTGGCCCGGCGCATCGTCGGCTTCGTCGCGGCGGGCGACGTGCTCGGCGTCGGCGAGCGGTTCGGCCTGATCCGCTTCGGCTCGCGGGTGGACGTGTACCTGCCGGCCGGCTCGACCGTGCTGGTCGGCCTCGGCCAGAAGGCGGTGGCCGGCGAGACGGTGCTGGCCGATCTCGGCGGCGGCCCGGAGCGGCTGTTCAAGCGGATCTGAGGCGGCCATGGACGATCTCTTCCCGCCCTTCGCGCCCGATCCGAACGAGCCGCGGCCGCGCCGGTTCAAGCCGGTGCCGTTCCGGATGATCGCGCCCAACATGATCACCCTGATGGCGCTCTGCCTCGGGCTGACGGCGATCCGGCTCGCCTTCGAGGGCAAGTTCGAGCCCGCCGTCATCGCCGTGGTGGTGGCCGGCGTGCTCGACGGCATCGACGGGCGGGTGGCGCGGCTGCTCAAGGGCACGTCGCGCTTCGGCGCCGAGCTCGATTCGCTCGCCGACTTCGTGAATTTCGGCTGCGCCCCGGCCCTGATCCTCTACGGCTTCGTGCTGTTCCACCTGAAGTCGGTGGGCTGGATCGTGGCGCTGATCTTCGCCATCGCCATGGCGCTGCGCCTCGCACGCTTCAACGCGATGCTGGACGACCCGAACCGGCCGGAATGGAAGAAGGACTTCTTCGTCGGCATGCCGGCCCCGGCGGGGGCGCTCACCGCGATGCTGCCGCTCTACCTGCACTTCCTGGGCTTCGGCATCGAGACCTGGGCCGCGCCGGCGGTCCTGATCTACGTGCTGTGCATCGCCCTCCTGGTGGTCTCCACGGTCCCGACCTACTCGGGCAAGACCATGGGCAAGCGGGTACCGCGCAGCCTCGTCCTGCCGATCTTCCTGTTCGGCGTCGCGGCCTTCGGCATCCTGATCAGTTACCCGTTCGAGGCGCTCGTGGCGGTGAGCGGCGGCTACCTGCTGACCATCCCGGTCGTCGCCGCCCAGTATCGCCGGCGGCTCAAGGCGGAGCCGGCGCTCCCGGCCGGGGAGCGGCCCGCGGCCGGGACGGACGCGCAGCCCGAGAGCGCCACGGAGGCGCGGCCGCCGGCCGTCTAGCTGGACAGGGCGCTGGCCGCCGCGGGATTCTCCCCTACCTTGGCAGCGTTCGTGGAGAAGGTTCCGGAGATGCTCGAGGAATTCAAGAAGTTCGCGCTGCGCGGGAACGTGGTCGATCTCGCGGTCGGCGTGATCATCGGCGCGGCCTTCGGGGCCATCGTCAATTCGGCCGTGCAGGACATCTTCATGCCGGTGATCGGCGCGGTCACGGGCGGGCTCGATTTCTCGAACTACTACATCCCGCTCTCGTCCAAGGTGCAGGCCGGCCTGCCCTACGTGGACGCGAAGAAGCAGGGCGCCGTCCTCGGCTACGGCCAGTTCCTGACGCTGACGCTCAACTTCGCCATCGTCGCCTTCGTGCTGTTCCTGGTGATCCGGGCGATGAATCGTCTGCAGCACGCCGAGGTCAAGAAGCCCGACGAGGTTCCGGCCGACGTGAAGCTGCTCTCCGAGATCCGCGATCTGCTGGCGACGAAGCCCCGCGTCTGACGGCTCAGCCCGCGCGCGTGTCGTCGTCCGACGGCTTCACCCCGAAGGCGTCGAGGATCTGGTCGAGGGCCTGCCCGACGGCGCCGGTGCCCTCCTCGTGGGTCTTCAGGCGGGTCTCGAGCCTGCGGATCTGCGGCTCGAACGCGTCCGGCACCGGGTCGTCGCCCAGGAAGCGCGGCTTGTCGGTCCCGACCGGCAGGACGCTGCGCAGCTGCTGGCCGAGATGATCGCGCACCGGCTCGGGGAGCGTGGATTTCGGATCGGTGGGAGTGTCGCTCATGATCGCCTCACGGGTCGAACCGTTCCTCAACGGCCGGACGGATGAAGCGTTGCGCCGGCGGCCGCGTCTGCGGGAATGCCCCCGGAGCCAAGCTCCGGGGGCGTTCGGGCCGGCACGAGACCGGCCCAGGGTCTTAGTCGATGACCTCGACGATGCGGTGACCGCGGTCGACCAGCACCGGGCGGTCGTTCACTACGGTGTAGCGGTAGCCCGGCTGCACGCGGTACTCGCTCGGCACGTCGTAGTAGGTCACGCCCGAGTTCGGCAGGGTCGTGCCGACGGCGACGCGGCCGTCGTAGTCGTACGAGCGGACGTTGCGCTCGCGGACGTAGCTGCGGAAGCGCGGGGCCATGTCGACGCCGAGGATGCCGCCCACCGTGCCGGTGGCCGCGCCGACCGCGCCGCCGACGATGCCGCCGATCGGGCCTGCCGCGTCGGCACCCGCGGCGGCGCCGCGCTCGGCGCCCGGGATGGTGCCCTGGGCCTGGGCGGCCAGCGGCAGCGAGAGGGCGAGGGCCGAGGCGGCGATGAGGGTCTTGAAGGTCATGCGGTGCGTCTCCGTTCCGTGGTGTTTCGCCGCGCGGGCGCAGCGAAGCTCGGGCCGGTAACGCCCGATCCCCGGAATCGGATGCATCTTTTTTTGTGGAGCGCCGGCCCGCGGCGGCCTGGGCGCCTACGCGTCCTTGGGCATCGCTGACTGGATGAACCGGTCGGAGCCGAGATCCTCCTCGTCGTAGCCCAGAAGCTCCGCGAGGCGGCCGCGGGCGCGGCTGACGCGGCTCTTCACGGTGCCGACCTTGCAGCCCATGATCGTCGCGGCCTCCTCGTAGGAGACGCCCTCGGCGCCGACCAGCACCAGCGCCTCGCGCTGGTCCGGCGGCAGCTTGGCGAGCGCCGACTGCAGGTCCTCGACGTCGAGCCTGTCGCCCTGGTGCGGCGCGGTGGCGAGCCGGGCCGCGTAGGACCCGTCCTGGTCCTCGACCTCGCGGACCCGCTTGCGATGGTCCGAGTAGAAGATGTTGCGCAGGATCGTGAACAGCCACGCGTTCAGGTTCGTCCCCGGCTGGAAGCGGGCGCGGTGCTGCCAGCCCTTCAGCAGGGTGTCCTGGACGAGGTCGTCCGAGCGGGCCGGGTTCGAGGTCAGCGACAGCGCGAAGGCGCGCAGCGACGGCACGGCCGCGAGCAGGCCGTTGCGGAATTCGGGCTCGATCGCCTCGCCCCGGGCGCGCAGCGCCGCCTCGAGCTTCTCGATCAGCTCGGCGAAGCGGGACGGCAGCGTCTCCTCGCCGATCCGGTCGTAGACCGTGCGCAGGTGCTCCCCGAGATGCGTGCGGATGCCGGGCGCCAGGTTCGGGCGGCCATCCCGAGTCCCGTCCTCCTGGGACAGGACGGTGTCGGTGTCGTCGCGGGTCATGCGTATCGCGCTCGTCAACTCATCGTGGCTCGACCTGTGGTCCCGAGCGGGTCGAGGCGGAGCGCTTGCCGGCTCGAACCGGTAGTGAGGTCCGGCCGATGCGCTCCTGTTACCAGGATTCTAGCGCATCGGCCGCGGCCATGCACCCTCGGGCAAAACACACTTAAGCTAAGTTGGCCGGTCTCAACAGCCGGATCGCTCCGTCGCGCAGGGTCAGGACGTCGCCGCGGGCGAGATCGGTCCAGCACTCGTCCCGGGTCAGCGCCTGCGTGGCGATGACCGTCACCACGTCGTGCTCGGTGGTCTCCTGGGCGAAATCCACCTGCCAGTCCTCGTCGATCAGGGTGGCCTTCCCGAAGGGCGCGCAGCGGGTGAGATAGCAGAGGCGCTTGCCGCAATGGGCGTAGAGGGTGCGGCTGTCGGTGAGCAGCATGTTGAACACGCCGAGCGCGTGCAGCTCGCCCGCGAGGTCGGCCACCGCCCGGTCGAGGGTCTCGGGGCGGGGCAGGGCGCGGAACCGGGCCTGGAGACGGCCGAGCATCCAGCAGAAGGCGTGCTCGCTGTCGGTGGAGCCGATCGGCATGAAGCCGCCCAGCGGCAGCCGCTTCACGCCCTTGAGCTGACCGTTATGCGCGAAGGTCCAGCGGCGGCCCCACAACTCCCGGGAGAACGGGTGGGTGTTCTCCAGGCTGACCCGGCCGCGATTGGCCTTGCGGACATGGGCGACGACGATCCGGCTCTTGATCGGCATGTCGCGCAGGAGCCGGGCGAGCTGCGAGCGGGCGCTGGGCTCGGGCTCGTGGAAGCTGCGACAGGTGCGGCCGTCGTAGAAGCTGATACCCCAGCCGTCGGCGTGCGGCCCGGTCTCGCCGCCGCGCCGGGCGAGGCCCGCGAAGGAGAAGCGGATGTCGGTCGGCACGTTGGCGCTCATGCCGAGCAGTTCGCACATCGTCTTTCAGCCGGGCCATGCGGGGAAGCGGCCCCGTTTAGGAGCGTTCGGCCGTCCCGACAACGGCTTTCGCGCGGGTCAGCGGGCGAGATAGTCGGTCAGCGTCATGCCGACCATGATGGCGACCCAGAAGAAGCCGAGCCCCGAGAACAGCCGGATCAGCGGCGGCTCGTGGATCACCTCCATGGAGACGAGGAGGATCAGCGCCACCATCACGGCGACGACCGCGAGCTCCACGATCCAGACCTGCGCGAAGGGGAGGGTGGCGCCCAGCGTCACGTTGACGGCGAGCAGGGCGAGCAGCGCCAGGAAGGTGAGGACGGGCGTGCGCAGGCGCTTCCGGAGCAGGGCGCGGTCGTCGGCGCTCAGGGTCGCGAGGGGGTTCCGCATCCTACCGGTTCACCACGTAGAGGATCGGGAAGGCGAGGATCCAGACCAGATCGATGAAGTGCCAATACAGGCCGTAGACCTCGATCCAGTTCTGGTGCCGGGCGAGGAACCCGGCCCTGGCGGCCATCCACGTCATGCCGAGCAGGAGCGCGATGCCGGTGAACAGGTGCAGCGCGTGGAGCAGCGTCGCGACGTAGTAGAGGTTCACGAACAGCCGCGCCGCCGGCGTCTCGGCGAGGGCGAAGGGCCTGTCGCTGAGGAACGGCATCATGTGCTCGGCCCAGTCGGCGTAGTACTCATAGCCCTTGAGCACGAGGAACAGGCCGCCCAAAGCCGCGGTCGCCAGCATCGCCCGGACCATGGCGCGCTGCCAGCCCATGCGCGAGAACTCGATCGCCATCGACATGGTCAGGCTGGAGCAGATCAGCACCACGGTGTTGGTGGCCCCGATCCAGAACTTCAGGTGCTTGGCCGCCGCGACCGTCGCCTCGGGGTGCTGGATCCGGGTGATCAGCGCCACCAGGAACAGGGCCGCGAACAGCAGGAGCTCGGTGATCAGCCACGCCCAGATGCCGAGCGTCGCCGCCTCGCGCTGCTGCGCCACGCTCTCGAAATGGTGGGCGCGGGCGACCCCGACGCCGTCGGCGAGGGGCTCGCTCATCCGTGCTGGTCCCGGGCTTCCTGGGCCTGGATCGGGTAGTCGTAGGGGATGCGCGGCACCTCCGGCGGGGACAGGAAATTGTGCGTCGGCGGCGGGGACGACGTCTCCCACTCGAGCCCCTTCGCGTTCCACGGGTTGGCGGGCGCCTTCCGCCCGAACCAGAGGGAGTAGACGAGGTAGAGCATCGGGAAGAGGTAGCCCGCCGCCAGGATCGTGGCGCCGGCCGAGGACAGGACGTTCAGGAGCTGGAACTCGGCCGGGTAGGTCGCGTAGCGCCGCGGCATCCCCAGATAGCCGAGGATGAACTGCGGGAAGAAGGTCACGTTGAAGCCGAGGAAGATCAGCAGCGCCGAGACCCGTCCCCAGGGCTCGCTGTACATCCGGCCGGTGAATTTCGGCCACCAGAAATGCAGCCCGCCGAGGAAGGCCAGCACCGTGCCGCCGACCATGATGTAGTGGAAGTGCGCGACCACGAAGTAGGTCGCGTGGATGTGCTGGTTGATGGCGAGCGTCGCGAGGTAGAGCCCGGTGAGCCCGCCGAGCACGAACAGGCCGATATAGCCCATCGCGTAGAGCATCGGCGTGTCGAGGCGCAGCGCCCCCTTATGGATCGTGGCCGTCCAGTTGTAGACCTTCACGGCCGAGGGCACCGCCACCGCGAAGGACAGGGCGGAGAACACCAGCGAGGCCAGGTCGCTCTGCCCGTTGACGAACATGTGGTGGCCCCACACGAAGAAGGTCACCGAGGCCAGCCCGATCGACGCGTAGGCGACGAAGCGGTAGCCGAACAGCTTCTTCTGCGCGAAGGCCGGGACGATCTCGGAGATCACCCCCATGCCGGGCAGGACCATGATGTAGACGGCCGGGTGCGAGTAGAACCAGAACAGGTGCTGGAACAGCACCGGGTCGCCGCCGTAGGCCGGGTCGAACACGCCGATGTGGAAGGCACGCTCCGCGATCAGCAGGATCAGCGCGGTGGTGATGACGGGGGTGGCGAGCAGGAAGATCAGGCTGGTGGCGTAGTGCGACCAGACGAAGATCGGCAGCTTGAACCACGTCATGCCGGGCGCCCGCATGGTGTGGATCGTGACCACGAAATTGAGCCCGGTCAGGATCGACGAGAAGCCCACGATCGTGACGCCGATCAGCGCCGGCAGCACCCAGGTGTTCGAGAAGGCGGTGGAGAGCGGCGCGTAGAAGGTCCAGCCAGTGTCGACGCCGCCGAGCACCACCGAGACAAGGGTGAACAGGGCGCCGGCCATGAACACGTACCAGCTCGTCAGGTTGAGCTTCGGGAAGGCGAGGTCCTTGGCCCCGATCATCAGCGGGATCAGGAAGTTGCCGAAGGTCGCGGGGATCGACGGGATCAGGAAGAACCAGACCATCACCACCCCGTGGATGGTGAAGGCCTTGTTGTAGGTGTCGTTGGTCATGATCGCGCCGTTCGGCACGACGAGCGCGAGGCGCACCACGCCGGCCGCCAGGGCCCCGATCACGAAGAAGCCGGTGATCGAGGCGAGGTAGAGGATCGCGATGCGCTTGTGATCGGTGGTGAGGAACCACGAGCGCAGGGTCGATTCCGCGTGCAGGTAGTCGGATTTTCGCCCGATCGTGGATTCCGGGGCGTGGGGTTCCCGGCGGGCGGTGCCGCCGACGCTGCCCGATGCGCTCATCGTGTCGCTCCCGGCAGCGCCGCGTCCGCGGCCTTGCCGGAGGCCGGACCCGCGTAGGATTTCAGGAAATCGATCAGTGTGCCGAGTTCGTCCGCCGGGATCCGGCCGGCGAAGCTCGGCATCACCTGCTTGCCACCGCCGGCGAGCCGGTCACCGTTCGGGTTCAGGATCTTCTCGCGCAGCCACGCGTCGTCGGCGGTGACGGTGCGCCCGTCCGCGAGCTTGACTTGGCTGCCGTAGAGGCCCGCGAGGCTCGGCGCCTTCACGGACGAACCGGGGTCGTGGCAGCCGGCGCAGCCATAGGCCTCGTAGAGCGCCCGGCCCGCCGCGACCTTGCCCTGCTGCGCGCCGGCGTGGGTCAGCCAGTCCTGGTAGTCGCCGGGATTCATGAAGGTGACCTCGCCGCCCATCACGGAATGGTCGGTGCCGCAATATTCCGAGCAGTAGAGATGGTAGGTGCCGGTCTTCTCGGCCTTGAACCACAGGTCGGTGTAGCGGTCGGGCAGGGCCGCCACCTGCATCCGCACGGCCGGCAGGTAGAGGGCGTGGATCACGTCCTGGCTGATGATGTGCAGCCGGATCGGCTGGCCGATCGGCAGGTGCAGGTTGTTGATCTCGGACTGGCCCGTCGGGTGCTGGAACTTCCACATCCACTGCCGGCCGATCACCTCGACCACCATGGCGTCGGGGGGCGGGTTCTTCGACTCGACGAACAGCCGGGCGCCCCAGACGAAGAAGATCAGCGTCAGCAGGAACGGGATCAGCATCCAGCTGATCTCGATGAGGTTCGACCGGATGCCCGAGGGGCTCCGGTCCGCCTCGGAGCCCTCGCGGTAGCGCAGGGCGAAGTAGGTGATCGCCACGAAGACCGGCACGGTCAGCAGCAGCGTCAGCACCGTGAAGGCCAGGATCAGCCAATCGGTCTCGATCGCCGTGGCGGAGACCGCGGCGGGCCAGAGCTGGAGGGAATCGTGGCTCGGCGTCATCGCGCAGCGGGCTCCGCCGGTTCGAGGGAGCGGCCGACGGTCAGGTCCATGGCGCGCCCGATCGGGATGCGGGCGCGAGTGTGGGCCTCGTCCCGGTAGCCGTAGCCGGAGAGGCGCGCCGCGGCCTCGGCCCGCTCGCGGTCGAGGTCGGCGTAGGGGTCGGCCTGCAGGTTCGGCGGCGGCGGCGCCAGCCGCGTCGTCTGCTGCGGCGTCAGGGCGGGCAGCGCCCGGCGCTGGCTCGCCGCGAAGGTGCCCATCAGCCAGACCATCGCGCCGACGACCGCCAGCGCCGCGAGCGCGAGGCCCGCCATCACCAGCACGGTGTTGCGGACGTTGACGTCGCGCGTCTCGTGCCCGGGATCGTCGGGATGGCGCTGCGTGTTGGCCGCCGGGCGCGGCGGCCGCCCGTTCAGGAGGCCGCTGCCGCGCAGGGTCAGCCCCGCGAGGATCGCCGGGATCAGGCCGGTGGGTCCGTCCGCGCTCATGCCGGCCTCCCGGCGCGGCGGGCGGTCGAGGCCGCGCGGTCAACGCGCGGACGCATCAGCGGGCGCAAAGCGGCCGCGAGGCAGGCCACGGCGCCGGCGGCCAGCACGTCGCTCGGCCGGAGGACGAAGCGGTCGCGCACCGCCGGGGTGACCAGCCAGAACATCTCCAGGGCGTGGACGGCGAGCGCCGCGCCGGCCAGGATCCGGGTGGTCGGGCGGCCCGGCCGCAGGGTCGCGAGCCCGGCCAGGACCACGACCGCGCCGGCCACGATCGCCAGTGCCCGCCCGACCCAGCCGCCGCGGGCGAGGTACCACGCCACCTCGGGCGGCAGGTTGGCCGACCAGACGATCAGGAACTGCACGAAGTGCATGTAGGCCCAGAGGCCGAGGAGCACGACGAGGGGGACGAGCCGGCCCCGGCCGGGGGCCGTGCGGCCGCGCCCCACGGGCTCCGGCTCCTCCCAGGCCAGCAGGATCGCCGCCGCGAAGGCGAGGCCGCTCCACGCCGTCATCACCAGGAGACCCAGGAGGGTGGAGTCGAGCCGCGGATCCAGGGAGGCGACGACGTCGGTGACGAACAGCGTGCCGATGACCGCGTGCAGGCCCACCGCCGGCACGGTCCGCCCCTCGCCGGGCGCGTCGAACGGTCTGGCGAAGCGCAGCGCCAGCCAGGTCCAGGCCGCGAGGTAGGCGATGACCCGGACCGCGAAGAACGGCACCGTGAACCACAGGGCGGCCAGCGGCGTGCGCGCCGGGGCGCTCACCCACGGATAGAGCAGGGGCGCGGCGGCCAGCAGCGGCAGCGCCAGCACGGCCGCGACCGGCATCAGCGCCGTCAGCCGGCGCAGGCCCGCCAGCATCTCGATGCCGCCGCGCTCGCGGACCCGCTTGCCGAAGCGCTCGGCCACGATGACCACCGGCAGGGCGCCGACCGGCAGGGCGAGGAGGACCAGCCACGCCGCGAGATACGAGGCCGCGGCTCCGCGCCAGCCGCCCGCGATCAGGCAGACGGCCAGGAGGATGAGGCCGGCGAGGCCGAGCAGGGCGGGGCGCCTCACCGCGTCGCCTCCAGCCGCGCGCGATCCGCCTCGGGCAGGCTCGCCACCGGGGCGTCCTGGCTGAGCTGGAGGGCGCGGACATAGGCGACGATCGCCCAGCGGTCGGCGGAGGGGATCATCTGGGCCATGCCGAACATCGCCTTCCGGCCGTTCGAGATGGCGTCGTACAGGTCGGACGCGGAGGCCGCGCGCACCGGCCCGGCGGTGAGGTCGCCGGCATGCGGAAAGCCCCGGGCCACGATCATCCCGGCGCCGCGGCCGTCCTGCCCGTGGCAGGGGGTGCAGAACACGCCGTAGCGCTCGCGGCCCTGGTCGAGCAGCGCCCGGCTGATCGCCTGCGGCTGCGGCGCCGCGCGGGCCGGATCGCTCCGCGGCACGGTGCCGGCCACCGGCTGGCGCATCGTGATCTCGCGGGGGAAGAACGGGTTCTTGTCCCAGGTCTTGGCCCGCGCCTGATCGGCCATGTCGGCCTCGCCACAGGCGGCGAGCGGCGCGAGGGCCAGGCAGGCGAGGAGGGCGCGCGGCCCGGCGCGGCGGGCGGTGCGGCGGACGACGCGCCTCATCGCGGGATCCGCCGGATCTCGAGGGGGCGCCCGGCCTCGGCCGGCAGGGAGGCGAGCCGCCGCTCGATCCGCGCCGCGTCGAACCGGTCGCCCCGCGCCTCGGCGGAGAGGAAGAACCGGTCCTCCGAGGCGCGCAGGAAGCCCGGGATGTTGAAGGCCGGGTGGTTCAGGCGCGGCAGGCGGTTGAGCACGAGGAGCGCGAGGTGGATCGCCACGCAGCCGGCCATCATCGCGAAGGAGACGCTCGGGACCACGAAGGACGGCCAGGACAGGCGCGGGCGGCCGCCGATCAGGAACACGTAGTCGTAGGCCGTGGCGTAGATGCACAGCGCGAAGAAGCCGAAGCCGCCGAGCAGGGCGCCTGCCAGGGCGTAGGGCAGGATCGAGCGTCCCTCCAGGCCCAGGGGCCGCAGGGTGCGGGGCATCGGCACCGGTCCGTGCCCGTCGAGATGGACGTGGTCCGGGCCGATCCCGGAGACCGCCTGGAGGGCGGCGGCGAGGTCGCCCTGGCTCGCGAAGGTCGCGGACACGCCCCACAGGGGCGCGGTGACCGGGTTCTCCTCGGGGCGACCCGTGGCCCCGGACGCGGCCGCGCGGGCGGCCTCCTGCGCGGCCGGCGACGCCGTCAGGGCGAGGCGGCGGCTCTCGACGATCGAGACGGCCGGCAGGTAGCGCAGGAACAGGAGCAGCAGGGTCAGGAACAGCCCGATCGAGCCCGCGAAGGTGGCGATGCCCCAGATGTCGGTCGTGTAGGGCAGCCTCGAGGAGGGCAGGAAGTCCTGCGTCAGGGTGACGACCAGGACCATGACGTGGTCGGCGTAGGCACCGATCGCCACGAGGAGCCCCACCGCCGCGATCGCCGGCGGCGCCGTGCGGGCGCGGGCCGACCACAGGATCTGCGCGGGCAGGACGAGGCACAGGACCGCCATCCAGGACACCAGGGCGTGTTCGCCGGTCATGCGCCGGACCAGGACGCCGCGCCCCTCGGCGTCGCCGTTGAGGAAGGTGTCGAAGTACTCGGCCGCGTAGCAGTAGGCGCTGGCGCAACCGAGGCAGAGCAGCAGCCGCCCGAGGACGTCGAGATGGCGGTCCGTCACCAGGGCGTCGAGGCCGTAGACGAGGCGGATCAGCATCACGGTCACCGCCGTGACGCCGACGCCCGAATAGACCGCGTTGACCAGGAAGCTCACCGGCAGCAGCGTGCTGTGCCAGCCGGGCATCAGCGAGCCCGCCAGCATGACCGAGGCCCCGGTCTGGACCGAGACCACCAGCAGCACGCCGAGGAGCGCCACCGTCCGGTAGGCCTGGACCCAGATCTGCCAGTGGGCCGCCGAGCCGCGCCAGCCCGAGGCGAGGATGCCGTAGACCTGCGCGCGCAGGAGGGCGAGCTTGCGGGTCGGCGCCTTCGCGTCGAACTGGCGGAGCGCCTCGACGTGGGCCCGGTCGCGCAGCGTCGCGAGGTCCGGCAGCAGGCCGATGAACCAGAGGCTGACGCAGATCACCAGGAACGACACGATGTCGATCGCGTCCCACAGGAGCGGCGAGCGGAACTGCGGCCAGAGATCGTAGGTGTTGGGGTAGGGCAGGTTCCAGAAGAAGAACCAGGGCCGCCCGAGATGGATGATCGGGTAGAGGCCGGCGGCCGCGGTGGCGAGCAGCGCCAGGGTCTCGGCGACGCGGTTCACCGCCCCGCGCCACTCGGCGCCGAGCAGGAGCAGGATCGCCGAGACCAGCAGGCTGCCGGAGGCGACGCCGATCCACCAGTCGTAGCTCGCTATGTCCAGCGCCCAGACGACGGCGTTGTTGTTCGCCCAGATGCCGGGGCCGGCGTAGAGCAGGTAGCCGAGGGTGAGGACGAACAGGCCGAGGAGCGAGGCGGCCCCCGCGAAGGCGATCCACCAGCGGCGGTTACCGGGATGCGTCAGCGGGATCTCCGCGACCGCGCCGCCGATGTCCTCGAGGGTCGCGTCGGGCCGGATCAGGGCGCCGGACATGCTCAGCCCTCCCGTCCGTTCGGATCCGCGGCCGGGGCGAGCCCGGCGAGGTAGGTGGTGCGCGGCCGCGTGTTCAGGTGCCCGAGGAGCGCGTATTCCCGGGTGTCCCGTCGGGCGGCCGAGACCTGGCTCCCCGGGTCGGCGACGTTGCCGAAGGTGATCGCCCGGGTCGGGCAGGCGCCCTGGCAGGCGGTCTCGACGCTCCCGTCGGGGATCGGCGCGTGGGCGTCCTTGGCCGAGGTGATCCGCGCCGCCGTGATCCGCTGGATGCAGTAGGTGCACTTCTCCATCACGCCGCGGGACCGGACCGTGACCTCGGGGTTGCGCTGCTGCTGCTCCACCGGGGTCGTGCCGCCGGTATAGTCGCGGTAGTTGAAGCGCCGGACCTTGTAGGGGCAGTAGCTCTGGCAGGTCCGGGTGCCGACGCAGCGGTTGTAGACCTGCAGGTTCAGGCCCTCGCTGTCGTGGAGCGTCGCCTCGACGGGGCAGCCGAGTTCGCAGGGCGCCTGCTCGCAATGCATGCAGGGCACCGGCTGGAAATGCGTGGTCGGGGCGTCGAGGCCGCCCGCGTAGTAGCGGTCGACCCGCAGCCAGCCCATCCAGCGGCCGAGCGCGACCTCCTCGCGCCCGACCACGGGGATGTTGTTCTCCGCCTGGCAGGCGGTGACGCAGGCGTTGCAGCCGATGCAGGCATCGAGGTCGATGGCCATGCCCCACTGCGCGGCGACCCAGCGGTCCTGGCTCTCCGGGGGCGGGTAGAACGAGGCGGGGGTCGGCGCACCCTTCGGGTCGCCCGCGGGCGCGGCGCCGAGCGCCTGGACGCGCACGAGGTCCTGCCCCTCCATCGTGCCGAGGTGCTGGGTGGTCACCGGCTTGCGCACGCGGCCGGTCTTCGTCAGCCGTGCGCCGGCGAGGCGCCAGGTCGAACCGGCCGGGCGCAGGGGCGCGGAATCGTAGCCGAGGCCGCGGGCGAGGTGGTCCGGCACGTCGCGGCCGTAGCCCAGGGTGAGGGTGACGGTGTCGTCGGCCTGGCCGGGCAGGATCCAGGCCGGCCCCTCGACCGCGCGGCTGCCGGCCTCGACCCGCAGGATGTCGCCCGTCGCGATCCCCGAGCGCTCGGCGAGGCGCGGGCTCACCGCGACCACGTTCTCCCAGACCACCTTGGTCAGCGGCTTCGGGAGTTCCTGCAGCCACGCGAGGTCGGCGTGGGTGCCGTCCCAGATCGTCGGATCGGGCCGGAACAGCACCTCGACCTCGCCGGCGGACGCGGGCGATGGGCCGGCCGCGGGGGCCGCCGCCTGCGTCAGCGCGACGGTCTCGGCCGGGCGCGCGCTGCCCGCCCAGAAGCCGAGGCGCAAGGCCTCGGTGAAGCGGGCCTCGAAGGCCGCGTCGTCCTCGCCGGCGCTGCGCGCGCCCGCCTTGAGGAGGTCGAGGGCGTCCTGGCCGCTCTCCCCGCCCTCGCCGCCGGCCAGGAAGGCCAGCATCTCCGAGGGCGTCCGCCCGTTGTAGAGGGGCGCGACGGTCGGCTGGATCAGCCCCACGGTCCCGTCGAGGGACCGGATGTCGCCCCAGGATTCCAGCGGGTGGGCGGCGGGCAGGTGCCAGTCGGCGTGCGCGCCGGTCTCGTCGTAGTAGAGTCCCGCGTGGATCTTGAGCGGGACGCGCGCCATCCGGGCGGCAAAGTCGAGGGCGCCCGGCGCCTCGTAGACCGGGTTGGCGCCGAGCACGACGAGCGCCTTGACGGCACCCTGATCCATGGCCTCCGCGAGCTCCGCGAGGGTCCCGGCGCCCGTCTCCTCCGCGGGCGCCCTGTGGACCAGGGTCGTGCCGGTGTTGCTGAGGGCGCCGTTGAGGCGGTGGACCAGCGCGTGCAGTTCCGGGCTCGCGGTCAGGCCGGCGGTGACGATGCCGCTTCCCTGGGCCTCGGCGAGCGCCGTGCCGGCACCGCGCGTCCAGCGCGCGACGGGGTCGTCGCCCATCGGCGCCGCGCCGCCGGCGGCCAGGGCGAGGAGGTCCCGGGCGAGATTCTCCAGCCGGCCGGCCGGGACCGCGAGTCCGTAATCCGCTTTGGCGCTGGTCAGCGTCGGCGTCGGCGCCGCCGCGTGGAGGGTGAGGAGGCGCCCCTCCGCGTAGGCCGCGCGCCGCGCCTCGCTCCAGCGCCGCGCCAGGCCGACCTGGCCCGGCCCGAGGTCCAGGAAATCGCCGTCCAGCGCCACGATGGTGCGGGCGCGGCCGAAATCCGGGATGGTCTCCAGCGGCCGGCCGTAGGCCTGGCGGGCGCCCTCGTAGATCCCGCCGCGGCCGGCCCCGGCGCCGGTGTACCAGCGCAGAGCCGGGTAGGCGGCCCGCAGCCGCGCGATCTGGGCCGCCACGCCGGGCGACGTCACCGGGCCGGTGAGCAGGGCGAGACCCTCGCCCCGGCTCTCGCGCCAGCCCGGCATCCGCGCCTGGAGATCCGCCCGGAACGCCGGCCAGGAGCTCGGCCGCCCGAGATGCTGCACCGCCTGGGAGCGGAACGGGTCGTAGAGCCCGAGGACCGAAGCCTGAGCCAGCACGTCGGTGCCGCCGCGGCTCCAGGGATGCTCGGGGTTGCCCTCGATCTTCAGGGGGCGGCCGTTGCGGGTGGTGACCAGGATGCCGTTGCCGAAGCCGTCGAACACCGCCGAGGAGGCGTAGGACAGGTCCGTGCCGGGCACGATCCGCTCGGGCTGGTTGACGTAGGGCACCTCGTAGTCGCGGCCGCTGCCCCCGCCGCAGGCCGTGAGGCCGCCCAGCGCGAAGGAGGCGGCCATGAGCTTCAGGAAGCCGCGCCGCTCCGGGGCGGCGGCGAGCCGGGACGCCGACGGGAACTCGGCCGCCAGATAGGCGCGGAACTCGGGGCTGTCGGCCACGGCGTCGAGGCTGCGCCAGAAGCGCGGTCCGTCGCCGCCGGCGAGTTTCTCGCGCAGGGCCGCGATGTCGGGGGCGCCGGTCATCGGTGGCAGATCCCGCATTCGGTCAGCCGCTCCCCGCCGCGGATATGGTACTGGGCCACGAGCTTGGGGCCCAGACTCGCCTGATCGGCCGGCGGCTTCCAGGTCATGTTCCAGACCTGATCCGGCGTGCGGACGTACTTCTCCGGGGCCCGGTGGCAATCGAGGCAGAACTGCATCTCGAAGGCGTTGGCCCGGTAGGTCATCTGCATCGACGTGACGTCGCCGTGGCAGGTCGAGCAGCCGATCCCCTTCGTCACGTGGACGGAGTGGTTGTAGTAGACGTATTGCGGCAGCTTGTTCAGCCGCTTCCATTCCAGCGGCTTGTCCTGCGCGTAGCTGTCGCGCACCGGCTTGAGCATCTCGGAGCCGGTCCAGATCTGCGAGTGGCAGGTCATGCAGGTATGCGTCGGCGGGATGCCGGCGGTGGCCTCCCGGTCGACCGTGGTGTGGCAGTAGCGGCACTGGATGCCGAGCTCGCCGGAATGGTGCTTGTGGCTGAACGGCAGCGGCTGGGCCGGCGCGATCCCGACGCCCGTGACGTAGTTCGAGCGCACGATCCCGGCCGCCAGGACCGGGACGCCCACCAGGCAGGCCACGCCGGTCATCAGCGCGAGGCGGTAGAGCGCGTCGGCGCCGGGGGTGAACAGCTGCGCCATCAGGCCGTCCCGGACGTCGAGCCGGCCGTGCCGTGCCCTTCGGTCTGCTCAGCCCCTCGCCGCACGCGTCACCCCATCCTCTGGTCCCGCCCGAGATCGGCTGCGCCGGCACGCCCACGCGATGCGGTCCGGGCGGACGCGGCGACCGGACCTCGCGGCGCGCTCCGGATCGCGCCGCGTGCAGGGAATTGAACCTAGAGCGCTTCCAGACCAGGGCTAGAACTTGGATCAGTCCGGCCGACATGTCGCACGGGGCCGGGCCGCGCCGGCCGCCCTTTCCGCCGCGGCCCCGAAGGCCTATGCCGCGGACGGCGGCGGACCGCGGCGGACCCGCCCGATGCTGTCCGGAGACGCATGGAATCCGATCCTCTCCTCCTGACGTGGCGCGCCGCGCGGCCGCAGCACACCGTCGCGGCGGCCCTCGCGGTCGGGGTCGGCGCGCCGCTCTGCGCGCTCGCGCTCCTGTGCCTGCGCGACCTGATCGCGGTCCTGCCGCGCGACGAGGCGCCGATCCTCCCGTTCCTGCGCGTGGCGGCGGAGCTCCCGGGCCGGGAACTGGTGCTCGTCCCCGGCATCCCGATGCGCCCCGCCGAACTCGAACTCACGGCTTTCCTGTGCATCGCGGTCTGCGCGCTGGCGCTGGCGGGGGTCGGCTGGTTCGTGGCGCGCCTGTGCTTCAAGGCGCAGAACAGGGCCGGGGACGCCGTCCGCGAGGGCGTGCTGCAGGCGATCCTCGACGCCCCCGCGGGCGCGCGGGACGAGGCGCGCGGCCTCACCCGGATCGTCGGCGAGGTGCTGGCCCGGGCCGACCGCCTGCTGGCCGCCGGCATCGTGCTGCCGGCGATGACCCTCGCGGCCCTGATCCTGGCCCTCGGCTTCGCGGCGCTCGCCGCGCCCCGGCTGGTCCCCGCGGCGGTGATCGGCCTCGCGGCGATCGGCCTCGCCTACGGGCTGGTGCTCGAGCGCGCGCGCGACCGGCACGATCTGCGCCTGCGCTCGAGCGCGCGCGCCGAGGAGAGCCTGAACGACCTCGTCCGGCGGCTGCCCGCCGTGCGCAACCACGGCGCGGCGGCCATCGAGCGCCGCCGGATCGCCGCCCGCGTCGCCGCGATGCGGGCCAATGTCGGGCGCGCCGAGGCGCGGCTGGCCTATGCCCGGGCGCCGGCCCTGGCCCTGGCTGTGATCCTTCCGGCCATCGCCGCCGGCACCGCGCTGTGGCGCTCGGGACCGGGCCAGCCGCCCGCGGCCCCGGTGGATCCGGCCGCCCTCGTGGCGGCCGTGGGCGCCTTCGGCCTCGCCGGCTGGCTCGCGGCGATCTGCGCGCGGCTCTGGATGGTCCGCAGGTCGGTGCGCCCGCGCATGCGCGACCTCGCCCGCACCATCGCGGCCCTCGAGGGGCGGCGGGCCCGGGCCGCCCGCAGCGGCGCCGCCGCCCTGCCGCTGCCCCGGTCCGGGATCCTGGCCACCGAGGGCGTCGGCGCCTTCGATCCGGCCACAGGCGAGCGCCTGACCGGCGTCGACGTGGCCGTGTCGATGCCGGGGCACGTGGCGATCACGGGCAGCCGCGGCAGCGGCGCCCGCGCGCTGGCGGCGGTGCTGGCCGGCCAGGTCGAGCCGACGGCCGGCGCCGTCACCTACGCGGGGACGGACCTGCGCGACTTCGACGCCGCCGAGCGCGCCCGGCGGATCGCCTTCACGTCGGGCGAGGCGATCCTGATGGAGGGCTCGCTCCGGCAGAACCTGCTCTACGGCACCGATCCGGCGACCGCGCCCGACGACATCGCGCTGATCGGGATCAGCCGGCTCACCGGCCTCGACGGCTTCGTGTACGCCCGCGGGCTGACCGGGCGGCTCGACCCGGCCGCCCAGCCGCGGCTCGCCGCCGCGATCGTCGCCGCGCGCCGGACCATGCGGGTGGCGCTGGCCGCCAAGGGCGCCGAGCGCCTCGTCGAGCCCTTCGACCCCGACCGCTACAACAACCAGGCGAGCATCGGCGAGAACATCCTGTTCGGCGAGCCGGTGGGCGGCACCTTCGCGCCCCTGCGCTTCGCCCGCCACCCCTACCTGCGGGCGGTCCTGGAGGCCGAGGGGCTGGTCCGGCCGCTCACCGAGATCGGCCTGTCGGTGGCCCGCAGCACGGTGGAGATCTTCGCCGACCTGCCCAACGACCACCCCCTGTTCGACGCCTACTCGCTGTTCCAGGCGGCCGAGCGGGGCTATTTCGAGGATCTCGTGGCGCGCCTGCCCGGGGCGGCGAGCCTGCGGCGGGGACCGGCGGGCCAGCGCGACCGCGCGCGGCTGATCGGCCTCGCGCTGCGCTACAACGAGTCCCGCCACCGCTTCGGCCTGATCGACGGCCCGTTCGAGGAGCGCCTCGTGCAGGCGCGCCGGTCCTTCGCCCGGATGCTGCCGGCCCACCTCGCCGGCGCAGTGGTCTTCCACGATCCCTCGCGGGTCAATCCGGCCGCGAGCCTGGAGGAGAACCTGCTGTTCGGCCGGATCAGCCTCGGCGAGGCCAATGCCGAGCCGCGGGTGCGCGAACTGGTGCGCCGGGTGCTGGCCGACGAGGGCCTCGAGGCCTCGGTCTACGGCCTCGGCCTCGACAGCAAGGTCGAGATCCAGCCCAGCACCGGGGCGCTGGCGGACGGCGCGATCAACGCCCGCGAGCGGGTGGCGATCGAGCTGAGCCGGTGCCTCGCCCGCGACCCCGACATCCTCGTGGTGGCGGTCGCGATGGACGAGCGGAAGGCCGAGGGCGCGCGCGAGCGTCTCGCCCAGCTGCGGCAGGCGCGGGCCGGGCGCGGCCTCATCGTCTTCCTGTCCGAGACGGGCCTCGCCGAGTGCGCCGCGCCGTTCGACGCGGTGATCGCCGTGGAGAACAGCGCGGTCGTCGCGCCCGTGCCGGCGGATGCCGAGCGCGAGCCGGAACCCGCGGCCTGAGGGGAACCGGCGGCGACGCCCGTCCGCGGGGGAGGGGGCGCCTCCGCGGAGCGACGGGCGGTGCGACAGGCGGGGCGACGGGCGGACCGGACGCGCAGCCTCACGGCCGCCGCAATACTCCGTCAGGTCGCGAGGCCGCGCCCGTCCGGCAGCCATCCCGGCCGATCCAGCGCGGACGGTTCATGCCCCTGTCGACCTCGCTTCCCCTCGCCGCCGGCCTCGTTCTGCTGGCCCTCGCAGGCCCGGCCGCCGCGCAGGCGGGCAAGGCCGAGGCGCCGATTCCGGCCGCGACCCTCGCGCTGATGGCGCAGAAGGGCGTGACGGCCGCCTCGCCGGTCCTGTTCCGGGCCTACAAGAAGGAATCGGAGATCGAGGTCTGGAAGAAGGGCGCCGCGGGCTACGTCTACATCAAGACCTTCCCGATCTGCCGCTGGTCCGGCCAGCTCGGGCCCAAGCGCAAGACCGGCGACCGTCAGACCCCGGAGGGGTTCTACGCCGTGCCCCGGCGCCAGATGAACCCGAACTCGCACTACTATCTGTCCTTCGACGTCGGCTATCCCAACGCCTACGACCGGGCCCATGGCGGCACCGGCTCCGCCGTGATGGTGCACGGGATCTGCTCGTCCATGGGCTGCTTCGCCATGACCAACGGCACGGTCGGCGAGATCTACGCCATCGCCCGGGACGCGCTGAACGGCGGGCAGGCGGCCTTCCAGTTCCAGTCCTACCCGTTCCGGATGACGGCCGAGAACATGGCCCGCCACCGGACCGATCCCAACATCGCCTTCTGGCGGGAGCTCAAGGCCGGCTCCGACCGGTTCGAGGCCAGCCGGGAGGAGCTGCAGGTCTCGGTCGTCGCGGGCCGGTACGCCTTCGCGCCCGCCCGGGATCCCGCCGTCGAGGCGGCCGTCACCACACGCCGGGCGGTCGAGGAGGCGCGGATGGCCGCGCTCGCCGAGGCGGGCGAGCCCGCCGTGCGCACCACCTATTCCGACGGCGGGCAGAACGCCTTCTGGGCGGCCTACACGGCCCGGGGCGGCGCGGTGGGGGACATCAGCCGGCCGGAGGCCCTGGCCTTCGCCGGGCAGGAGGTGGTGGTCGTGCCGGGCCATCGCGTCCATCGCCCGGTGCCCGAGACGGTCTGGGCCGGCTGGGCCGCGCCCGGATCGGGCCTGTCGCCGCGGCAGATGGCGGGCTTCGTGCCGGTCTACGAGCGGGCGCCCGACCCGTTCGGGGCCCTGGTCGCGCCGCTCCCGACGCGGTACAGCGACGCACTCCCGTCCTGGCTGGCCGCGGGACTCGCCGGATCGGCGACCGGCCGCCCGATTCTGGCCGGGTCGCCGGCCGGTCTCCTGGCCGCCGCGGAGCCTCTCTGAGCATGCGAAGGCCCTTCGCGGCGGCCCGTGCGTGTGCGCGGACGCACATCACGACCGCGTGCGGCACACCAATTCATGATACGGCAGGGGATGAGCGGTACACCTGCTCCGTCGGCCTGCCGTATTCAAAGCTACCTTCCCGGAACGGCGACGGGGTTTCGATCATAAGTGATCGGGACCGACTGTCCGCGGATTCGTGATCGCCATGTCGAACAGTTCCGAGCCGACCATCCTGGCGGCCGACCAGGACCTCGCACTGCGCTTCTGGGGCGTCCGCGGCTCGACGCCCGTCAGCGGCCCGCAATACGCCGAGTTCGGCGGCAGCACGCCCTGCATCGAGGTGCGGTGCGGCCAGCGCATGTTCATCGTCGACGCGGGCTCGGGCATCTACAACCTCGGGCAGGGTCACCGGACCGATCTGCCCCAGGAAGTCGACCTGCTGTTCAGCCACCTGCATCTCGACCACACCGCGGGTCTGCCCTTCTTCAAGCCGGCGGTCCTCGATCCCGACCGGGTGATCAACACCTATTGCGGCAACCTCGGCGGCGAATCGGCCGGGCCGACCCTCGACCGCCTGTTCGCGCCGCCGCTCTTCCCGGTTACGCTCGACAAGCTGTGCTGCACCTTCCACCACCACGGCTTCGAGGCGGGCCAGACCCTGGCCTTCCCGGACGGCACACGCGTCGCCACGATCCTGCTGAATCATCCGCAGGGATCGGTCGGCTACCGGTTCGAGCACGGCGGCCGACGCCTGTGCCTGATCAGCGACATCGAGCACAGCGACCCGTGGCCGGATCCGGAGCTCGCCGCCTTCGTCGCCGACGCCGACCTGATGGTCTACGACGGCATGTTCACCGACGGGGAATATCCGACCTGCCGGGGCTGGGGGCACTCGACCTGGCAGAAGGGCGTGGAGCTCGCCCGGAACGCCGGCGTGAAGGCGCTCGGGATCATCCACCTGCACCCGGCCCATTCCGACACGGCGCTGCGCGACATGGAGGCCGACCTCCAGGCCGAGATGCCGACGGCGTTCATCGCGCGCGAGCGCCAGAGCCTCATCGTCGGCGCCCCGCGGGCGGTCAGCGGCCGGCCGAGCGCGCGCCCGGCCGTGGCGCGGGAGATGCGCCGCCGAATCAAGGTCGCCTGAGGCCGGGCGTCAGACGGAGCGCCGTCGGCGCGTCCGGCTGTACCGGGCCCAGGTGAACAGCACGAACAGCGCGACGCCGATGATCAGGATGCTCCAGCCGTAGTTGCTGACGAGCTGCGCGTCGATCGGGTGGCCGACGTACCCGAGCGCCACCAGCAGACCGAGCACCGCGATCGCCGCGGAAACGAGCATCCCTACAATCATCGAAGTCCCCGGCGCGTCCCATCCGCGCGATTCGGCAGGGCCGTATGGTGGGGAAGAATGCACGGCGGCGGCACCCGTTCCAGCCCCGTGATCAGCCTCCCGCGAGCCGGCGCGCGGTCCCTCGGCCGCGATCATCCGCCCCGCGCTGTTCACCGGAATGGCGCGGCGGCGCATTCGGCGGCTCCCATCGCGCCGAAGTTAGGCTAAGTAGGCCGCCTGACGGCGCCCCGAGGCGCGCGAGGAGCTCGAGACCACGGCGATGAGCGGCCAAGACAACACGACGGCGTCCGCGACGGCGCACACCAGCGAGCAGACGCATTCCGCCGCCGCGCCCGGACCCCTGCGCCCGCAGGACCAGCTCGTGACGATCTACGGCGGCTCCGGCTTCCTGGGCCGGCACGTGGTGCGGGCGCTGGCCAAGCGCGGCTACCGGATCCGCGTCGCGGTGCGCCGGCCGGACCTCGCGCTGTTCCTGCAGCCGCTCGGCAAGGTCAACCAGATCGTCGCCGTCCAGGCGAACCTGCGCTACCCCGATTCGGTGGCCCGGGCCGCCGAGCGGTCGGACGTGCTGATCAACCTCGTCGGCATCCTGCAGGAGACCGGCTCCCAGAGCTTCGCGCGGCTGCAGGTCGACGGGGCCGAGGCGATCGCCCGCGCCGCCGCGCGCCAGGGCGCGCGGATGATCCAGGTCTCGGCGATCGGCGCCGATCCGGCCTCGCCGTCGCTCTACGCGCGCACCAAGGCCGAGGGCGAGGCGCGGGTCTTCGCCGCCTGCCCGGACGCGGTGGTGTTCCGGCCCTCGCTGATCTTCGGGCCGGGCGACAGCTTCTTCAACCGCTTCGCCGGCCTCGCCCGGGCGCTCCCGGTCCTGCCGCTCGCCGGCGGCCAGTCCCGCTTCCAGCCGGCCTTCGTGGGCGACGTCGCCGAGGCGATCGCCCGCGCGGTCGACGGCACCCTGGCGCCCGGCAAGGTCTACGAGCTCGGCGGCCCGGAGGTGGGCACGCTGGAGCATTTCGTGCGCTACATGCTGAAGACGATCCGGCGGAAGCGGGTCGTCGTGGACCTGCCCGTGCCGGCGGCCAAGCTCCAGGCCCGCATGCTGGAGATCGCCGACACGCTGACCTTCGGCCTGCTGCCGGATTCGCTGAAGCTGACCCGCGATCAGGTCACCCTGCTCCAGAACGACAACGTCGTCTCGGAGGCCGCCAAGGCCGAGGGCCGGACCTTCGAGGGGATCGGGATCACGCCGACCGCCGCGGAGGCGGTGGTGCCGGGCTATCTCTGGACCTTCCGCAAGGCGGGCCAGTTCGCGACCGATCGCGACGAGGAAGTTCTGTCCGAGGTGCCCGACACGCTGGCGTCGCAGCCCCTGGCGGCCGGCTCGCAGCACCGGCCGAAGACCGCCTCCGGCCCGGCGATCGGCGCCGATGCCGGCAGCTCACCGGGGGCCGGGCAGGGCAGCATGGGCGTGCGCTGGGGAACCCGGAACCCGGGCTAGGTGACGCTCCCCGCCCGGATCGCGCCGTGAGCGCGCCCTCTCCCCACGGGTCCGGCGGCCCGGCCCCGCGGCGCATCCTCGTCACCGGGGCGGCCGGTTTCGTGGGCGGCCACGTCCTGCCGCTCCTGGCGGGGGCGACGGCGGGGTCGACGGCGGAGTCGGCGGCGCGGGCGGGCGACTGCGTGGCCGGGATCGGGCGGGGGCGGTCGCCGCGCCTGCCGGACGGCGTCACCTACGCGGCGATCGACCTCCTCGACGAGGCCGCGCTCGGCGGCTTCGTGGCGCGGTTCCGGCCGACCGCGATCCTGCACCTGGCGGGCCTCGCCTCGGTGGCGGATTCTGCGAGCGGCCCGGGCCAGACGTGGCGGGTCAACGTCAACGGCCTGATGAACCTCGTGGCCGCGGTGGAGGCGGTGCCGGGCTGCACCTTCTTCTTCGTCAGTTCCGGCGAGGTCTACGGCAGCGCGTTCCTCGCCGGCCACGCCCTCAGCGAGGCGGTCGAGCCCCTGCCGCGCAACACCTACGCCCGGTCGAAGTGGGTCGGCGAGCAGCTGCTCCGCGACCTGCTGCCCCGCATCGGCGTGAAGCTCGTCGTGCTGCGGCCGTTCAACCATATCGGTCCCGGCCAGGACGAGCGCTTCGTCGTGGCCTCCTTCGCGGGACAGATCGCCCGGATCGAGGCCGGCCTCGTGCCGCCCTGCCTGGAGGTCGGCAACCTCTCGTCCTACCGCGACTTCCTCGACGTCGCCGACGTGGCGAACGCCTACGCCGACCTGATCGGCCGCGCGGACTCCCTCGCGGACGGGAGCGTGTTCAACATCAGCTCGGGCCAGCCGCGGACGATCGCCAGCGTCCTCGAGGACCTGCGCGCGCGAGCCCGGGTCCCCTTCGAGATCCGCATCGCCCCGGAGCGGGTGCGGCCGACCGAGATCCCCCTGGCCGCGGGCGATGCCGGCCGCCTCCACGCCGCCACCGGCTGGCAGCCGCGGGTCTCGTGGGACGCGGCCCTGACCCGGGTTCTGGACGACGCGCGGGCGCGGCTCGCGGACGCGCGCGAGACCCGCTGAGACGCCGGGTCCCGCGCGAAGCGGCGCTCAGCGCTCCGCGACGCCGATCAGGGCAGTGGAGGGGATCGGCAGGACGGGTCGATCGCCCGCCATGCGCCGCGCCTCCGCGATCACCGCGGCCCGGTCGTCCGCGCTCAGGTCGACCCAGTCCGGCGACAGGCCGAACACCGTGTCGGGGTCGTCCAGAAGGGCGACGTCGAGCGCGTAGTCGAAGGTCACCCGGTCGATCCGGGGAGCCGCGTACCCGGCCGCGACCAGCTCCCGGGTGAACCCGGCCGGATCGCCGAGCGCCCGCACCCCGTCGGGCATCGCCCGGCTCTCGCGTTCGGGGAACAGCCGGCGGCGGATCTCGCCGAGCAGCAGGAACGTCGCCGCGCCCTGGTCCTGCCAGGTCGCCACGACGCCCCGCCCCCCGGGCCGCGTCACGCGCGCCATCTCGGCGAGGCCCTTCCGCCAGTCGGGGAACATGATCACCCCGAAGATCGAGAACACCGCGTCGAAGCCGCCGTCAGGCAGGTCGAGGGCTTGGCCGTCCATGACCCGCGCGTCGACGTTGGGCAGGGCCGCCCCGGCAATGCGCGCGACCATGCCGGGCGCGAAATCGACCGCGAGGACCTGCGCCCCCGTCCGCGCCGCGGCCAGCGCCAGGGCACCGGTGCCGGCCGCGACGTCGAGGACGCGGCTTCGCCCGGTCAGCGGCACCCGCGCGAGCGCCGCCTCCGCGAAGCGCGCGGTGAACGGGTGGGCGGTCGTCGCGTAGTGCTCGGCGACCTTGTCCCACCGATCGGGGTTCTCGAACTCGCGCACCGCTGGGCTCCACTCCATCACGCAACTTGATAAGTATCGTGATCCGGCACGGTTGCCAATCCCGGGCCCGGTGTGATGGATCGGCGGGTGCGCACCGACAGCCGCCTCTCCCGGACGCTCCATGTGCTGCTTCACATGGCGCGCCACGACGGACCGATGACGTCCGAAGCGATCGGGCGGATGCTCGGGACGAACCCCGTGGTCGTCCGCCGGACGATGGCGGGGCTCAGAACCGCGGGCTACGTGAAATCCGAGAAGGGGCACGGCGGCGGATGGTCCATCGCGGCGGACCTGAACGCGGTCTCGCTGCTCGACGTCCACCGCGCGGTCGGCGGCCCCCGCATCTTCGCGATCGGCAGCGATCGCGCGAACCCGGCCTGCGCGGTCGAGAAGGTCGTCAACGCGGCGGTCGAGGACACGCTGCGCGAGGCCGAGGCGCTCCTGGTCGCGCGGCTCGGCTCCGTCAGCCTCGCCGAACTCGCGCGAAGCTTCGACGCCCAGTGCCAGCCCGAGGGGCAGTCGGACGCCTCGATCTGCGCCTGACGGCGGGCGGTTGCCGCGGCGACGCTCAGGCGCCATCCTCGGCATCGACGCGGACCAGCACGAGATGATCGGCCATGGGCCTACTGGACGGATTGCTCGGACACGGCTCGGCCGTCGACGCGGCCTCCCTGGAGCGCCGGCTCGACGGCATCCTGATCGAGGGCGAGTCGGCGCGGCTCGCCTTCAAGATCATCCGGGACGTGTTCGTGTTCACCGAGCGCCGCGTCATCCTGATCGACGTCCAGGGCGTGACCGGCAGCAAGGTCGAGTTCCTGTCGGTGCCGTACCGCGCGATCGTGCGCTTCTCGGTCGAGACCGCCGGCACGTTCGACCTCGACGCCGAGTTGAAGATCTGGGTCTCGGGGGCGGCGGAGCCGATCCAGCGCACCCTGAAGAAGGGCGCGGATGTCCGGGGCATCCAGCGGGCCCTCGCCGAGGGCGTGCTGCGCTAGCCCGGGGCGCGCGCCGGCGGGCGGCGGCAGCCTAGCGGACCACGCCCTTCGCCCGCAGCGCGTCGCGCGCGGCCTCGGGGTAGTCCAGGTGCTCGGCCAGGATCTCGGCGCTCGAATCCCCGAGACCGGGCGGCATGCGCCGCACCGGCAGCCGGCGGCCGTTGAGCCGGTAGGGCGGGGCGATGACGTGGGCGTTCGCGGAGGCCGCCTCCGGTGCCGCGACCACCAGCCCGGCCTCCCGGGCGCGGTCGCAGGTGAGCGCCTCGCGCAGGCCCATCACCTCGCCGCAGGGGATGCCCGCCGCCCGCAGCCGGGCGATCAGCGGCGCGCGCTCCCACTTGGCGAGCTCGGCCTCCAGCACGGGGATGAAGGCGGCGCGGTTGCGCGACCGGTCGAGGTTGGTGGCGAAGCGCGGGTCGGCGACCCAGTCCGGCCGCTCCAGCACCTGCTCGCAGAAGCGGCGGTACTGCCCGTTGTTGCCGACCGTGATCACCACCGGCCCGTCGCCGGCCTCGAACACCCCGTAGGGCACGATCGACGGGTGGGCGTTGCCGTAGCGGGGCGGATCGATCCCCCGGGCGAGCGCCTCCAGGCCGTAATAGGAGGTCAGCGCCACGCCGCAATCGAACAGGGCGAGGTCGACGGTCCGGCCGCGCCCGGTCCGCTCCCGCTGGTACAGGGCGGCCAGCACGGCCTGGGCGGCGAACTGGCCGGTGAACAGGTCGACCGCCGCGACCCCGAACTTGAGGGGCGGTCCCCCGGCCTCGCCGTTGAGCGCCATCACGCCGGATTCGCCCTGGACCACGAGGTCGTAGCCGGGCCGGCTGGCCTCGGAGCCGTCGGAGCTGTAGCCGGCGATCGAGCAGTAGATCAGGCCGGAATTCTCCGCCGACAGGTCCGCGTAGCCGAGGCCGAGCTTCTCGGCCCCGCCGGTCTTGAAGTTCTGGACCAGCACATCGCTCTCGCGGGCGAGCGCCTTGACGATCGCCAGCCCCTCCGGCGTGGCGAGGTCGACGCCGATCGAGCGCTTGTTGCGGTTCACGCTGTCGAAATACGAGGTGTTGCCGGGGCTCGTCGGCACGCCCCAGTCGCGGGTGTCGTCGCCGCGCTCCGGGTGCTCGACCTTGATCACGTCGGCGCCGAGATCGCCCAGCACCTGCGCGCACCAGGGCCCGGCCAGGACCCGGGACAGGTCGAGGACGCGGATTCCGGCGAGCGGCAGGTCGGCAACGGCATCCATCGCGATGGTCCTCAGGCTCCCATGACGCCGTCGAGGCTGCGCACGGCGTCGATCAGTCTCGGGCGCGCCACCTCCAGGAGGAAGCGCGCGTCGGTGATGACGGTGGGGGCACCGCAATTGACCGACATGGGCGGCAGCCCGCCGCCGGGATGGAACCCCACCGCGATGGCGCAGACCGTCTCCTGCCACTCGCCGAACGAGGTGCAGCAGCCGAGTTCCCGGTGCTCCTCCACCGCCCGGTCGAGGCCGGCGCGCAGCACCGGCCAGGCCACGGGATCCAGCGCCTTCAGGTCCTCGTAGATGCCCGCGCGCTCCCGGTCCGGGCAGACCGCGACGTAGGCGCGGCCCATGGCGCTGCGGGCCAGCGAGATGCGCGAGCCGGTGTCGAGGTTGAGCGAGATCGCCGCCGGGCCGCGCTGGCAGTCGACGTAGCGCATGCTGAGCCGGTCCCGCACCCCGAGGCCGACCGAGGCGTTGGCCGCCTCCGCGACCGCGCGCAGCACCGGCCGGGCGATGGCGCGGACGTCGAGGCCGCCCAGGGCGGCCGAGCTCAGCGCGATGGTGGCGGTGCCGAGGCGGTAGCGGCCGAGTTCGGGCATGTGCTGCAGGTAGCCGAGCTTGGTCAGCGTGTAGGTCAGCCGCGACACGGTGGAGCGCGGCAGGCCGCAGGCCTCCGCGATGTCGTGGTTGGCGAGGCTCGTGCGCCCCGGGCCGAAGCAGGCGAGCACCGACAGCCCCCGGGCCAGGGCCGTGACGAAGTGCCGGTCCTCCTTCGCGCCGGCGCCGGCCGCGTCGGGCTCGGCTGTGTCGAGCCCGATGTCGGATCCGGCGCGCGGGCCGGCCTCTACCTCCATCCGCCCGCTCATCGGCGCAGGAACGCCGCGAAGGCCGCCTGCGCCGCCGGACCGCGGCGGAGGGCGTGGAAGACCTCCGCCTCGGCGTCGAGGGCGCGGGCGACGCTGTCGTCGTGGCCGCGCCGCAGCGCCTGCTTGGTGGCGGCGATCGAGACCCGGGGCAGGGCGGCGAGCGCGCGCGCCTTGGCGAGTGCGGTCTCCAGGGCCGTCCCGGCCGGGACGGCGGCGTTGATGAGGCCGGCCGCGGCGGCGTCCGCGGCCGTGAAGGGCTCGCCGAGCATCAGCAGCTCGGCGGCGCGTTTCGATCCCGCCACCAGGTGCAAAAGGTAGCTCGACCCGCCCTCCGGGCTGAGGCCCAGGGCCGTGAAGGGCAGGCGGAACCGTGCCCCGTCCCCCGCGTAGGCGAGGTCGCAGTGGAGCAGCAGCGTCGTGCCGATGCCGACCGCGTGGCCCTCCACGGCGGCCACGACCGGGAGCGGGCAGGCGCGCAGGGCCTTGAGGAAGGTGAGGCCGGGACTGTCGCCCCCGGTCTCGACGTCCTGGAAATCCTTGAGATCGTTGCCGGCGGTGAAGCATTCGCCCGCGCCGGTGAGGACCAGGGCGCGCACCTCCGCGTCCCGTCCCGCGGCCTCCAGGGCGCCGGTCAGGCCCGCGTAGGTCGCCCGGTCGAGGGCGTTGCGCCGCTCCGGCCGGTCGATCGTGACGAGCCGGATCCCGGGCTCCGGATCGGCGAGGCGGACGCTCACGGAACGGCCCCGCCGTCGCGGTCTGCAACGTAGTCCGCGGCGTAGTCCGCGGAGGTGCCGGCCGTCCGCGCTCGCGCCGCCGCGTATTCCCGGGCGAGCCGGGCGACGAGGTCGGCGGTCGCCGGCGCGTCCGCGATGGTGCCGACACCCTGGCCGGCACCCCAGACGTCGCGCCACGCCTTCACGCTGGCGCTGCCGAAGTCCATCGCGGTCTTGTCGCGCACCGGCAGGGCCTCGGGATCGAGCCCGGCGGCGCGGATGCTCGGCGTCAGGTAGTTGCCCGGAACGCCGGTGAAGTAGGGGGTGTAGAGGATGTCGGCGGCGGCGCTGCCAGCGATCATGTCCTTGTAGGCCGCCGCCGCGTTCGCCTCCCGGGTGGCGATGAAGCGGGTGCCCATGTAGGCGAGGTCGGCGCCCATGGCCTGGGCCGCCAGGATCGCGGAGCCCGAGGTGATCGCCCCCGACAGGATCAGCGGCCCGTCGTAGAACCGCCGGATCTCGCCCACCAGGGCGAAGGGGCTCAGTGTCCCCGCGTGCCCGCCCGCCCCGGCGCAGACCAGGATCAGCCCGTCGACGCCGGCCTCCAGCGCCTTCTCGGCGTGGCGGACATTGGTGACGTCGTGGAACACCACCCCGCCATAGGCGTGGACCGGGCGGATCACCGCGTCCGGCGCCCGCAGCGAGGTGATGATGATCGGCACTCGGTGCCGGACGCAGGCCTCGACATCCTGCGCCAGCCGGTCGTTGGAGGCGTGGACGATCTGGTTCACCGCGAACGGCGCGATCCGCCGCGACGGGTCGGCGGCGCGGGCCTGCGCGAGCGTCTGCGTGATCCGCGCGAGCCACGCGTCGAGGAGTTCGGCCGGCCGGGCATTCAGCGCGGGGAAGGAGCCGACAACCCCGGACAGGCACTGGGCGATGACCAGCTCCGGGCCGGAGACGATGAACATCGGGGCGCAGATCACCGGCAGGGCGAGCCGGCCGCGCAGGATCTCGGGCAGGCGCCCGCCCGGGTCGCGCTCGGGACCGTCGCTCACCGCCCGCTCCCCTCTGCCGGAACCCGCGCCGGACAGCCGCTCCCGGGCCGCTCGCCCCGATCCTTGCCGTGCACCGCGATCCTCCCCCGTGCCTCCGGCGGCCCGGCCTTCGCGCGCCGGGCGGCGTCCGCAACCGAGTCTCGTTCAGGGCCGTTGTGATGGCATGGCCCCGGGCCGCGGGTCAAACGGCCGAGGCGATACTTTTCTGCATTGCAGAACAGTTGGCCGCACCCCGATGACAGACCTTGCCCGTCCTTGACGCTGGCGGGCACTCGGACCAACATCCCGACGAAATGCGGACACTTATTCTGCATTGCAGAACAACAGGGAGTATCGGGTGGTTCGTCAGGAGGTCGACGGCGGCGTGGCCGTGCTCACGCTCGCCAACCCGCCGGTCAACGCGCTGGGCGCCGCGCTGCGGGCGGCCCTCGACGAGGCCCTGACGAAGGCCCTCGCGGACGCGTCGGTCCGGGCCGTCGTCCTGGCCGCGGAGGGCAAGGTGTTCGTCGGCGGCGCCGATATCGGCGAGTTCGGCAAGCCGCAGCGCCCGCCGAGCCTGCCGGACATCCTGGACCGGCTCGACGCCAGCCCGAAGCCGGTGGTGGCGGCGATCGGCGGCGCGGCCCTCGGCGGCGGCCTGGAGCTGGCGATGGCCTGCCACGGCCGCGTCGCGGCCCCGTCGGCCCGGATCGGCCTGCCGGAGATCAAGCTCGGGATCATCCCGGGGGCGGGGGGCACGCAGCGCCTGCCGCGCCTGATCGGGCCCGACGCCGCCTTCCCGATGATGCTCACCGGCGAGCCGGTCTCCGCCGAGACGGCGGCGGCGCTGGGCATCGTGGACGCCGTGGTGCTCGGCGACCTCGTCGCGGAAGCGCGCACCCGCGCCCTGGAACTCGCCGATTCCGGCGCCCTGCCGCGGGTGCGCGACCGGTCCGAGACGCTGACGCCGGAGGCGCGGGAAAAATTCGAGGCGCAGGCCGCCGAGGCGGTGAAGCGCGATCCCGACGCCACCAACGTCCACGCCCTGGCGCGGGCGGTGCGCGCCGGCCTGGAGCAGGATTTCGATGCCGCCGTGGCGGTGGAGCGGGCCGAGTTCCGCGCCCTGGTGGAGGATCCGCGCTCGAAGGCCCTGCGCTACGCCTTCTTCGCCGAGCGCGAGGCCGGCCGGGTGCCCGGCCTGCCGAAGGACACGCCGCGCCGCCCCGTCCGCACGGCCGCGGTGATCGGCGCCGGCACGATGGGCGGCGGCATCGCCATGTGCTTCGCCAATGCCGGGATCCCCGTGACGGTGATCGAGACGGAAGAGGGCGCCCTGGCGCGCGGCCTCGACCGGGTGAGGGGGCTCTACGCCGGCTCGGCCAAGCGCGGCTCGATCACCGAGGCTCAGCGCGACGAGCGGGTCGGCCGGATCACGGGGGCGCTCGGCCTGGAGAACGCCGGGGAGGCCGACATCGTCGTCGAGGCGGCCTTCGAGGACATGGGCGTCAAGCGCGAGATCTTCTCCAAGCTCGACCAGGTCGCCAAGCCCGGCGCGATCCTGGCCACCAACACCTCCTACCTCGACGTGAACGCCATCGCGGCGGTGACGGGCCGGCCGCAGGACGTGCTCGGCCTGCACTTCTTCAGCCCGGCCAACGTCATGCGCCTCGTGGAGGTGGTCCGTGCGGAGAGAACCGCGCCGGACGTGCTGGCCACCGCGCTGGACCTGGGCAAGCGCCTCAACAAGCTGCCGGTGACGGTGGGCGTCTGCTTCGGCTTCGTGGGCAACCGGATGCTGGAGCGCCGCAGCCGGGCCGGCGAGCGGCTGCTGCTCGAGGGCGCGCTGCCGCACGAGGTCGACGCGGCGGTCACTGGCTTCGGCTTCCGGATGGGGCCTTTCGCCATGGCTGACCTCGCCGGGCTCGATATCGGCTGGCGCTCGCGCAAGGATTTCGGCGGTCGGGCGCCGGTGGCTGACTCGCTCGCCGAGCAGGGCCGGTTCGGCCAGAAGACCGGACGCGGCTTCTACCTTTACCCGGACGGCGCCCGCGCCGGCACGCGCGACCCGGAGGTGGAGGCGCTGATCGCGCGCGTCGCCGCCGAGCACGGCGTCGCGCGCCGCAGCTTCACGGCCGACGAGATCGTCGCGCGGCTCATGTACCCGATGGTCAACGAGGGCGCGCGGATCCTGGAGGAGGGCATCGCGGCCCGGCCCGGCGACATCGATACGATCTGGATCAACGGCTACAATTGGCCCGCCTGGCGCGGCGGCCCGATGCACTGGGCCGACACGGTCGGATTGAAGACCGTCGCCGAAGCCTTGTCGCGCTTCGCGGCAGAGACCGGCGACGACAGCCAGGAGCCGGCGCCGCTCCTGAAGAAGCTCGCCGCCGAGGGCGGCAGCTTCGCCGGCCTGAAGAACGCTTGAGCGGGAGAGCGATCATGACCGACGCGGTGATCGTCTCGACCGCCCGCACGCCCATCGGCAAGGCGCATCGCGGCGCGCTGAACCTCACCCGCGGCGCCGACCTCGCGGCCCACGCGATCCGCGGCGCCCTGGACCGGGCGCTCCTGGAGCCCGCGGCCGTCGAGGAGGTGGTGCTCGGCTGCGGCTATCCCGAGAACGCCACGGGCGGCAACGTCGCCCGCCACGCGGCCCTGGTGGCGGGGATCCCGGTCGAGTCGGCCGGCGTCACGGTCTCGCGCTTCTGCGCCTCGGGCCTGGAGGCGATCGCCAGCGCGGCGCGCCGGATCATCCTCGACGGCGTGCCGGTGGCGGTGGCCGGCGGCGTCGAGTCGATCAGCCTCGTCCAACCGAAGGTCCAGCGGGAGCTGACCCGCAACGCCTGGCTGGAGGCGCATCTGCCGGCGATCTACATGCCGATGATCGAGACCGCCGACATCGTGGCGGAGCGCTATCGGATCTCCCGGGAGGCGCAGGACCACTTCGCCCTGGAGAGCCAGCGACGGACCGCGGCGGCGCAGGAACGCGGGCTGTTCGACGACGAGATCGTCCCGATGAGCGCCGTCATGGCGGTGACCGACAAGGCCACCGGCGAGACCCGGGAGGTCGAGACGCGGCTCGCCAAGGACGAGGGCAACCGCCCGGACACGAATCTGGAGGGGCTGTCCAAGCTCAAGCCCGTGCGCGGGGAGGGGGCCTTCATCACGGCGGGCAATGCCAGCCAGCTCTCGGACGGCGCCTCGGCCAGCGTGCTGATGTCGGCCGACGAGGCGGCGCGGCGGGGCCTCACCCCACTCGGCACTTTCCGGGGCTTCGCCTCCGCGGGCTGCGGGCCGGACGAGATGGGCATCGGCCCGGTCTTCGCGGTGCCGCGGCTCCTCGAGCGGCAGGGCCTGCGCGTCTCCGACATCGACCTGTGGGAGCTGAACGAGGCCTTCGCGTCCCAATCGGTCTACTGCCGCGACACGCTCGGGATCGACCCCGAGAAGGTCAACGTCAACGGCGGCGCCATCGCGGTCGGCCACCCGTTCGGCATGTCGGGGGCGCGGCTCGTGGGCCACGCCCTGCTGGAGGGCCGCCGCCGCGGCGCGCGCTACGCCGTCGTGACCATGTGCGTCGCCGGTGGCCAGGGTTGCGCCGGCCTGTTCGAGATCGGAGGCTGACGATGGATCTCCGCTTTACGCCGGAAGAGATCGCGTTCCGCGACGAGGTCCGGAGCTTCTGCCGCGAAGAAATCCCGGCGGAGATCCGGAAAAAGGTCTCGGAGGGGCGCAGCCTCTCGAAGGAGGACTACGTCACGAGCCAGCGGATCCTCAACGCCAAGGGCTGGGCGGTGCCGCACTGGCCGCAGGAATGGGGCGGCCGGGATTGGACCCCGATCCAGCGCTACATCTACACCGAGGAGCTGTTCCAGGCGGCGGTGCCGCTACCCCAGCAGTTCAACTGCTACATGTTCGGCCCGGTGCTGGCGACCTTCGGGCGGCAGGACCAGAAGGCGCGCTTCCTGCCGCGCGCCGCCAACCTCGACGACTGGTGGTGCCAGGGCTTCTCCGAGCCCGGCGCCGGCTCGGACCTCGCCTCGCTGAAGACCAAGGCGGTGCGCGACGGCGACCACTACGTCGTGGACGGCCAGAAGACCTGGACCACGCTCGGCCAGCACGCCGACTGGATCTTCTGCCTGGTGCGCACCGATTTCGAGGCCAAGAAGCAGCGCGGCATCTCCTTCCTGCTCATCGACATGACGACGCCCGGGATCACCGTGCGGCCGATCCTGACACTGGAGGGGCGGCACGAGGTCAACGAGGTCTTCTTCGACGCCGTGCGCGTGCCCGTGGAGAACCTCGTCGGCGAGGAGAATCGGGGCTGGGACTACGCGAAATTCCTGCTCGCCAACGAGCGCACCGGCATCGCCCGGATCGGGCTGACCAAGGAGCGGATCGCCCGGATCAAGCGGCTGGCCCGCGAGATGCCGGCCGGGCCCGGCACGATGTGGGACGATCCCGCCTTCCGCGCCCGCGTCGCGGAGGTCGAGGTCGAGCTGAAGGCCCTGGAGATCACCCAGATGCGGGTGGCCGCCAAGCAGGGAAGGGCGGATTCGGTGGAGCCGGACCCCGCCTCCTCGCTCCTCAAGATCCGCGGCTCGCAGCTCCAGCAGGCGGCGACAGAATTGCTGGTGGAGCTCGCCGGGCCCTTCGCCCTGGCGGCGCCCGCGCGCGGGGCCGGGGCCAACAACCTGCCCGGCGGCTTCGACTGGGTCGACGCGGCGGCGCCGAGCTACTTCAACAACCGCAAGGTCTCGATCTACGGCGGCTCGAACGAGATCCAGCACAACGTCATCGCCAAGGGCATCCTGGGGTTGTGAGCGGTCGCCTCGACCCGTCCTCCCCCTCATCCTGAGGTGCCGGGCGCCTCCGACGACATCCGCGAGGGAACACCATGGATTTCGACCTGAACGAGGACCAGTCACTCCTGCGCGACAGCGTCGAGCGGCTGGCCGCCGACCTCTACCCGTCGCTGGAGAGCCGGCAGGCGCGCCTCAAGGCGCCTCTCGGCTTCCCCGAGGACGGCTGGGCGGCCTTCGCGGAACTCGGCGTCGCCGGCCTGCCCTTCTCCGAGGACGAGGGCGGCCTCGGCGGCGGCCCGGTCGAGACCATGCTGGTCATGGAGGCGGTGGGCCGCAACCTCGTGGTCGAGCCCCTGCTCGCGAGCCTCGTGCTGGGCTCGACGGCCCTGCGGCTCGGCGGCAGCGCCGCGCAGCGGGAGCGCCTCGTCCCGGGACTCGTCGCCGGCGACCTCCGCCTGACCCTCGCCCACACCGAGCGCCAGTCCCGCTACGACCTCGCCGACGTGGCGACGACAGCCCGTCGCAGCGGCGACGGCTACGTGCTGAGCGGGGCGAAGAGCGTCGTGCCCAATGCCGACGCGGCCGGCCTGATGGTGGTCTCGGCCCGCGTCTCGGGCGAGCGGCGCGCCCCGAGCGGGATCGGCCTGTTCCTCGTCCCGACCGACGCCCCCGGCGTCGCCATCGAGGCCTACCCGACCCAGGACGGCGGCCGGGCCGCCGAGGTGTCCTTCTCAGACGTGACGCTCCCGGCCGACGCCGCGCTCGGCGACCCGGAGGGCGGCCTGCCGCTCCTGGAGCGGGTGGTGGAGCACGGGATCGCGGCGCTCGCCGCCGAGGCGGTCGGCTCCATGGACGCGCTCCACAAGCTCACGGTGGAGTACCTCAAGACCCGCAAGCAGTTCGGCGTCAGCGTCGGCTCGTTCCAGGCGCTGCAGCACCGCGCCGTCGACATGCTGATCCAGCTGGAGCAGGCCCGCTCCATGGCGCTCTACGCCGCCATGATGGTGGACACACCCGAGCCGCGCGCGCGGGCGGCGGCCCTGTCGGCCGTGAAGGTGCAGATCAACAAGGCCTGCCGCTACGTCGGCCAGGAGGCGGTGCAGCTCCACGGCGGCATCGGCATGACGCTCGAGTATATCGGCGCCCACCACTTCAAGCGGCTCGCCATGATCGAGTACCAGCTCGGCGACACCGTCCACCACCTGCGCCGGATCACGCAGGACGAGAACGGCCTGCTGGCGGCGTAGTTCGCCTCAGGCGCTGGCACCGTCCCTGCGGGCGGAGCGGAGCGATCCGGTGGCGCCGCGCGCGAACGTGTCGCGCTGCCCCGGGCCGCCTCGCTCCGCGCGCGATGACGGAGCGGTCAGTTGAACAGCGTGCCGACACCGCCCTGCACGCGGCCGAGGCCGGCCCGCGCGACGGTGTTGTTGGGGTCGATCGTCGAGGCGCGCTGGTAGTTCTCCATCGCCTCCTTGCGCTGGCCCTGCTTCTCGTAGGCGAGGCCCCGATAGGCCCAGGACGTGGCGTCCTTGGCGTTCACGTTGAGCGCGGCGTTGTAGTCCTCGATCGCCTTCGCGTACTGGTTGGTCGCGATCAGGCTCTGGCCGCGGGCCGCGTAGGGCGCGGCCACGAACGGGTCGCGGTCGATGGCGGCGTCGAAATCGGCGATCGCCTGGGTGTCCTGGCCCTGCTTCTGCTTCACGAGGCCGCGGGCATGGTACGCCTGCGCGGATTCGGGACTCAGGCGGATCGCGACGTTGAGGTCGTTCAGCGCCTGGTCGAGGTTGCCCTGCGCGCGCTCGACATTGGCCCGGCCGATATAGGCCGGCCCGTAATTCGGATCGATCCCGATCGCCTTGGAGAAGTCCTGCAGCGCCGGGCCGTCGCGGCCGATCTGGCGGTTCGCCAGGGCGCGGTTGTTGTAGGCGGAGGCGGAGTTCGGATCGAGCTGGATCGCCTTGGTGAAGTCGCCGATGGCGTCGTTGAACTGGCCGGCGCGGGCGTAGGCGGCGCCGCGGGTGTTGTAGGCCGCCGCGTCGTTCGGGTTGCGCTGCACGACCTCGGTCAGGGAGGCGATGTTGACGTTCGTGGCGCCGGTCGTGTCCTTCTCCAGGACCGCGTATTGCCGCGGACCGGCCGCGCTGCCGACGGTCTCGCAGCCCGCGAGGCCGGCAGCCGAGACCAAGGCCGCGCCGATCAGTGCCGTCTTCCGTCCCAGCCGGTTGCGTACGTTCATTGCCCCACTCTCCCCGAGGCGTCGCCCGCTCCGCGCGCGCCCGCCCCGCCCCTCACAGTCCAAGAGCCCGCGCCGAGCGCCGGGCACGCCCGAGTTCGGGGCACCGTCGCGCATCACGGTGAAGGCCGGCTTAAGAAGCGCCGCGTCGTGATCCGGCCCCCGCCGGTCCCGGCGGGACCGAAGCGGTGCGGGCGGGGTCGAGCGGCAGCATTCGGAACCGACCACACTGTCGTGGAAGCGGCGGGATGTGGCGAAGGTATGGCTCGACCGTTCCGCGGGGCCGCGGACGGCCCTCCGGCGATCACGCGGCGACGCGGGTGTGCCCTCGAAGCCTCAGGATCCGGTCGGACCCGGCCCGAGGCGCGTGACGTGGCCCATCTTGCGGCCGGGGCGCGCCTCGCCCTTGCCGTACAGGTGCAGGTGGGCGCCGGGCTCGGCCAGCAGGGCGTGCCAGTCGTCCGCCTGGGCGCCGATCAGGTTGCGCATCTCGACGGGCAGGCCGCCGACCCGGCCCGCATCGCCCAGCGGCCAGCCGCAGACGGCGCGGACGTGCTGGGCGAACTGCGAGGTCAGCGCGCCCTCGCTGGTCCAGTGGCCGGAATTGTGCACCCGGGGCGCGATCTCGTTGACCACGAGCCGCTCCGCCCCGTCCTCGCGGACGAGGAACATCTCGACGGCGAGCACGCCGACATAGTCGAGGGCGTCGGCGATCCGCCGAGCGATCTCGACGGCGGCGCGGCCCGTCTCGGCGGACACGCCGGGCGCCGGCACCCGGGTCAGCGCGAGGATGTGGTCGCGGTGCTCGTTCTCGCAGAGGTCGTAGGCCGCGAAGCTGCCGTCGCGCCCGCGCGCGCTCACCACCGAGACCTCGCGCTCGAACGGCACGAAGCCCTCCAGGATCAGCGGCGCGCCGCCGAACTCGGCGAACAGGGCGTTGCGGTCGCCTTCGGCCCGCTCGCGGAGCATGCGCTGCCCCTTGCCGTCGTAGCCGAAGCGGCGGGTCTTGAGCACGGCCGGCAGGCCGATCACCTCGATCGCCCGGTCGAGGTCGTCGGGCGTGTCCACCGCCCGGAACGGCGCCGTCGGAATGCCCAGGCCGTTGATGAACTCCTTCTCGGAGAGCCGGTCCTGCGTGGTCGAGAGCGCGCGCGCGTTCGGGTGCAGGACGGCGTGCCGGGCGAGGACGTCGGCGGTGGCGTGCGGGATGTTCTCGAACTCGTAGGTCACGACGTCGACGCCGCGGGCGAAATCCGCCAGCGCCGCGGCGTCGTCGTAGGCCGCGCAGGTGGTCCGGGCGGCCACGTCGAAGGCGGGGCTGTCCGCGTCGGGCGCGTAGACATGCGCCTTGAGGCCGTAATCGGCCGCCGCGAGCGCGATCATGCGCCCGAGCTGGCCCCCACCGACGATGCCGAGGATGGAGCCGGGGCCGAGGATCTTGTCCGTCACGCGTTCTCTTCCGTCACCGGCCGTTCGGCCACCGAGGCGCTCTGGGCCGCGCGCCACGCCTCCAGGCGCTCCGCCAGGTCCGGATCGGTCAGCGCCAGGACGGCGGCGGCGAGCAGGGCCGCGTTCACCGCCCCGGCCCGGCCGATCGCCAGGGTCCCCACCGGGATGCCCGCCGGCATCTGGACGATGGAGAGCAGGCTGTCCTGGCCGGAGAGGGCCTTCGACTCCACCGGCACGCCGAAGACCGGCAGGCGGGTCATCGCGGCCGCCATGCCGGGCAGGTGCGCGGCGCCGCCCGCACCGGCGATCACCACCTTGAGGCCGGCCGCGACCGCGCCCTTGGCGAAGGCGACGAGCCGGTCCGGCGTGCGGTGGGCCGACACGATGCGCGCGTCGTAGGGTACGCCGAGCGCGTCGAGCGTCTCGGCGGCATGACGCATGGTCGCCCAGTCGGACTGGCTGCCCATGATGATCGCGACCGGAGGAGGCGACGCCATCGTTGATCCCGGCAAAAGAGGGCGCTTACAGGCGGCGCGGGCCCGCGGCAAGGCGGGGCCGGAGGGCGTCCACCGGCATCAGGCGATGATGTCCGGCGTGAGCGCGTCCTCGATGTGATAGATGCGGTCGCGCAGCGTGAGCTTGCGCTTCTTCAGGCGCTGGATCTGGAGCTGGTCCCCGGCGACGCTGCGCTCCAGCGCCTCGATGGCGCTGTCGAGATCCCGGTGCTCCTCGCGCAGCCGCGCCAGTTCGCCCAGGAGGTCCGACTGCGCACCCTCACCCGCCTCGTCCGCCATCGTCACCTGAGAACCCGAAGACCGTTCGTCGCCCGAGAGCATGCGTCACGCTCCGGCGCCGGACAAGGCGGCGCGGTAAGCAATCATCAGACTTAGCAGCAGAAAACGCTTCGACAGGTCCGGCATCCTGTGCCAATCTCGTTGTGTCGAAACGATGACAGGAGATTCGACTCATGTCGCTGCAGACGCATCTGAACCAACTCGCCCGGAAGCACGAAGCCCTCGAGCGCGAGATTCAGGAAGCGATCCACAGACCTTCGGCGAACGACCTCCACATCGCCGAGCTGAAGCGACGGAAACTCCTCCTCAAGGACGAGATCAACAAGCTTCAGGCGGGCAACGACACGTTGCACTGACGCCTGAGACGTCCAATCCGATAGCGAATTCACGCTGACGACCGCCGCATCGGGAGCCCCGGTGCGGCGGTTTTCTCATGGGGGGCACCGAGCCGCGGCCGTCACGCCCGTGGCCACTCCCTCCCGTGGCCACTCCCGTGCGCGCGAGAATGGGCTACTCTGCGACCCGCCGCCGGAGAGCGGTCCGCGAGGAAACGCCCAACCGATGACGAGAGCCAGCCTGCCGGGCCGCTACCCGGAAATCTACGAATCGGCCTGCCGCGACCCCGAGGCGTTCTGGCTCGGCGCGGCGCGGGCCCTCGACTGGGCGCGGGCGCCGGAGCGGGCCTTCGCGCCGGATTCCGGCCCCTACGGACGCTGGTTCCCGGACGGCACCCTGAACGCCTGCCACAACGCGGTCGACCGCCACGCGGACGGGGGCCGGGCGGATCAGGTGGCGATCCGCTACGACTCGCCCGTGACCGGGACCAAGCGCAGCATCACCTACCGGGCGCTGCGCGACGAGGTGGCGGTGCTGGCCGCCGTGCTGGCCGACCTCGGCGTCGGCAAGGGCGACCGGGTGATCCTGTACATGCCGATGGTGCCCGAGGCGCTGTTCGGCATGCTGGCCTGCGCCCGGCTCGGCGCGGTCCACTCGGTGGTGTTCGGCGGCTTCGCGGCCAACGAGCTGGCGGTGCGGATCGAGGACGCGGCGCCGAAGGTGGTGCTCGCCGCCTCCTGCGGGATCGAGCCGAACCGCGTGGTCGCCTACAAGCCGCTCCTCGACGCGGCGATCGCGGCCTCGCGGCACAAGCCGGAGGCCTGCCTGATCCTCCAGCGCCCGCAAGGGCCCGCGACCCTCGTCGCGGACCGGGATCGCGACTGGGGTGAGACCGTCGCGGCCGCCCGGGCGGCGGGGCGGAGCGCGGCGTGCGTGCCGGTCGCCGCCACCGACCCGCTCTACGTCCTCTACACCTCCGGCACGACCGGGAAGCCGAAGGGCGTGGTCCGCGATACCGGTGGCTACCTCGTCGCCCTGGCCTGGTCGATGCCGAACCTCTACGGCGTCCAGCCCGGCGAGACCTACTTCTGCGCCTCCGACATCGGCTGGGTCGTCGGTCATTCCTACATCGTCTACGCGCCGCTCCTGCACGGCTGCACCACGGTCCTCTACGAGGGAAAACCTGTCGGCACGCCCGATGCCGGCGCCTTCTGGCGGGTGGTCGCCGAGTACGGGGTGGTCTGCCTGTTCACCGCGCCCACGGCCCTGCGGGCGATCAAGAAGGAGGATTCGAAGGGCGCCCGGATCTCCGATCACGACCTCTCGGCCTTCCGCAGCCTGTTCCTGGCGGGCGAGCGCGCCGATCCCGACTCGGTCGCCTGGGCCGAGCGCGTGCTGGGCCGACCGGTGGTCGACCATTGGTGGCAGACCGAGACCGGCTGGCCGATCGCCGGCAACCCGATGGGCCTCGGCCTCCTGCCGGTGAAGCACGGCAGCACCTGCGTGCCGATGCCGGGCTACCGGGTCGAAGTCCTGGACGAGGGCGGGAAGCCGGTTCCGGCGGGGACCATGGGCACGATCGCGATCCGCCTGCCCCTGCCGCCCGGCTGCCTGCCGACCCTCTGGGGCTCGGACGACCGGATGCGGTCGAGCTACCTCGCCACCTTCCCGGGCTACTACGACACGTCGGATGCCGGGGTGATCGACGCCGACGGCTACATCACGGTCCTGGGACGGACCGACGACATCATCAACGTCGCGGGCCACCGGCTGTCCACCGGCGGCATGGAGGCGGTGCTGGCGAGCCACCCGGACGTGGCGGAATGCGCGGTCATCGGCATCCGCGACGCGCTGAAGGGGGAGGTGCCCTGCGGGTTCGTGGTGCTGAAGGCCGGCGTCGCCCGGCCGACCGAGACGATCGAGCGGGAACTCGTCGCCAAGGTGCGGGACGAGATCGGCCCGGTGGCGGCCTTCAAGCTGGCGCTGACCGTGCCGCGGCTGCCCAAGACCCGGTCGGGGAAGATCCTGCGGGCCACGATGAAGCGCATCGCCGATCACGAGCCGTGGACGATGCCGGCGACGATCGACGACGCGGCGGCCCTCGACGAGATCGGCGACAGCCTGAAGGACCGGGGGATCGGCGCGGACCGGTAGGGTGCCGGACCGCGCCGCTTGCGCGTTGACGGGCGATCGCGGCCCGCCTCAATCCGCCTCAATCCGCGTCAGCGCCGTCGTCGTCGGTGTCGATATCGACCGTCGGCGCCGGCTGCGTCAGGGCGGGCGCGTAGGTCCCCGCGGTCGGACCCGTCGTGACCGAGGCCGGGACGCGCCGGGCGTTCGGCTCGGACGGGATCAGCGTCGCGGTCGCGGCCACGAGGCCGGCGAGGGACCGGACATCCTGCGGCTGCCGCGGATCGCGCGAGATCAGCGTCGCCTCCTGTTGCAGGCGGAGATTGCAGGCCTCCGAAGGCAGGCCGCCGTTCGGCGTACAGGCGTCGTGGCGGGCGCAGGCGGCATCAAGGGCGTCGATCGGCGGGAGCGGCGCGTTGTTGCCCGGTCCGCAGTAATTCCCGTGGATCAGCATCTTGGGGCCGCCGAAGGCGGCAGGCTGGGCCTGGGCGGTGCCCGCGAGGGCGGCGCAGCCGGCGGCCAGGGCGAGCGGGACGGCGAGTCTGGTGAGCATCATCTGGACCTCGGGCGATCTCGCCCCCTCAGGCGGTTCGCGTCGATTGCCGCGATGCGGCGACAGGCCAGGAAACGGGCGGCCATATCCGCAAGTTCCCGCAACGCCCGCCCGCAGAGGTGCTCTGCCGCACCGCACTGGCCGCCGCGCCCGTCCTGGGCCAGAGTGAACCCTCCACCAGGAGTTGCCGATGACCGCTCGCCTGTTCGAACCGCTGACACTCGACGCGCTCACGCTCGAGAACCGCATCCTCGTCGCGCCGATGTGCCAGTACTCGGCGCGAGACGGCGAGGCGACCGACTGGCACATGATGCATCTCGGCCAGCTCGCCATGTCGGGGGCCGGCCTGCTGACCCTGGAGGCCACCGCGGTCTCCCCGGAGGCGCGGATCACCGCCTGGGATCTCGGCCTCTACAACGACGGCTGCGAGCGAGCGCTGGGCCGGGTGCTCGACGCCGTGCGCGAGTACGCGCCGATCCCGGTCTGCATCCAGATCGCCCATGCCGGGCGCAAGGCGTCCAGCGAGGCCCCCTGGGCCGGCGGCCAGCAGATCGCGCCGGAGCACGCCTACGGCTGGCGCACCGAGGCGCCCTCGGCGGTCGCGCACGGGGAGGGCGAGGTCCCGCCCCACGCCCTCGACGCCGCCGACCTGAAGCGCGTCCGCGACCAGTTCGTGGCCACCGCCAAGCGGGCCGTGCGCCTCGGTATCGAGGCCGTCGAGCTGCACGGCGCCCACGGCTACCTGCTGCACCAGTTCCTGTCGCCGATCGCCAACAAGCGGACAGATGAATACGGCGGCAGCCTCGCCAACCGCATGCGCTTCCCCCTGGAGGTCTACGACGCGGTGCGGGATGTCGTCCCCGCCGGCAGCCCGGTCTGGCTGCGGGTCTCGGCCACCGACTGGGTCGAGGACGGCTGGGATCTCGACGAGACGGTGGAGCTGGCCCAGGCCCTCAAGCGGGCCGGATCGCCGGCGCTCCACGTCTCCACCGGCGGCGTCTCGCCCAAGCAGGCGATCAGGCTCGGGCCGGGCTATCAGGTGCCCTACGCGGAGCGGATCAAGGCCGAGACGGGCCTCACCACCATCGCGGTCGGGCTGATCACCGAGGCCCGGCAGGCGGAGACGATCCTGCAGGAGGGCCGGGCGGACGCGATCTCGCTCGCCCGGGCGATGCTGTACGATCCGCGCTGGCCCTGGCACGCCGCCGCCGAGCTCGGCGCCCGGGTGCGCGCCCCCAAGCAGTACTGGCGCTCGCAGCCGCGGGAGTACAAGGACCTGTTCAAGGACACGGCCTTCGGCCAGCGCTGAGGGCGGCCCTCACCGCGGCAGCGCGCCGACCAGCGGCCCGAGAGGGCGGCTGATGTCGGTGCGGCCGAGGTTCGGCGCGTAGAGGCTGGAGACCGAGCCGTCGAGGAACAGGGCGTTCCGGCAGCCGAGATCGTCGCGGAACAGCCGCGCGAAGGCGCCGAAGGTCACCGGGCGCTCGGAGATCGCGAAGATCGCCACGTGCCCGTCGCCGGGCACGCCGACGCCGTTGCGGATCTTCTGGCTCGGCCCGTCGGCGGCGATCTTCGGGTGGATCTGGCCGTCGATCACCAGCATCGGCCCGGACTGCGTGGCGAAATCCGGCCGGATCTTCGCCCGCAGGAAGCGGGGCGTGTCGACCACCCCGGCGCGCTCACCCTTCAGCCAGAAGATCCCGTTGGGCTTCAGGTGGAAATTGCCCGGCCCGTCCGCCGTGGAGACGCGCTTCAGCTCGTGCCCGTTCTCGACGTAGAGGCCGACCGGCGCCTGGTCCTTGTCGTACATGCCGGCGTTCATCGCGAAGGCGAGGCGACCGCCCTGCTTCTCGGCGAGGGTGCCGAGGGCGCCGTAGGGCTTGCCGTCGTCCTGGAGCCAGAACAGCCGCAGCCGCTGCTTCCGGAGGTCGATGGTGCAGACCGTGAAGGTCTCACCCTGCGCCTCGACCGCCCGACAGGGCTCCGTCGCGGCCGGGGCGGCCGCCCGGGCCGGCGCCGCGAGGGCGAGCAGCATGATCAAGAGGGCGTGAGCCGGGCGCAGCATCATCATTCGTTCCAGGCAGCTCGGGGACGGCGAGTCGGGGACGGCGAAGCTCGTTCGGGCCGCCCTTCGCCCTGGAAAGCGGCGAATTTCGTGTCCGAGCCGCGCCCGGATGGGTCCGGACGCGGCCGGGTGCGTCTCGCGACCGCGCGCCGCGGCCGGGGCTGGACCGTTTTACCGGTTCGAGCGTTCTTAGCCGCAGAGGGCGTGTTTCCACGGAGATGACGTGATGAAGGGTGCAGTGCTCGGCTCGGCCCTGCTGGCGGCGGGTGCTCTGGCCTTGGCGCCGGCCAGCGCGGACGCGCGCGGCTTCGGCGGCGGCGGCTTCCATGGCGGCGGTTTCGGCGGCGGCTTCCACGGTGGCGGGTTCGGCGGCGGCTTCCGCGGCGGCGGCTTCGGCGGGTTCCGCAACGGCGGCTTCGGCGGCGGCTTCCGGGGCGTCGGCTTCCGTCCGGGCGGCTTCGGCTACGGCCGCGGCTTCTACGGCCGGGGCTACGGCTGGCGCGGCGGTTACGGCTACCGCGGCGGGTACGGCTACGGGCTCGGCGGCCTGGGCCTCGGTGTCGGGCTCGGCCTCGCGGCCGGTGGTCTCTACGGCGGCTACGGCTACCCGGGTTACGGCTACGGTTACGGCGGCGGCTACGCCCCCGTCGGCTACGGGTACGGCGGAGATTACGGCTACGGCGGCGGCTGTTACACGGTCCCGCGGGTGCGCTGGACTCCCTACGGCTACCGCCGGGTTCTGGTCGAGCGCTGCTACTGAGCCTCGATCGAGCGTGAAAAGAACGGGACAGGCCGCCTCCGGGCGGCCTTTTCCTTTCCGGTTGCTTGCGTGATCCGCCGCATCGTTGGACAGCTCTGCCCGGGACGCTGATACTGGTATCGGGCGGCGGGAGGCGGTGATGAGTTCAGCAACCGGGCAGGGGCCCACGGGCGTGGACGCGGTCGAGATCCGCGACGCCAGCCTCACCGCCTTCTACCGATCGATGACGCCGCCGGAGCGGCACACCTTCTGGGCGTGCGCCGCCGGCTGGTGCCTCGACGGCATGGACTTCATGATCTACCCGCTGGTGATCGGCACGATCATGGCGCTGTGGCACGTCGATGCCGGCACGGCCGGGCTCGCCGCCACGGTGACGCTGCTGGCCTCGGCGCTCGGCGGCTGGCTCGCGGGCTTCGTCGCCGACCGCATCGGCCGGGTGCTGACGCTGCAGATCACGATCCTCTGGTTCTCGCTGTTCTCCCTCCTCTGCGCCTTCGTGCAGAACTTCGAGCAGCTGCTCATTGCGCGGGCGCTGCTCGGCCTCGGCTTCGGCGGCGAGTGGGCGGCCGGCGCCGTGCTGATCGGCGAGACGATCCGGGCCGAGTATCGCGGCCGGGCGGTGGGCTCGGTCCAGTCCGGCTGGGCGATCGGCTGGGGCCTCGCGGTCCTGTCGCAGGCGGTGCTGTTCTCGCTTCTGCCGCCCGAGACCGCGTGGCGCTGGATGTTCGCGGTGGGCGCGCTGCCGGCGCTGCTGGTGTTCTACCTGCGCCGCTACGTGAAGGAGCCGGAGGTCGCCGCCGAATCCCGTGCCCGGGCCGCCGCCACGGGCGACCGGCCGCAGATCTGGGAGATCTTCTCCGGTCCGATCCTCAAGACCACCCTGCTCGCCTCCCTGGCGGCGGCGGGCTGCCAGGGCGGCTACTACGCGATCACCACCTGGGTGCCGCGCTTCCTGACCACCGAGCGCCACCTGTCGATCGTGTCCTCCACCGGCTACCTCGCGGCCCTGATCATCGGCTCGTTCACCGGCTACCTCGTGGGCGCGTGGCTCGCCGACCGGCTCGGCCGGCGGCCCCTCTTCCTGATCTTCTCGCTGGGCGCCATCGCGGTGATCGTCGCCTACACGCAGATCCCGCTCTCGAACGGCGTGCTCTGGGTGCTGGGCTTCCCGCTGGGCTTCTTCGCCTCCGGCTACTTCTCCGGCATGGGCGCCTTCCTGACCGAACTGTACCCGACCCGCCTGCGCGGCTCGGGGCAGGGGTTCTGCTACAATTTCGGCCGCGGCATCGGCGCCCTGTTCCCGGCGCTGGTCGGCTACCTCGCGGAGCGCGCCGGTCTCGCCTCGGCCATCGCGATCTTCGCGGCCGTCGCCTACGGGATTTTCTTCCTGGCGGCCTTCGCGCTGCCCGAGACGCGCGGCAAGGTCCTGCACGCGGATTCCTGATCATGCCCGAGATCCGAGACTGCCCCGCCCCGGACCCGCATCCGGAAGGCCCGACCCGCTACGCCGTGCCGGAGGGCGCGGTCGACACGCACGCCCACGTCATCGGCCTACCGCCGGACTATCCCCTGGTGGCGGACCGCAGCTACACGCCCCCGGCGGCGCCGGCCGAGCGGTATCTGGCGATGCTCGACGGGACCGGCATGGCCAACGGCGTGCTGATCCAGGTCAGCGTGCACGGCACCGACAACCGGCTGATGGTCGAGACGCTGCGCGCCCACCGGCAGCGCCTGCGCGGCGTCGCCGTGATCCCGCTCGGCCTGCCCGACGCGGAGCTCGCCGCGCTGAAGGAGGCCGGCGTGGTCGGCCTGCGCCTCAACGTCCTGTTCGGCGGCGGGGTCGGGCTCGACGCGGTCGAGTCCTACGGGGCGCTCGCCCGCGAGATGGGCTGGCACCTCCAGTTCCTGCTCGATGCCCGCGAGCTGCCGCCGATCGCCGGCCGCCTGTCGCGGCTGCCCGTGCCGCTGGTCTTCGACCATATGGGCCACATGCCGACCTCGGCGGGCGTGGACCATCCGGGGTTCCGGGCGCTGCTCGGCCTCGTCGCCGACGGCAACTGGGTGAAGCTCTCGGGCGCCTTCCGGGATTCCGTGACCGGGCCCCCCTACGCCGACACGATCCCCTTCGCCCGGGCGCTCAACGACGCCGCGCCGGAACGCTGCCTCTGGGGCTCGGACTGGCCGCACGTGGCCGCCTGGGACGGGCCGCCGCGGACGCGGGAACTCCTCGACCTGATGGCCGACTGGGTGCCGGACGCGGACAGGCGCCGGATGGTGTTCGTCGACAACCCGCGGCGGCTCTACGGCTTCGGGTAGGGCGGACTGGGCGGCGGCGGGCGCGCGGCGCCCCCGTCAGACCCGCAGGTCGACGCTCAGCCCCTGCCCGGGAGGGGCCGGCGGGCCGGCGCTCGCCGCCTGGGCCGCGCTGTCCGCCACGAGCCCGGCGACCGCCTTGTCGGCCGAGAGCTGCTGCTTGGCGACGGCGATGCCGATCTGCTGGTTCTGGGACGAACCCAGCATCTGGACGGCGGCTGCGGCGATCGAATCCATGGCGGGATCCTAGACGGCCGGCCTGAATCCGGGGTTACCCGGATCCGACGCCTTTGACCGGTCGCGCTCACCCGTCCAGGAAGCCCCGCTGCCGCGCCCGGTAGCCGCTGATCGCCGTGACGCACAGGAACGACACGCCGGCCAGCGCCGTGCCGAACACCGCGATCGGCCACCAATGGCCCTGGAAGCGCTCGGCCAGCACGGTGCCTACGATCGGGGTGAGGCCGCCGGCGAGCGCGCCGCAGAACTGGTAGGCGATGGAGATCGCCGTGTAGCGCACCCGCGTCGGGAAGGCGCCCGCGAGGTAGCCGGCGATCACCGCGTAGAAGGTCCCGGTGCCGATGACGTTGAGGGCGAGACCCAGCACGATCAGCGGCACCGACTTGGTCTCGACGAGCCAGAACAGCGGGTAGGGGGCCAGCATCGCCCAGACCAGCGTCCCCTGCAGGAACAACCGCTCGTTGCGGATCAGCTCCGCGATCCGGGCGCCCACCGGGGTCATCACCAGCTGCACCACGGCGCCGATCAGCAGGGCGTCGAGGATCGTTGCGCGCTCGATGCCGAGATACTGCGTAGTGAACGCGATCATGAAGGTGTTGAACAGGTAGACCGAGGCGATCGCGAAGGTGTTGGCGCCCGCCGCCAGCAGCACCGGCTTCAGGCTGGTCGTCAGGACCTCGCGCACGGGCGCCGCCGGGGGACCGCCCGCGGCGCGGGCCTTCTCGAAGGCCGGCGATTCCGCGACGCCGAGGCGGATCGCCAGTCCCACGAACAGCAGCAGGATGCTCACCAGGAACGGCACACGCCAGCCCCAGGTCAGGAAGCTCTCCTTGTCGAGGAGGCCCGCGAGCCGGAAGGCCAGCAGCGACAGGATCTGCCCGGCCGGGCTGCCGAGCTGCGCGAAGGAGGCGAAGAAGGTGTTGCGCCCGGCCGGCGCGTGCTCGGCGGCCATCAGCACCGCGCCGCCCCACTCGCCGCCGACCGCGAGCCCCTGGATCAGCCGCAGGACGACCAGCATCACCGGCGCCCAGAGGCCGACCGACGCGTAGGTCGGCAGCAGGCCGATACACGAGGTGGCGATGCCCATCATCACGAGCGTCGCCACCAGGGCGCGCTTGCGCCCGAACCGGTCGCCGAGATGGCCGAAAATCAGGCCGCCGAGTGGTCGTGCGAGGAAGCCGACCGCGAAGGTGCCGAAGGCCGAGAGCGTCGCGATGTAGGGCGATTCCGCCGTGAAGAAGAGCGGCCCGAACACCAGGGCCGCCGCCGTGCCGTAGATGAAGAAATCGTACCACTCGATCGTGGTGCCCACGAAGGCCGCGAGCGCCGCGCGCGCCGACTGGTTCTGTCCGGGCCCGGCGGCCGGGCTTGCGGTCGTGACGGCCATCGATCCTCGCGCGGCATTATGAATTCAAACGCCGCCCTGCATGCGCCAGTCTGCCGGCCGACCGCAACGCCTGCACGCGACAGGGCGGGCGTTTCATCCGCCGCAGCCCGGCTCCGTCTCAGAAGCTCGGCGGCGTGCAGGCGCTCACCACCTCGCAGGGGTTGGGCCCGACGCAGCGGAACCGGTGCGGGCGGCAGCTGTCGAAGCTGTAGGCGTCGCCGGGGCCGAGGATCCGGCGCTCGGCATCCACCGTGACCTCCAGGCGCCCGGAGAGCACGATGCCGCCCTCCTCGCCCTCGTGGGAGAGCGGCACCCGGCCGGTATCGGCGCCCGGCTCGTAGCGCTCCTTGAGGATCTGGAGCTTGCGCCCGAACAGGCTGTCGCCGACCTGACGGTACGAGATCGCCCCCTTGGCGGCCCGGCGGCCGATCTCGGTGAGGTCCTCGGCGGCGAAGAACGCCTTGCGCTCCGGCTCCGGCTCCAGGGCGAAGAACTCGGCCATGCCGATCGGCACCCCGTCGAGGATCCGCTTCAGGGCGCCCACCGACGGGTTCACCCGGTTGGCCTCGATCAGCGAGATCGCGGAATTGGTCACCCCGGCCCGCTTGGCCAGCGTCCGCTGCGACAGGCCGTGGCGGGCCCGAACGAAGCGCAGCCGCGCGCCGACATCGATGCTCATCCGGCTGAAGGCCCGTTTCAGGTGTTGCGGATCCCGCAACGGTGCCACCCGTGGCCCCGGTCCTGCAAGGGGTTGGCGGCGACCAGAAAAGGACTTGTTGCCCGATCGGCGAAGGTGTCCCCTGGTCCCGCCGCCGATCCGCGTCGCCCGTCCCGGAGAACCGCCCCATGACCGACCATCCGCTCCGCAACACGCCCGCGATGGACGCCTTCTGGATGCCGTTCACGGCCAACCGCCAGTTCAAGGCGGCGCCGCGCCTGCTCGTCTCGGCCGAGGGCATGCACTACACCGCCGACGACGGCCGCAAGGTCCTCGACGGCTCCGCGGGCCTCTGGTGCGTCAACGCCGGCCACGGGCGGCGGGGCATCGCGGCGGCCGTTGAGCGCCAGCTCGCGACCCTCGACTTCGCCCCGACCTTCCAGATGGGTCACCCCGTCGCCTTCGAGTTCGCCGAGCGGCTGGCCGAGATCGCCCCGGGCGGTCCGGACAAGCGCCTCGACCGGGTGTTCTTCACCAATTCCGGCTCGGAATCGGTCGACACCGCCCTCAAGATCGCGCTCGCCTACCAGCGGGCGATCGGGCAGGGGACGCGGACCCGGCTCGTCGGCCGCGAGCGCGGCTATCACGGCGTCGGCTTCGGCGGCCTGTCGGTCGGCGGCATCGTGTCGAACCGGCGGGTCTTCCCGCAGCTCAACGGCACCGACCACCTGCGCCACACCCACGACCCGGCCCGCAACGCCTTCGTGAAGGGCCAGCCCGAGCACGGGGCGGAGCTCGCCGAGGATCTGGAGCGGCTGGTGGCGCTGCACGGCGCCGAGACCATCGCAGCCTGCATCGTCGAGCCGGTGGCGGGCTCCACGGGCGTGCTGATCCCGCCGAAGGGCTACCTCGAGCGCCTGCGCGAGATCTGCACCAAGCACGGCATCCTGCTGATCTTCGACGAGGTGATTTCCGGGTTCGGCCGCCTCGGCGCGCCGTTCGCGACCGACTTCTTCGGCGTCGTCCCGGACCTCGTGACCAGCGCCAAGGGCCTGACCAACGGCACGGTGCCGATGGGGGCGGTCTTCGCGAGCCGCGCGGTCCACGACGCGCTGATGCAGGGCCCGGACGGGATCGAGCTGTTCCACGGCTACACCTATTCCGGGCACCCGATCGCCTGCGCGGCCGGCCTCGCGACGCTCGACATCTACCGGGAGGAGGGGCTCCTCACCCGCGTCGCCGACATCGCCGACGATTGGGCGGCGGCGATCCACGACCTGCGCGGGCGCAAGGGCGTCATCGACATCCGCACCATCGGGCTCGTCGCCGGCGTCGAGCTGGCGCCGCGGCCGGACGCGCCGGGCAAGCGCGCCTACGACGTGTTCGTGGACTGCTTCGAGCGCGGCCTGCTCACCCGGGTGACCGGCGACATCATCGCCCTGTCGCCGCCGCTGATCATCGAGCGCGGCCAGATCGGCGAGATCGTCGACATCCTGGGCGCGGCGATCGACCGGGTCGCCTGAGAGCTTTCTCGGCTGCCCCACCGTCTTTGCGAGCGGAGCGAAGCAATCCAGGATAGCGCCACGCTTGCTGGTGTCGCGCCGCCCTGGGTCGCTTCGCTGCGCTCGCGATGACGGAGATGGCGACGCGATCACACAACCCTTGCGCGCCGCACATTCGTCCCCGCTGCCCGGCGGGGTTGTCGCGACACCGCCTGCGCCCATCTGCCCCGGACCCGGATTTGGGCCGGGCACGAGGGTTTCCATGTCGAACACCGCCCTGATCGTCGGCGCGAGCGGGATCGTCGGCAGCGCCACCGCGGCGCTGCTGACCCAGGAAGGCTGGATGGTCGCGGGCCTCGCCCGTCACCCGGTGCAGCAGGACGGCGTCGCGCCGGTGGCGGGCGACCTGCAGGATCCGGCCTCCCTGGAGGAGGCGCTCTCCGACCTCGCCCCGAGCCACGTGTTCCTGGCGACCTGGCAGCGGCGTCCGACCGAGGCGGAGATGATCCGCGTCAACCGGGCGATGGTGGAGAACCTGCTCAATGCCCTGCGCCCGAAGAAGAGCGTCCGCCACGTCGCCCTGGTGACCGGGCTGAAGCACTATCTCGGCCCGTTCGAGGCCTACGGCAAAGGCACCCTGCCGCAGACGCCGTTCCGCGAGGACCAGGGCCGCCTCGACATCGAGAACTTCTACTACGCGCAGGAGGACGCCGTGTTCGCGGCCGCCGCGCGCGACGGCTTCACTTGGAGCGTGCACCGCCCGCACACGATCATCGGCAAGGCGGTGGGCAATGCCATGAACATGGGCACGACGCTCGCCTGCTACGCCACCCTGTGCCGGGAGCTGGGACGCCCGTTCATCTTCCCGGGCTCGGCCGCGCAGTGGAACGGCCTGACCGACATGACCGACGCGCGGCTGCTCGCCCGCCAGCTGCTCTGGGCGTCGACAGAACAGAGGGCCGCCAACGAGGCGTTCAACGTCGTCAACGGCGACGTCTTCCGCTGGAGCTGGATGTGGGACCGGATCGCCGCGTGGTTCGGGATCGAGGCGGTGCCGTTCGACGGCACGCACCGGCCGCTGGAGCCCCGGATGGCGCAGGACGGCCCGGCCTGGGCCGAGATCGCGGCGCGCCACGGCCTCGCCGAGCCGGATCTCACCAAGCTGGCCTCGCCCTGGCACACGGATGCCGATCTCGGCCGGCCGATCGAGGTCGTCACCGACATGAGCAAGAGCCGCCGCCTCGGCTTCACGACCTACCAGCCGACCGACGACGCGTTCTACGACCTGTTCGCCCAGCTCCGCGCGGACCGGCTGATCCCCTGACGGAGGACACCACCGTCATCGCGAGCGCAGCGAAGCGACCCAGGGATGCACGACGCCCGTGAGCGCAGCGCTGCCCTGGATTGCTTCGCTGCGCTCGCAAGGACGGCGGCTCACCCCGCCTTGCGCTCGGTCCCGCACCACTCGGCCACGAACAGCGCCATGGTGGTCGTGATCCGCTTCACCGAGGCGAGGCTGACCCGCTCGTCGAAGCCGTGGATGTTCTGGGAGGTCGGGCCGTAGCAGAGGGCCGGCACCCGGTCGTAGAGGGCATGCACCCGGGTATCGAGATAGCCCGCCGTCATGAAGCTCTGGAGCGACGACCCGATCGCCCGCTCGTGGGCGCGGCCGAGCACGGCCTCGGCCTCCGAGCCTTCCTCCAGCACGTAACCCTCGGCGAAGAAGCCGTTGAAGACCACCCGTGGCGGGCTGTTGGCCAGGAACGGGTCGGTGCGGGAGAAGCCCGCCACCGCGGCCTCGATCTCGGCAGCGGCCTGCGCGGCGGTGACGCCCGGGTAGAGCGCCACCCGGCAGTGGATACGGCACCAGGCCGGGACCGAGGAGGCCCAGTCGCCGCCCTCGATCTTGCCGATGTTGAGATTGATCGGGTGGTCCTCGGTCTCGAAATGCGGGTGCGCGGCCTTCTCGGCGTTCCAGCGGGCCTCGACCTCGCGCAGCGCGCCGATCACCCGGTAGGTGGCGTCGATCGCGTTGGCGCCGGCGCCCATCTCGCGCACGTGGACCGGGACGCCTCGCACCTCGACGGTGAACCAGAGCACGCCGGTATTGGCGCGCACGAGCTTCTCGTCCTCGGGCTCGGGGATCAGCACGGCGTCGGCCCGGTAGCCGCGCAGATGGGTCATCAGGGCGCCGTTGCCGGTGGATTCCTCCTCGACGACCGACTGCACCGTCACGGCGGCCGCCGGCTGGAGGCCGAGGCGGGCGAGCGCGTCGAGGGCGAACAGGTTGGCGGCGTGCCCGGCCTTCATGTCACCGGCGCCGCGGCCATACATCCAATCGCCCTGGATTACCGGATCGAAGGGGCGGTGGGTCCAGAGGTCGGCGGGCCCCGGCGGCACCACGTCGACATGGGCTTGCAGGATCAGGGACCGGCCGGTCTCGGTGCCCGGCCGGTGGTGGCAGACCACGATCGGCGCGTCTGAGTGGTGCGCCGCGTCGATCTTCGAGCCGCCCGGATGTTCCGCGATGGCCGCCCGGTCCATGGCGAAGCGCTCCGTGGCGTAGCCCCGCGCGCGGAACTGCTCGAACACGTAATCCTGGCAGGCATGCTCCTCCCCGCGCAGGGACGCGAACCGGACCAGTGCCTGCGTGTGGGCGACCTGATCGGCGAAGCCCTCCGCCACGGAGGCTTCGATCTCGGCGGCGAGGGTGGGGTCGAGGGCCATGGAAACTCCGAACCGTCTGCGGCCGGGAGGAAGCGCCCGGGCCCGGGCCGCTGTCAACCGGCGGTTGCCGAGAGCATGGCGCGTGCCGGAACCGGGGTCCTAGGTCACATCCGGGAGGGCCGTCCGGACCTGCTCGGCGAACCGCGCGAAGGCCGCGCTCGGCCGGTCGTCGGCGCGGCGGACCAGCAGCGTCGGGACGTGCCCGTCCCCGTCGGGCACCGGGTGAACCGAGACCCGGCCCGCGCGGTGCGCCGGCTCTGCCACGGCCCGCGGAACCAGGGTCACGCCCAGGCCGGCCGCCACGCAGCCGAGGATGCCGTCGAGGGTCCCGAACTCCATGCGCCGCACATGCACGAGGCCCTGGCGGGCCAGGAACGCCTCCAGGCGCCTCCGGTACGAGCAGCCGGCCCGGAACACGAGCACCTTCGCGTCGCGCGCCCGGGCCAGCCGGTCGAGCAGCGCCGCGAGGTCGCCGACGGCCGGGTGCGCCACCAGCACCAGCTCCTCCGTGAAGACCGGGATCCCGACGAGGTCGGCCTGCGCGACCGGGCCGGCCACGAAGGCCCCCTCCAGGCTCCGGTCGAGGACCCGGGCGATCAGGTGCTCGGTCGGGCCGGTCTCCAGCTCGATGTCCACGTCCGGGTGGCGCGCGGCGAAGTCGGCGAGCGGGCCGGGCAGGCGCAGGGCCGCGGTCGTCTCCATGGCGCCGATCCGCAGGGGTCCGCGCGGCTCGCCCTCGGCCAGCAGGGCGTGGCGCGCCTCCGCGAGCAGCTGCCCGACCTGGAGCGCGTAGGGCAGGAGCCGCTCACCCGCCCGGGTCAGCGTCACACCGCGGCTGCCGCGGTGGAACAGCGGCACGCGCAGGGCCTGCTCCAGGGCGCGGATCCGGCCGGTGACGTTGGACTGGACGGTGTTGAGCCGCGCCGCCGCCCGCCCGATGCCGCCGGTCTCGGCCACCGCCGCGAAGAACATCAGGTCGGTGCTGTTCATGCCATCTGCTTTCCCGATGCCTTTCTTCAGAAGGAATCATTTTTTTCGCCGCCACGCGAGCGTTAAGCCCTGGCGGACGGCGCGCGCAACCGAGACGCTTCCCGGGGAGGGGACCCATGGCCTTGAGGACGAGACTCACCGACGCCTTCGGGCTGCGGCACCCGATCGTGCTGGCCCCCATGGACCCGGCCTCGGGGGGGGGCCTCGCGGCGGCGGTGAGCGCCGCCGGCGGCCTCGGCCTGATCGGCGGCGGCTACGGCGACCACGCGACGCTCGACCGGGAATTCGCCCGCGCGGGCAATCAGCGGGTCGGCTGCGGCTTCATCACGTGGTCGATGGCCCGGGACCCGTCGCTCCTCGACGCGGCGCTCGCCCGGTCGCCCGCGGCCCTGATGCTCTCCTTCGCGGATCCCGCGCCCTTCGCGGACCGGATCCGCGCCGCCGGCGTGCCGCTGATCTGCCAGGTGCACACCCTGGCGCATGCGAGGCGCGCCCTGGAGGTCGGCGCGGCCGCGGTGGTGGCGCAGGGGACGGAGGCCGGCGGCCACGGCCTCACCGCCCGCGGCACCGCGGCGTTCGTGCCGGCGGTCGCCGACCTGATCGCCCGCGAGCGCCCCGAGACGCTGCTCCTCGCGGCGGGCGGCATCGCGGACGGGCGCGGCCTCGCCGCCGCCCTGGCGCTGGGGGCCGACGGTGTCCTGATGGGGACCCGGTTCTGGGCCAGCCGGGAGGCGCTGATCCACCCGGCCGCGAAGCAGCGGGTTCTCGCCGCCACCGGCGACGACACGATCCGCACGCAGGTCTACGACATCGCCCGCCACCGGGCCTGGCCGGCGCCCTATACCGGACGACTCCTGCGCAACACCTTCATCGAGACGTGGCACGGCCGCGAGGACGCGCTGCGCGCGGCCTCGGCCGAGCGGCGCCGGGACGTGGAGGATGCCGACGCGGCGGGCGACTACGACGTCGCCAACGTCACGGTCGGCGAGGCCGTCGGGCTCATCTCCGACCTACCGGGCGCCGGCGACCTCGTCCTGCGCATCGCCGAGGAGGCCGAGGCCGCGATCCGCCGGATCTCCGGCATGGCCGCCGCGGCGCCGTGAGGGCGCCGCCAGGGTGCTGTGAGGGTGCCCAGCAAAGCGTGACTACGCAGGGTTGCCGCGGACCGGAACCTCGGTGTTGCCGACGGTTTAGCGTGACGGCAAACCGTCGCGGTTTCTCGAGGCGCGTCTCGAGTCGGAGTCGCTCATGCGTATCGGTCTGATCTCCGTCCTGTCCGGGCTGCTCCTGTGCGCGGGGATTCCCGCGACGGCCAGCGCGGACGTGCTCGTCAACGTCGACAAGACCACCCAGCGCATGGAGGTCTCGGTCGACGGCCAGCCGCGCTATTCCTGGCCGGTCTCGACCGGCGTCGCGAGCTACGACACCCCGTCCGGCGCCTACCGCCCGTTCCGGATGGAGCGCACGCACTTCTCGAAAGAGTGGGACGACGCGCCGATGCCCTTCGCGATGTTCTTCACGACCCAGGGCCACGCCATCCACGGCACCAACCACGTCCGGAGCCTCGGGCGCGCGGCCTCGCACGGCTGCGTGCGCCTGTCGGTGCGCAACGCCGCGACCCTGTTCAACCTCGTGAAGAGCCAGGGCATGGGCCGGACGCGGGTGGTGATCGAGGGGGCGGATGTTCCGATGGCGGACCGCGGCCGGCGCGGCACCCGGCTCGCCCGGAACCGCAGCCCCTACGAGCCGGACGACCTGCTGGCGAACAGCGATCAGATGGGGCGCCGGTCAGTGCCGGCCTACTACCGCCCGGCGGCCCGGCCCGCCTACGCGCCCGCGACGGTCTACGGCTACCCGGCCGACGCCGACGAGACGGACGGCTGGTAGGCCGGATCGCGGCCCGGACCCCGTATCGGCCGATCGGCGCCACGACGTCCCCTGCGTGCGGACGATCACCGGCCGCGTCGTCTGAGCGCGAAAGTCATGCGCCGTAGCGCCCGCCCATTGCCGAGCGCCCCCTCCCGGCCTAGCTCCTGCGCGGCCATCAGAGCCTGCGCGGCCCCTGCCGCGACCTGAGACGGACGGAGACACCCCGAGATGCCCTTCGCTTTCTGCCGGTCCCTTCCCCTCGCCGCCCTGGCGCTCGCCGCGGCCACCGTGCCGGGCTACGCCCTGGAGGTGACGCGCTCGGCCGACATCGCCGCGCCGCCGGCCAAGGTCTGGCAGACCATCGGCGAGTTCTGCGGCATCGGCGACTGGCACCCCGCCATCGAGAAGTGCGTCCTGTCGGACAAGGACGGCATGAAGGTCCGCACCCTCAGCCTCAAGGGCGGCGGCACCATCAAGGAGGAGCAGGTCTCCCGCGACGACAAGGTGATGAGCTACACCTACACGATCTTGGAGAGCCCGCTGCCGGTCTCGGACTACAAGTCGACCCTCTCGGTCGCCCCCGCCGGCTCCGGCTCGAAGGTGACCTGGACCGGAACCTTCAACGCCAAGGGCGCGCCGGACACGGTCGCCACCGACGCGATCCAGGGCATCTACGATTCCGGCCTGAAGGCGCTCGCCGACAAGGCGAAGTGAGCCCGTCACGATTCGGAGCGCGCCGCCGACGCCGGATGCCGGCGGCGCGCACCAAGTCCCTCCGGCAACAGCGGAATCGCGCGTTCGCGGCGAACCGCGTCCCGCGCTTCGCGCCCCTTCGGCATGTCGCCGGGGCGATTGACCCCTTGCCAAGCTCGGCTCAGAACCTCGGCGGCGCGGCCCCTCGCGCCCCAACAGGATGATCGCCGTGCCCGCGTCCCGCCTCCCGATGCGCCTCAGCCTCGTCGCCCTCGCCGTCGCGGCGCTGGGCGCCTGCCAGCAGCGCGCCACGCCCGCGGTCACCGAGCCCTCGCCGATCGTGCCGGCGCCCCTGGCCCTGCCCACGGGCAGCGGTTGCGGCCCGGAGATCGCCCGCACGAAGGCGATCGTCGACAGCGACGTGGCCACCGGCAACCTCAACAAGCCGGTGGGCGACCGCTTCAGCGCCGACCTCGCCCACGCCGCCGCGGAGTGCTCGGCCGGCAAGTCGGGCGAAGCCCTGCACCTGCTCGCCGCCGCCAAGAGCCGCTACGGCTACCGCTGAGCGCGGGGCTTTCCTTTCCCGCCGCGCCTGCAGGATCGCGCTGTCGATCCTGCAGGCGCGTCCGACCCGGCCCCTCATCCCGCGGTGCGGAGCGCGGCGGAGGTCTCGAAGGCGGCCTCCAGGCGCCGCGCGCTCCCTGGAACTCGCCCTCGAGGCCCGCCGACACGGCCACCTCGGGACGAGGCCGTCGGTTCGGACAGGCGCATCCCGCGCTAGATCACGAACAGCAGGTTCAATCCGGCGCGCCGGAACCCGTCCTCGGCGATCTTCAGATCGAGCCCGTAGGACGCGATGTCGTCCGCCACCGGGTCGAGGGCCGGCGCCCGGTGCTGGTGGAGGTGCTTGATGTAGCTGTGGCAGGTCGTGCAGGTCTCGACCTGAACGTCCTTCGAGACCTCATCGAGCCCGTAATAGCTCACGTTCTCGCCGTCACCGCAGGCGGTGCAGCGGATCCGGACGTGGTTCCAGTACGTGCCGCAGAGCGAGCAGCTGAGATATCGGGCCTTGTCGGCCGGGGTCCAGGAGACGATGACGCTCGCCACCGGCGCGCCGCCGCAGCACGGGCAGACGCCGTCCGCGACGGGCTTCAGCGTCCGCGTGTCGAGGCGCGCGGCCCGCGCGGCGAAGCGCACCTGCAATGCGGCTGAGACGAACAGGCATTCGGCGATCCGGTCGACCGGCAGCGCGCCCTCGAAAACCTGCACGGCGAGATCGCGGCGCTCCTCCGGCGCGGCGGCCCGCAGGGCATCCCGCGCCGCGGCCGAGGCCTCGGGCGCGGTCGCGAGATCCAGCGCGTCGAGCAGCGCCAGGAGGCACGCGTCGAAATCCTGGTCGGCCTCGAGGCTGTGCCGCGACAGCGGCGGCATGCCGTGCTCGCTCCGCAGCGCCTGATCGGCGGGATCCGGCGCCGGCGGGGCCGGAAACCGTGCCTGGATCGCCGCCTGGGCGCGGGCGACCTCACCGACGAACCGGAGATAGGCCTCCAGCGGGTGCCCGGGCGCGGCCTCCGCCAGGCGCGCGGCCCGGTCGGCGAACAGCGTCGCGGGATCGGGCAGGCGCACGAACGGGACCGAGCCCGAGATCCCGATCTTGTCGGGATCGGGCTTGAGCTCGCTGAAATCCCGGCGGCGGGGCTTCGGGGCCTCGGCGGGTTTCGGGGTCTTGTCCGCGGCCGGAGCCGCGGGTTTCCGCCTGAAGAAGTTGGCCACGCGATCAGGATCCGCGCTTGTCCACCGAGCCGCGGCGCGCCGGGCCGCCGGCCATCTGACGGAACCACTTGCGGTGATGCCGGTAGGCCCAGCCGCCCGTGACCGTGCCGCGGACCATCGCCCGGCCGGTGCCGCGCACCCAGATGCCGGCGTAGACGTGCACCACGATGATCGCGATGGCGATGACGGCGGCCAGCGAGTGCGCGAGCAGCGCCCAGCGCTGGGTCTCGATCGAGGTGAGGCCGCCGAAATAGGTGTTCCAGATCACGAGGCCGGTCACGAACATCACGCCGATCAGCGCGGTCTGGCCCCAGAACACGCCCTTCTGGCCGGCATTGTACTTGCCGAGCTCCGGCAGCCGGTCCTCGCGGTTGGTGACCACGTCGCCGATCTTCTTCGACCACTCGACATCGTCCTTGTTGGGGATGTTGAGCCGCCAGAAGCGCACGAACAGGAAGAGGAAGCTGATCGCCAGCGCCACGCCGAACCACGGGTGGATCGCTCGGGTCGCCTGCCCGCCGCCGAACAGGCCGGTCAGCGAGAACAGGTAGGGCGTGAACATCGCCAGCCCCGAGAGGGTCAGCAGCGTGAACAGGATCGCGGTGATCCAGTGATTCACGCGCTGCACGCCGGTGTAGCGCGGGACGTACATCACCTCCGGCGCCTCGGACTTGGCGTGGTGGAGGGGGCGGGAATCGCCGTCCCGGACATCGTTCTGGATCGTCATCGGCCTTCTCGCGCCTGACGGGGCCGGCTCCGCGGTCGGCGGAGGTGGCTCTGAAACTCGAGATAGGGCCCGGCGGCCCCATCGTCTCCGGTCGTCCGCTTCCCGCGCTCTCGGAAGAGAACGCGGGTCCCCTCTCCCGTGCGGGAGAGGGCGTGAATCGCGTCACCCGGGCCGGCGCGCCAGCCCGGGATCCGTCCCTCAGTGCGGCCGGGCCTCGCCGCCGCCATTCTCGCGGCGCTTGGCCTCGTCGTACTCGACCGCCTCTTCCTCCTCCTCGGGCACGACCTCGTTCGGGCCGGCCGTCACGTAGTGGAAGAAGCCCGCGACCGCGGCGAAGCCCATCGCGGCGAGACCGAACACCTTGGCGCCGCCCTTCCAGAAGGCGACCAGCGGCGAGATCTTCGGGTCGTTCGGCAGGCCGGCATAGAGGCTCGGCTGGTCGGCGTGGTGCAGCACGTACATGACGTGCGTGCCGCCGACCCCGGCCGGGTCGTAGAGACCCGCCTTGTCAAAGCCACGCGACTTCAGGTCCTCGACGCGGTCGTGGGCCTGATCGATCATGGCCTGCTTGGTGCCGAACATGATCGAGCCGGTCGGGCAGGCCTTGGCGCAGGCCGGAGCCTGACCCACCGCCACCCGGTCCGAGCACAGGGTGCACTTGTACGCCTTGTGGTCGGTCTGGCTGATGCGCGGGATGTTGAAGGGGCAGCCCTTCACGCAGTAGCCGCAGCCGATGCAGTTCTCCTCGATGAAGTCGACGATGCCGTTGGAGTACTGCACGATCGCGCCCGGCGACGGGCACGCCTTCAGGCAGCCCGGTTCGGTGCAGTGCATGCAGCCGTCCTTGCGGATCAGCCATTCGAGGTTGTTGGTCTCCGGGTTCTCGTACTCGGTGAACCGCATCAGGGTCCACGACTTCGGCGTGAGGTCGTGGGGATTCTGGTAGGTGCCCGTGTTGACGCCGATGTCGTCGCGCAGGTCGTTCCACTCCTCGCAGGCCGACTGGCAGGCCTTGCAGCCGATGCACTTCGACACGTCGATGAGCTTGGCGACCTCCACCTGACGGCGGATCTCCGGCGGCGTCTCCGTGGAGGCGGAGCGCTGGCGGATGTCGAGGGAGCTGTAGTCAGCCATGTCTGCCGCTCCCCCTTACGCGACCGCGTCCGACGGAGGCGTGGTCGGCTCGATGTTCACGAGCCAGGCCTTGAACTCCGGCGTCTCGGTGTTCGCGTCGCCGACGACGGGCGTCAGCGAGTTCGGGTGCCATCCTTTCTTGGTGTGGCCCATGAAGCCCCAGTGCTGCGGGATGCCGACGACGTGGACGGGCTTGCCGTCGCAGATCAGCGGCTTGATGCGCTTCGTCACCACGGCCTTGGCCTTCAGGGAGCCGCGCTTCGACCAGACGCGGACCCAGCCGCCCTTGGCGATGCCCTTCTCCTTGGCGAGCTCCTCCGAGATCTCCACGAAGGCCTCCGGCTGGAGGATCGCGTTGATCCGGGCGTGCTTGGTCCACCCGTGGAAGTGCTCGGTCAGGCGGTAGCTCGTCGCGGCGTAGGGGAACTCCTTCGCGTCGCCGAGATCGGCCAGATCGTCCTTGAAGATGCGGGACGCGGGCGCGCCCTTGATCTTCGGGAAGGCGAGGTTGGCCACCGGGGACTCGAAGGGCTCGTAATGCGCCGGGAACGGCCCGTCGCGCATGAGACCCCGGGTCCACAGGCGGGCGACGCCCTCCTGGTTCAGGATGAACGGCCCGACGCCCTTATCGGGGGCGACGGTGACGCCGTAATCCGGCACATCGAAGCCGATCCACTGCTTGCCGTTCCACTCGATGAGCTTCTTCTTCTCCGACCACGGACGACCCTCGGGGTCGCACGAGGCGCGGTTGTAGAGCACGCGCCGGTTGGCCGGCCACGCGAAGGCCCAGTTCGGCGCGATGCCACGGTCGCCGGGGTCGGTGTTGTCCCGGCGGGCCATCATGTTGCCCTTCTCGGTGTAGCAGCCCGAGTAGATCCAGCAGCCGCAGGCGGTCGTCCCGTCGTCCTTGAGCTGGGCGAAGCCGTCGACCTGCTTGCCCGCCGGGATGATCGTCCCGTTGAGGTCCGGCGTCGGCGCCAGCGTGTAGCCGTTGAGCTCGCGGGCGAGCTCGGTCGGCGTCGGCGCCTCGGCGATCGCGTAGTCCCACTTCAGATTGACGATCGGGTCCGGGAAGGCCCCGCCGTCCTTCTTGTAGGCCGCCTTCATGCGGAGGAAGATCTCCGACATGATCTCGATGTCCGAGCGACACTCGCCCGGCGCCTCCTGCGCCTGCCAGTGCCACTGCAGCCACCGGCTGGAGTTCGACAGCGAGCCTTCCTCCTCCACGAACAGGGTGGTCGGAAGCTCGAACACCTCGGTCTGGATCTTGGTCGGATCGACGTCGTTGTACTCGCCGTGGTTCTCCCAGAAGCGGGCCGTCTCCGTCTTGAGCGGGTCCATCACCACGATGAACTTCATCTTGGAGAAAGCTTCCGTCATCTTGGCGCGATTCGGGAACGACAGCAGGGGGTTGAAGCCCTGGATGACGTAGCCGGTCATCTTGCCTTGCTTGGCGAGCTCGAATCCGCGCAGCACGTCGTAGGTCGGCACGTCGAGCTTGGGCAAGTAATCGTACGCCCAGTCGTTCTCTTTGGTAGCCTTGTCGCCCCACATCGCCTTCTGGAACGAGACGAAGAACTTGTTGTAGTTCTGCCAGTAGCTCGTCTGTCCGGGGCGCAGCGGCTTGAACTGCCGCTTGGCGATGTAGCTCGCGTAGTCGGGCTCCTTCTCCACCGGGATGTTCAGGTATCCGGGGATGAGGTTCGACATCAGCCCGATATCGGTCAGCCCCTGGATGTTGGAGTGACCGCGCAGGGCCTGCATGCCGCCGCCGAGCACGCCGATGTTCCCGAGCAGCGTCTGCACGATGCACATCGAGCGGATGTTCTGCGAGCCCTTGGAGTGATGGGTCCAGCCGAGCGCGTAGAGCGAGGCCATCGACTTCTCGGGGGACGCCGTCGTCGCCATCAGCTCGCAGACCTTCAGGAAGGTCTCCTTGGGCGAGCCGCAGATTTTTTCCACCATCTCGGGCGTGTAGATCGCGAGATGCTTCTTGAGGAGCTGCATCACGCTGCGCGGATGCTGCATCGTCTCGTCGACCACGGCGTAGCCGTCGGGGCCGATCTCGTAGTCCCAGGTGGTCTTGTCGTAGTCGCGCTTGTCCGCGTCGTAGCCCGTGAACAGACCCTCGCTGAAGTCGTAGCCCTCGCGGACCACGTACCCGGCGTTGGTGTAGGCGGAGACGTAGCGGTGCTGCAGCTTGTCGTTGTCGAGCAGGTACTTGGCCACGCCCGACAGGAACGCGATGTCGGTCCCCTGCCGGATCGGGCAGTAGAGATCGGCCACCGACGCCGTGCGGGTGAAGCGCGGATCGACGACGATCAGCTTGGCATTGTTATGGGCTTTCGCCTCCACGACCCACTTGAAGCCGCAGGGGTGAGCCTCGGCGGCATTGCCGCCCATCACGGTGATCACGTCCGCGTGCTTGATGTCCATCCAGAGGTTGGTCATCGCACCGCGTCCGAAGGAGGGCGCCAAACTGGCGACCGACGGACCGTGTCAAACTCTAGCCTGATTATCGAAGACCAGGGCCCCCATGCTTCGGACTGTCTTGTAGGTCAGCCAGGCCGTCTCGTTGGTGGTGGCCGAGGCCCCGAGGAAGCCCATCGTGGTCCACCGGTTGACCGTGAGGTCGCCGTTCTTGGCCACGAAGTTCTTGTCCCGGTCCTCCTTCATGAGCTGCGCGATGCGGTCGAGGGCGAAATCCCAGGACACGCGCTTGAACTCGGAGGAACCCGGGGCGCGGTGGAGCGGGTACTTGGTGCGGGTCTCGGCGTGCACGAAGTCGAGCAGCGCCGAGCCCTTCGGGCAGAGCGTGCCGCGGTTGACCGGATGATCCGGGTCGCCCTCGATGTGCATGACCGAGGAGCGCGCGTTCTTCGAACGGTCCCCCAGGCTGTAGAGGATCACGCCGCACGCGACCGAGCAGTACGGGCAGGTGTTGCGGGTCTCGCGCATCTGCGCGAGCTTGAACGGCCGCACCGCGGCGGCCATGGCGGGCTCGAGTCCGCCGAATCCGAGCGCGCCCAGCGAGCCGCCAGCGAGGCCGGCGCCGGCCCCCTTGAGCAGGCCACGCCTTGAGACCTGGACCGTCATCTCCGCTCCGTAAAAGCGATCTGGTATAATTCCAAGCTGTCCCAAAAAAGCGTGCGCGAGGCAAGTGCGGTTGCGTGACACAGCAAGTCGCCGTGTCTCAGCCGAAGCAACACGTTTGTCACACCGGCATCATCCTGCATGAGAACGGTTTTTTTACTTGCTGGGATTGGCCGGATTGGCGCCTGACGGGCCGGCCGTGCGGTGCTCCAGGGGCGCCTGCGGCTCGGTGGCGGAGGTGCCGCCGGGCTGGGCCGGCGGCACGGGACGGTCGGCATTCTCCTTGATCGAGTTGCCGCCCGGGTCCGGCGCGTCCTTGGCGGCCGACTGCTCCCGCGGCACCGGGGCCTGGCTCCAGCCGTCCTGCGCGCTGCGGGACTTGTCGCCCATCGCGTCGACGCCCTTGATCTCGCCCGGTTTCGTCTGCGCGAGACAGGGCGACGCCACCGTCGCGAGACCGAGGAGCAGCGACATCATCAGGGGAATCGAGCGGGACACGGGGCGCCTCCTGGCAGCAGAGGGAATGCGGGAGAATGGCAGCGGGGGATGAACAGCGGGGAATGCCCGGGCAACGTAGCCTTCGCGGCGGCAGTTCCGGCCTGCGACACCGACCCGGCACGGGGCACCGGGATCGCGTGGCGGCAGCGCGGCCGCGGCGGTGACGGCTCCTTAACCAAACCTTGCAACCGTACGTGTCCACAGGTGCGAGGATTTCCCGGTCATGTCGAAGCCGCATCCCGAGCGCCCCTGCGAGACCGAGCGGTCCGTAGACGCACCACCGCTCACCTCCGACATCCGGCGCCATCTCGGCCAGAACCTGCGCGCGCTCTTCACCGACACGCTGGCGGCCCCGGTCGACAAGCGGCTGGAGGCCCTGATCGCCCGGCTCGACAAGCCGAAGCGCTGACCCGGACCGCGGCCGGCAGGGGAGCGGAGGATCGCCGTCTTGCGGGCAACCGCGTGCGGCGCGAACCGCCGACGGCTCTCGCCCGCTCGTGGAATGCCGCCCGATGTGCGCTAGAGCACTTAAGATCGTTCGTTCTGAGAAACCCGATTCCGCGCACGAAATCTTCTCCATCGGCGACGCCAGAGAGAAGATCCATGCGTTCTGATCGTCTACTGCCCTGAGTTATCTTGCATTTCCGGCACGATCGTCGATCCTGATCACGTTACGGCATCACGCGGGTCCACACCCGAGGCTTGACTTCGTTCGGTAAAAAGAACGATTTCGCGCCTCCCGGGGACGCCTGTCCCCTGCGTCGCAACCGCGGATGGCTGGGGGATCGAACGTGATGACGAACGCTTCAGGTCTGGGCCGGATGGCTCGGGCGATCGGGCTGACCCTTCTGGCCGGAGCCGGCCTGCTGACCTGCGCGCTGCCGGCCGCGGCCGAGACCGCGCTCCTCAACGTCTCGTACGACCCGACCCGCGAGCTCTACCGCGAGATCAACGCCGCCTTCGCGGAGGAGTGGAAGGCGAAGACCGGCGAGGCCATCACGGTGCGGGCCTCGCACGGCGGCTCGGGCGCGCAGGCGCGCACGGTGATCGACGGGGTGGACGCCGACGTAGTCACCCTCGGCATCCCGTCCGACATCGACGCGATCGCCAAGCTCACCCACAAGATCCCCGAGGATTGGCGCAGCAAGCTGCCGAACCAGGGGACGCCCTACACCTCGACGGTGGTGTTCCTCGTCCGCAAGGGCAACCCGAAGGGCGTGAAGGACTGGGACGACCTGGTCAAACCCGACGTGAAGGTGATCACCCCGAATCCGAAGACCTCGGCGGGGGGGCGCTGGAACTTCCTCGCCGCCTGGGGCTACGCCTACGGGAAGGACAAGGACGCCGCGAAGGCCGACGCCTTCGTCGGGCAGGTCTACAAGAACGTGCCGGTGCTCGACACCGGCGCCCGGGGCTCGACCGTGACCTTCGCGCAGCGCGGCCTCGGCGACGTCCTGCCGACCTGGGAGAACGAGGCCTACCTCGTGCTCCAGGAATTCGGCGCCGACAAGTTTGACATCGTCTCGCCGCCGACCTCGATCTACGCCGAGCCGCCTGTGGCCCTGGTGGCGGTCAATGCCGAGCGGAAGGGCACCACCAAGGCTGCCCAGGCCTATCTCGACTTCCTCTACAGCGACCGCGCCCAGGCGATCTTCGCCAAGCACCATTATCGGCCGATCCGGCGGGAGGCGGCCGCCCCGGCGGACCTCGCCCAGCTGCCCGAGATCAAGCTGTTCAAGATCGAGGACCTCCAGGGATCCTGGGACGAGATCCAGAAGCGGAACTTCGACGCCGGCGGCCTGTTCGACCGTCTGAGCCGGGCCGGCCGCTGAGGCATCAGATCATGGTCCAGACGCCCCGTCCCCGTCGGACATTCCGACGGCCGAGCGTGATCCCGGGCTTCGGGATCAGCTTCGGCTACACGCTGACCTGCCTCGGCCTGATCGTCCTGCTGCCGCTGGCCGGATTGGTGGTGAAGGCTTCGGGGCTCGGCCTGTCGGGCATCTGGGAGGTCGCCACCGATCCGCGGGTCGCGAGCGCCCTGCGGATCAGCTTCGGCGTCTCGGCGATCGCGGCGCTCGTCGCCTCGGTCTTCGGCTTCCTGGTGGCCTGGGTGCTGACCCGCTACCGCTTCCCGGGGCGCAAGCTGGTCGACGCCGCCGTCGACCTGCCCTTCGCGCTGCCCACCGCGGTCGCCGGCATCGCGCTCGCCTCGCTCTACGCGCCGGACGGGCTGCTCGGCGCGCCGCTCGCGCGCCTCGGGATCCAGGCAGCCTACACGCCGGTCGGCATCTTCATCGCCATGGTGTTCATCGGCCTGCCCTTCGCGGTGCGGACCGTGCAGCCGCTGATCGCCGAGATCGACAAGGAGATCGAGGAGGCCTCGGCCACCCTCGGGGCGACGCGCCTCGTCACCCTCACCCGGGTGGTGCTGCCGCCCCTGATCCCGGCGGTGCTCACCGGCTTCGCGCTCGCCTTCGCCCGGGGTGTCGGCGAGTACGGCTCGATCATCTTCATCGCCGGCAACCTGCCCTACGTGTCGGAGATCGCGCCGCTGCTCATCGTCATCAAGCTCTCCGAGTTCGACTACGGCGGCGCGGCGGCCATCGCGACGATCATGCTCGGGATCTCGTTCCTGACGCTACTCGCCATCAACCTCATCCAGGCCTGGTCACGGCGGCGGTTCGGCTATGTCTGAGATCTTCTCCCCCGCCTTCGTGCCGGCCGCCAAGCCGGCCCCGGTCGCCTCGGAAGGGGTCGGCGTCCGCGCGGTCCTGATCGGGGTCGCCGTGGCGTTCCTGGCGCTGTTCCTGGTGCTGCCGCTGTTCGCGGTCTTCCTCCAGGCCTTCTCCAAGGGGCTCGGTGCCTTCCTGGACGCGTTCCGGGAGCCCGACGCCTGGAGCGCGATCCGCCTGACGCTGACCGTGGCGGCGATCGCGGTGCCGTTCAACGTCGTGTTCGGGCTGGCCGCCTCCTGGGCGATCGCCAAGTTCGAGTTTCCCGGCAAGGCGCTGCTGATCACCCTGATCGACCTGCCGTTCTCGGTCTCTCCGGTGGTCTCCGGCCTGATCTACGTGCTGCTGTTCGGGTCCCAGGGCCTGTTCGGCTCCTGGCTCCTCAACCACGGCGTCCAGATCCTGTTCGCCCTGCCGGGGATCGTCCTGGCGACGGTGTTCGTGACCTTCCCGTTCGTCGCACGCGAGCTGATCCCGCTGATGCAGGAGCAGGGCACCGCCGAGGAGGAGGCGGCGCTGACGCTCGGCGCCTCGGGCCTGCACGCGTTCCGGACGGTGACGCTGCCCAATATCCGCTGGGGCCTGCTCTACAGCGTGCTCCTCTGCAATGCCCGGGCGATGGGCGAATTCGGAGCGGTGTCGGTGGTGTCGGGCCACATCCGCGGCCTGACCAACACCATCCCACTCCACGTGGAGATCCTCTACAATGAGTACAACTTCGTCGCCGCATTCGCCGTCGCTTCGCTCCTCGCCGTCCTTGCCCTCATCACCCTCGTCCTCAAATCCGTCCTCGAATGGCGCTTCGCGGGTGAGCTCGCGCACGGCCGGGCACACTGATCGCCCCTCCACGGCGATCCGGGTCGAGAACGTCTCGAAGACGTTCGACACGGCGGCGGTGCTGCACGACCTGTCGCTGGACGTGCGGGCGGGCGAGCTGATCGGGCTCCTCGGCCCGTCGGGCTCGGGCAAGACGACGCTGCTGCGGATCATCGCCGGGCTCGACGCGCCGGACCGGGGCCGGATCCTGTTCGGCGGCGACGACGCCACCGGCCTGCCGGTGCAAGAGCGGGCCGTGGGCTTCGTGTTCCAGCACTACGCCCTGTTCAAGCACATGAGCGTGGCCGACAACATCGCCTACGGGCTGAACGCGCGGCGCCGCGTCGACCGGCCGGCCAAGGCCGAGATCAAGCGCCGGGTCGGCGACCTGCTCGACCTGATCCGCCTCTCCGGCTTCGGCGACCGCTACCCGTCGCAGCTCTCCGGCGGCCAGCGGCAGCGGGTGGCGCTCGCCCGGGCCCTCGCGGTCGAGCCGCGGGTTCTCCTGCTGGACGAGCCCTTCGGCGCGCTCGACGCCCAGGTCCGCAAGGACCTGCGCCGCTGGCTGCGCGAGATCCACGACCGCACCGGCCAGACCACGATCTTCGTCACCCACGACCAGGACGAGGCGCTGGAGCTGTCCGACCGCGTGGCCGTGCTCGATCGCGGCCGCCTGGAGCAGGTCGGCACGCCCGACGAGGTGCAGGAGAACCCGGCCTCCGCCACCGTGATGAAGTTCCTGGGTGATTCCGTCGAGGTGGAGGCGATCGCCGAGGGCGGCCGGGTGCTGGTCCGGGGCCGGGAGACGCCGGTCGCCGCGCCCGCCAGCCTGTTCGGCCCGGTCAAGCTCTACGTCCGGCCCTGGCAGCTGCAGCTCGCCGAGCCCGAGGCGGCGCACCTGTCGGGCACCGTGCGCAGCTCGTACCGGACGCAGGGGCGCCAGCGGATCGAGGTGGCCGACGCCGAGGGGCGCGTCCTCGCCGTGGAGGATTTCGACGGCGTGCGCTACCCGGCCGGCCACCCGGTCGGCCTGCGGATCAACGGCGGGCACGTGTTCGGGTGAGGCTCGCCAGCGGCCGCGCGGCACCCTAGGCTCCCGACCATGACCGTACCGAGTCGCGAACCCGCCCCCGACGTCCTGGCCGCCATCGGCCGGACGCCGCTGATCCGCCTGCGCCGCGCCTCCGAGGAGACCGGCTGCACCATCTACGGCAAGGCGGAGTTCCTGAATCCCGGCCTGTCGGTGAAGGACCGGGCGGCACTCTCGATCGTGCGGGACGCGGAGGCGCGAGGCCTGATCCGCCCGGGCGGCACGATCGTCGAGGGCACCGCCGGCAACACCGGCATCGGCCTCGCCCTGGTGGCCTCGGTGCGCGGCTACCGGACGCTGATCGTCATCCCGGTCACCCAGTCCGAGGAGAAGAAGCAGACCCTGCGGCTCGCGGGCGCCCGGCTGGTGGAAGTGCCGGCGGTGCCCTTCGCCAACCCGAACAACTACGTCCACGTGGCCCGGCGGCTCGCGGAGAAGCTCGCCGCCACCGAGCCGGCGGGCGCCTTCTTCGCCGACCAGTTCGACAACGTCGCCAATCGGCAGGCCCATGTCGACGGCACCGGCCCGGAGATCTGGGCGCAGACCGGTGGCCGGGTCGACGGCTTCGTCTGCGCGGCCGGCACCGGCGGCACGCTGGCCGGCACCGCCGAGGCCCTGCGCGCCCGCAACCCGCAGGTGCGGATCGCGCTGTCGGATCCGGAGGGCTCGGCCCTCTACGCCCACTACACGACCGGCACCCTGAAGGCCGAGGGCTCCTCGATCACCGAGGGGATCGGCCAGGGGCGGATCACCCGGAACCTCGAGGGCTTCACCCCCGACCGCGCCTTCCGGATCCCGGACCGCGAGGCCCTCGACATCGTCTTCGGGCTGATGCGGGAGGAGGGGCTGTCACTGGGCGGCTCGTCGGGCATCAACGTCGCCGGGGCGATCCGGCTGGCCCGGGACCTCGGGCCCGGTCACACGATCGTGACGATCCTCTGCGACGGGGCGGCCCGCTACGCCTCGAAGCTGTTCAACCCGGCCTTCCTCACCGAGCGCGACCTGCCGGTTCCCGGCTGGCTCGACGCGCCCGCGGACGCTCTGCCGGACTGGCACGCCTGAGGCCGGGGTCTCATCCGGAATTTTCCTCACAAAAGCGTGGCTTGGCGTTGAACGGAACGGAATGTCGCAGCGTTTGAACGGTCACGCTCGCACCAGCGCGACCGTCCGGAGAACGCGACCGATGTCCCTCGTCACCATCCTGCTCATCATCCTGATCATCCTGGCCTTCGGCGGCGGCGGCTTCCTCGGCGGCGGCGCGTATCGCGGCCCCGGCTTCGGCCTGGGCGGCATCCTGCTCATCGTGCTGATCGTGCTCCTGGTCACCGGGCGGCTCTGAGCGGCGGCCCGTCGCCTGGGCGGACGGCTCGTCCGCCCAGGCTCGTGAACGCCGGCGGATCCCGCGCGAGCGACAGGGGATCCGCCGCGCGACCCGCATCTCAGCGGCAGGTGATCCCCACCACGGCAGGCGCGACCGCGCTGGGCCCGCCACCCGAATGCGGCGCCGCCGCGGCGATGCCCTGGGCGGCGAGGAAGGCGGAGATCGCCCGCGCCGGCACGACCGGCAGTCGCGCCGGCGGCACCACCCCGGCGACTTGGCGCGGCGCTGCGGGATAGCGGGCGACGAGACCGACGAGGGCCCCCGACCGGTCCAGCACCGGCGCGCCGCCGGAACCCGGCTGGAGCGCCGCGATCACGTCGCCGCCCCGCGCCTCACCGGGAGCGGCCTGGACCCCGTCCGCACCCGGCGCCAGGGCGATCACGCTCTCCTCGGCACCGACGGGCTCGGTCCGGAGCGCGGGCCGGAGCGGGGCGGGGGCGCCGGGCACATCGAGGAGGGCGAGGCCGGCGGGATCGGTGGCGAGCACCCGCGCCGATGCCGCGCCGATCCTGGGCTGGGCGCAGCCCTCCAGCACGGCGGCGGCGGTCAGCACGCGTCCCGGCGCCACCGCGAGACCCGCGCCCGAGGCCGGCGCGTGGGACAGGCTCGCCGGCCTCAGCGGCGCGGCCTGCGGCTGGGGCGCCGAGTGGGCGGCGACGCGGGCCGCCGGTGCCGGACCCGGGCTCGGGGGTAGCTGCGCGGCCGGCGCCGCGGCGGGATCGGGAAACGGCACGAAGGCGTTCGCCACCGCGATGACGAGCCGGTCGACCTCCGGCGCTAGGGCGCGATCGTAGCCGAGCAGGAACCCCCGCACGCCCTCCGGTCCGGACGCGTAGCGGATGTATGACAGTCCCGGCCCGGTCTCGGCGGTGACCACCACGGTGTCCGGCCGCCGCAGCTTGTAGGACACCTTGCGGCCGGGGAGCGGCGCGGTCGCCTTCTCGAACAGCGCGTCGAGGCTCTCGGCCCCCGGCGGGAAGGCGCGGGATTCCAGGGTGACGCGGCCGTCCTGGCTCTGCCAGCGGGTTCCGGAGGGCAAGGCAGTCCGTTTCGCCAGGAGTCTCTCGGGCACGCCCATCACGGCGCCGGTCCCGGGATCGACCGCGACGCGGAAGCGCGCCGCGTTCCGCGCCGCCGCGCCGGCGGCCAGCAGCGCCGCACGGCCGCGCGGATCGAGGGGGTCGGCCCGGCCGCCGGTCCGGGCGCCGTAGGCGGTGAGCGCCTCGAAGGTCCGGCGCCCGAAGGCCCCCGACACGACGGCGTTGAAGTCGCCGGTCCAGACCAGGGCGTCCTGGACGGCCTTGCGGTCGGCCTCCGGCAGGGCCTCGAAGCCCGCCCGCATCGCCTCGAAGACGGGGTCGGCCGGCGCGCCGGCCGCCGGCGCGGGTCTGGGGGCGGCCCGGGCGGGCGCCGGCCGGTCCTGGGCCCCGACAGGCCCGGTGCCGAGGGCGATCAGGATCGCGAGGGCCGTCGCGCGCCGGGCGCGGCCGCGCAGGGTATCCGGGTTCCGACACCGCGACGCGTCACCCGAATCCATGCCCGCCCCCGACCCTTTCTGCCCCGCGTCGTCCCGATCCTGGCAGAGGCTGCCGCCACAGGCCAGATCAATCCGATCCCCGCCCGATCCCGGCAGCCGTGCGTCCAGCGCCGCGATGCGCTACAGGGCGGATGTCCGGCCCTGGGCGGCGGCCGGATCCCGGATCGGTCGTCCGGCCACGCGATGCCGCCACGGTTCGACGCGGAGCCCGGCATGAGCGACACGAACAACACCTTCAAGAAGGCGCCCAAGCGCAAGGCCGCCAAGGGCAAGAGCATCAGCGTCTCGCCGGAGATGCGGCAGGCCTACGCCGACCTGATCCAGGAGCGCGCAGAGAAGCAGGAGGCCTACGGCCGCCACCTGCCGCAGGACGAGACGCGGCGGCGGTAGCGCGGTTGGGAGAAGCGCCGCCCCGCATCGGCCTCAGCGCTTGCGCACGAACTCGGTGCGCAGCACGAGGCCCTTGATGGTGTCGTGGCGGCAGTCGATCTCCTCCGGATCGTCCGTGAGCCGGATCGACCGGATGACCGTGCCCTGCTTCAGGGTCTGGTTCGCACCCTTGACCTTGAGGTCCTTGATCAGCGTGACCGAATCGCCGTCGGCCAGGACGTTGCCGGCCGCGTCGCGGACGGCATTCGCCTCGGCGGGCGCGGCCGCGGACCCGGGCGGGAGCCACTCGCCCGTCGCCTCGTCGTAGACATAAGCCTCGTCGTCGCCGCTCAAAACCGTGCCCCTTGTCCGGATCGGGGCCGGGTCCTGTGAGGATCGCGTGGGCCCGTCATCAGCGCCCCGGCACACCGAATCGGTCGCCGAGTCGGCGCGGGACGCCGCGAGCCTAGCCGATCGGGCCGGCCCCGCGCGAGAGCGGGAACCGGCCCGACGGAGCGCCTTACCGCTTCAGCGGACCGGCCTCGATCACGTCCTCGACCGTGCGCAGGCCGGCGCGCGGGGAGTTGACGAGGCAGGCCATGTTGCCCGGCGGGTGCTGGTTCTTCCACATCTTGGTGTGGGCCTGGGGGATCTTGTCCCAGGGGAAGACCTCGCTCATGCACGGGTCGATCCGCCGGTCGAGCACGAACTGGTTCGCCGACGAGGCCTGCTTGAGGTGGGCGAAGTGCGAGCCCTGGATGCGCTTCTGCCGCATCCAGACGTAGCGGGCGTCGAAGGTGATGTTGAAGCCGGTCGTGCCGGCGCAGAACACCACCATGCCGCCGCGCTTCACCACCAGCGCCGAGACCGGGAAGGTCGCCTCGCCCGGATGCTCGAACACGATGTCGACGTCCTGCTTGCCGGTGATGTCCCAGATCGCCTTGCCGAACTTCCGGGCCTCCTTGGTCCAGGCGTGGAACTCGGGGCTGTTGACCTTGGGCAGCTGGCCCCAGCAGTCGAAGTCCTTGCGGTTGATGACGCCCTTGGCGCCGAGGCTCATCACGTAGTCGCGCTTCGACTCGTCCGAGATCACCGCGATGGCGTTGGCTCCGCTCGCCGCGCAGAGCTGCACGCCGAACACGCCGAGGCCGCCGGAGGCACCCCAGATCAGCACGTTCTGGCCCGGCTTCACCGTGTGCGGGGCGTGGCCGAACAGCATGCGGTAGGCGGTGGCGAGCGTCAGCGTGTAGCAGGCGGCCTCCTCCCAGGTGAGGTGCTTCGGCCGGACCATGAGCTGGCGGGACTGCACCCGGCAGAACTGCGCGAACGAGCCGTCGCCGGTCTCGTAGCCCCAGATCCGCTGCGAGGGCGAGAACATCGGGTCGCCGCCGTTGCACTCCTCGTCGTCGCCGTCGTCGCGGTTGCAGTGAACGATGACCTCGTCGCCGACCTTCCAGCGCTTCACCTTGGAGCCGACCTTCCAGACGATGCCGGAGGCGTCGGAACCCGCGATGTGGTACTCGCCCTTGTGGACGTCGAAGGGCGAGATCGGCTCGCCGAGGCCGGCCCAGACGCCGTTGTAGTTGACGCCCGCCGCCATGACGTAGACCAGCACCTCGTCGTCGCCGATCTCCCAGACCGGCAGCACCTCGAGCTGGTGGGACTGTTCCGGGGGTCCGTGCCGCTCGCGCCGGATCGCCCAGGCATACATCTTGGCCGGCACATGACCCAGCGGCGGGATCTCACCCATCTCGTAGAGGTCCTTGACCTCCCCGCCCGTCGGACTGATCGCAGCGCTCGCCGCCATCTCGCTCTCCTCTCGTCCCGCGTGTTTCTCACGGCCGCGGTTCTCCATCGCGCTATACCGGCGATGCCGGAGGCGTCCAAGTGGGCCGAAAGTCGAAAGCCGACGGTTTCCGACATGAAAAAAGCGCGAGCACAGGGCGCGCGATCACGTATTCAAAATCGGCTTTCCGGCAGACCAAGTATTATTCGGCGCCGGCCTCGGTCGCCCCGGCCCCGAGACCTTTCCCGACTCCACCGCCGCGCTCCCGAGCTGCTCCGGGCCGTCCGGCGAGCACATGCACCTCTAAGTCATTGGTTCGACTTGCTCTCTCGCGCCTGAACAGCGGCAAGTCCCGCGAAGAACAGTTCAGGTGGACATTATACCAGCACTGATAAAGCCGATCGGGACCGTCGCGCGGCACCGTCCGGACCGCGGGTGCGGGCGGCGCGCGGGCGGCGGCGCGCCGCGGCGCCTTCAAATCCCGCTGTTCCGGCGGGCAAGTTTTTTCATGAGCCGCGGATGCCCGCGCGGGCGTCTTGCACTTCCGTCCCGGATGACGCGTGCTCAAGCCTTCGCTACGGTGACCGCAAGGCCGCGCCCCGCGCGGATACAAAGATCACACGGAGGCGAGGAATGGGCGCGAGCGTCGCCGAGACCAGGAGCGACAAGTCGAGCCGCGACAAGCCCTGGATCATCCGCACCTACGCGGGGCACTCGACCGCGGCGGAGTCCAACAAGCTCTATCGGGGCAACCTCGCCAAGGGCCAGACCGGCCTGTCGGTCGCCTTCGACCTGCCGACCCAGACCGGCTACGACCCCGACCACGAGCTCTCCCGCGGCGAGGTCGGCAAGGTCGGGGTCTCGATCGCGCATCTCGGCGACATGCGGACCCTGTTCCAGGACATTCCGCTCGCCCAGATGAACACCTCGATGACGATCAACGCCACGGCCCCGTGGCTGCTGGCGCTCTACCTCGCGGTGGCCGAGGAGCAGGGCGCGCCGATCGCCGCCCTCCAGGGCACGACCCAGAACGACATCATCAAGGAGTACCTGTCGCGCGGCACCTACGTGTTCCCGCCCGCGCCGTCCCTCCGGCTCACCAAGGACGTGATCCTGTTCACGACCAAGAACGTGCCGAAGTGGAACCCGATGAACGTCTGCTCCTACCACCTGCAGGAGGCGGGGGCGACGCCGGTCCAGGAGCTGTCCTACGCGCTCGCCATCGCCATCGCGGTGCTCGACACCGTGCGCGAGGACCCCGAGTTCGACGCCGCGAGCTTCCCCGAGGTGTTCGGCCGGATCTCGTTCTTCGTGAACGCGGGCCTGCGGTTCGTCACCGAGATCTGCAAGATGCGGGCGTTCTCGGAGCTCTGGGACGAGATCGCCCGCGAGCGCTACGGCATCGACGATCCGAAGAAGCGCATCTTCCGGTACGGCGTGCAGGTGAACTCCCTGGGGCTCACCGAGCAGCAACCGGAGAACAACGTCCACCGCATCCTGATCGAGATGCTGGCGGTGACGCTGTCCAAGCGCGCCCGCGCCCGCGCGGTGCAGCTCCCGGCCTGGAACGAGGCGCTCGGCCTGCCGCGGCCCTGGGACCAGCAATGGTCCATGCGCATGCAGCAGATCCTGGCCTTCGAGACCGACCTCCTCGAGTACGACGACATCTTCGACGGCAGCCACGTGATCGAGGCCAAGGTCGAGGAGCTGAAGGCGCAGACCCGGGCCGAGCTGGAGCGGATCGGCGGCATCGGCGGCGCGGTCGCGGCCGTCGAGACCGGGGCGCTCAAGCGCGCGCTGGTGGAATCGAACGCGCGCCGGATCTCGGCGATCGAGGCCGGCGATCAGATCGTGGTCGGCGTCAACAAGTGGCAGCAGGGGGAGCCGTCGCCGCTCACGGCCGGGGAGGGGGCGATCTTCTCCGTCTCCGAGACCGTCGAGATGGAGGCGCAGAGCCGGATCCGCGAGTGGCGCGGCCGCCGCGACGAGAACGCCGTGGGCCAAGCCCTCGACGCCCTGGAGCAGGCGGCGCGCTCCGGCGCCAACATCATGCCGCCCTCGATCGAGGCGGCCAGGGCCGGCGTTACGACCGGCGAGTGGGGCGCGCGCCTGCGCGCGGTGTTCGGCGAGTACCGGGCGCCCACCGGCGTCACCGTGGAGACGGTCTCCAGCGGCGCGGCCGAGGAGGCCAAGCTCCTGATCGCCGATCTCGGCGAGCGGCTCGGCGAGACGCCGAAGCTCGTGGTCGGCAAGCCCGGCCTCGACGGCCACTCCAACGGCGCCGAGCAGATCGCGCTCCGTGCCCGCGACGTCGGCTTCGACGTCACCTACGACGGCATCCGCCAGACGCCGGCCGAGATCGTCGCGAAGGCCAAGGAGACCGGCGCCCACGTGGTCGGCCTGTCGATCCTGTCCGGCTCCCACGTGCCGCTGGTGCGGGAGGTCCGCGCCAAGATGCGCGAGGCCGGGCTCGACCACATCCCGGTGGTGGTCGGCGGCATCATCTCGCCGGAGGACGAGCTGGTCCTCAAGAACATGGGCGTGCGCGCCGTCTACACGCCGAAGGACTACGCCATCGACCAGATCATGGTCGGGCTCGCCAAGGTCGTGGAGAAGGGTCTTGATCGACGGGACGGCCCGGCGGATCCGCCGCGCGCCGAGGCCCAGGTCTACTAGCGGACCGAGCCTGCCCGGACCGCGCGCGGTCCGGGCAGGACCAAACAACCTTAATATTTCTCAGACAAGCATAGGCCCCGGTCCCACGTGCGGGACCGGGGACGAATCCTATGCGCGCCGGTATCTCCATCGCGGCCAAGCTCGGCCTGTGTCTCGCGGCCCTGGTACTGCTGATCGCCGCCACGAGCGGCCTCTCGCTGGCCGAGCTCGGCCGCATCGAGTCCGCCGCCGCGCAGCTGCGCGACACGCGCATCCCGGCCACCGACGCCCTCGGCCGGATCGGCATCAACTTCATGCGGCAGCGGGTCAACGCCGTCCGCCTGATCACCGCCGACACGCCCGCGCTGCGCGCCGAGGTCGCCGACCAGATCGCCAAGCGCGACGCGCTGCTCGCCGCCCAGTATGCCCGGTACGAGGCCCTGCCGCTGACCCAGCCCGAGCGCGAGGCCTACGCGGCCTTCCGCCAGCACGTGGCCACCTACGCCGAGCAGCAGCGGGAGGCGGTGGCCAAGGCCGAGGCGGGCGACGTCGCCGGCGGGCAGCGGATCTACAACACGACGATGTCGGACAGCATCCGCGCCATCATGGCCGACTGGGAGAAGCTCGTCGCCCTGAACGGCGACGGGTCGCAGGCGAGCGGCACGCTGATCGCGCAGACCTACGACGCCGCCAAGCGGAACGTGCTGGCGCTCGCCGGCCTCGCCCTCCTGGTGGCCCTCGGGGCCTTCGTGCTGGTGACCCGCGGCGTCAGCGGGCCGCTCCGCAAGATCGCCGCCGTCACGCAGCGCCTCGCGGCGGGCGACGCCGAGGTGGCGATCTCCGGGCAGGAGCGCCGCGACGAGATCGGGGCGCTCGCGGGCTCCGTGGTGGTGTTCCGCGACAACCTCGTCCGCGCGCGCGCCCTGGAGGCCGAGACGGCGCTGGCCCGCGCCGATGCCGAGACGCAGCGCCGGGCCGCGACCCGGGCCATGGCCGACGCCTTCGAGCAGGCGGTGGGCGGCATCGTCGGCGGCGTGTCGGCGGCCGCGACCGAGCTGGAGGCCACCGCCCGGACCCTGACCGGCAGCGCGACCGAGGCCGCCGGGCAGTCCGGCACCGTCGCGGGCGCCGCGAGCGACGCCGCCGCCAACGTCAACACCGTCGCGGCCGCCGCCGAGGAGCTCGGCTCCTCGGTGCAGGAGATCGGCCGGCAGGTCAGCAGCTCGGCGGAGCTCGCGCGGGTCGCCGTCGCCGAGGCGACCAACACGGTGGCGCTGGTCCAGGACCTGAGCGGCGCGGCCGCGAAGGTCGGCGACGTGGTGGCGCTGATCTCCGGGATCGCCGCCCAGACCAACCTGCTGGCGCTCAACGCCACGATCGAGGCGGCGCGCGCCGGCGCCGCGGGCCGCGGCTTCGCGGTGGTGGCCTCGGAGGTCAAGGCGCTCGCCGAGCAGACCGCCCGGGCCACCGAGGAGATCACCGGCCAGATCGGCCGGATCCAGTCCTCCACCGGGCAGGCCGCGTCGGCGATCGACGGGATCGGCCGGCGCATCCGCGAGATCGACGGCGTGGCCTCCAGCATCGCGGCCGCCGTGGAGCAGCAGGGCGCGGCCACGCAGGAGATCGTCCGCAACGTCGCCGAGGCGGCCGCCGGCACCGGCGCGGTCACCGGCACCATCGCGAGCCTCGCCCAGTCCGCCGAGGAGACCGGCGCCGCCGCCGCCCAGGTGCTCGGGGCCGCGAGCGAGATGTCGCGCCAGTCCGAGCATCTCGGGGCCGAGGTCGCGCGCTTCCTCGCCACGGTGCGGGCGGCGTAGCCCCCTCACGGTCGGGTGGCGGATCGCGTAGGACGGCGCCATGCCGCCCAACTTGCCGCCCGACGCGCCGCCCGCCCTGTCCGCCCTCCCGTCCGGCCTGCCGTCCGCCCTGACCGCGATCCTGCTCCTGGCGGTGCCCCTCGCCGCCGCGCTCTCGGCGGGCCTGATCCTGCGCCTGCGCCCGCTGCTGCAGCGCTACGCCCTGGCCCGGCCGAACGCCCGCTCCAGCCACACCGTGCCGACCCCGCAGGGGGGCGGGATCGCCGTGGTGACGGCGCTGGTCACGATCTCGGGCCTGCTGATCGCGGCGCCGGAGATCGGCGGCCGGCCGGACTGGATCTGGCTCGCCGGCGGCGCCCTGGCCCTGGCGGTCCTCGGCGCCGTGGACGACGTCCGGCCGCTGCCGGCCGCCCTGCGGCTCGCCGCGCAGGCCGTCGTGGTCGGCCTGCTGGTCTGGCACCTGGACGGGCGCCTGCTGCCCGGCCTGCCGCTCTGGCTGGAGCGCGGCCTCGCGCTGCTGGCGGGCCTGTGGTTCGTCAACCTGACGAACTTCATGGACGGGCTCGACTGGATGACGGTCGCGGAGATCGTCCCGGTGGCGGGCGCGCTCCTGCTCATCGGCCTCGCCGGGCACCTGCCGCCGCTGCCGACCCTGGTGGCGGCGAGCCTGCTGGGCGCGGTGCTGGGCTTCGCGCCGTTCAACCGGCCGGTCGCGCGGCTCTTCCTCGGGGATGTCGGCTCGCTGCCGGTCGGGCTCGTCACCGCGTGGCTGCTGTGCCAGCTCGCCCTGGCGGGCGGGCTCGCCGCCGCCCTGCTGCTGCCGCTCGTCTACCTCGCCGATGCCAGCCTGACCCTCGCCGCGCGGGCGGCGCGGGGCGAGCGGGTCTGGGAGGCGCATCGCGGGCACTATTACCAGCGGGCCACCGTCAACGGGCTCACCGTGCCCGGCGTGGTCGGACGGGTGTTCGCGGCCAATCTCGCCCTGGCGGCGCTCGCCGCCGCGACCTTGTTTTGGCCGTCCTGGCCGGTCACGCTCGCCGCATCGGTCGCCGGGCTCGCCCTGGTCGCCGCCCTGCTCCGCCGCTTCGCCCGCGCCCCGGCGCCGGCCCCCGCCGAAGGTGCCGCCCAGCCGTGACAGAGGCCGCCCAGCCGTGACCGGACTCATCGCGCTTACCGGGGCGACCGGCTTCATCGGCCGCCACCTGCTCGCCGACCTCACCGCGCGCGGCTACCGGGTCCGCGTGCTGCTGCGCCGGCCCACGACCGTGCCGGAGGGCGCGGCGAGCGCGGTCGTCGGCGACCTGACCCGCCCGATCAACATGGCGGCGGCCCTCAGCGGCGTCGACGCGGTGGTGCACTCGGCCGGCCTCGCCCATGCTATGTCGGGGGCACCGGAGGACGACTACCGCACGCTCAACACCGAGGCGACGCGCCGGCTGGCGGAGGCCGCGGCGCGTGCGAAGGTGCGCCGCTTCGTGTTCCTGTCGTCGATCCGCGCGCAGGTCGGGGCGAGCGCGCCGGGCGTGGTCGGGGAGGGCGATCCGCCCCGGCCCACCGACGCCTACGGCCGCTCCAAGCTGGAGGCCGAGGCGGCGCTCGCCGAGACCGGCCTGGACTGGGTCGCGCTGCGTCCGGTCCTCGTCTACGGCGCCGGCGTGAAGGGCAACATGGCCGCGCTCCTGCGGCTGGCGCGCAGTCCCTACCCGCTGCCGCTGGGCGGCCTCGCGGCGCGGCGCTCGCTGATCTCGCTGGAGAGCCTGTCGGGTGCCGTGGACGCGGTGCTGGCGGCGCCCGCCCCCCTGAACCGCGCCCTCGTGGCGGCCGATCCGGACCCGCTCAGCCTGCCCGAGATGATCGCGGCCCTCCGACAGGGTCTCGGCCGCGGCCCGGGCCTCGTCCCGGTCCCGGCTGGGCTCCTCCGGCTGGCCTGCCGGCTGACCGGCCGGGACGCGCAGTTCGCCCGCGTCGCCGAGGGTCTCGTCGCCCGCGCCGACGGGCTCGCGTCCCTCGGATGGCGACCGGCCGGGCCGACCCGCGACGGGCTCGCCCGGCTGGCCCGCGACGGCGGCTGAACGCAGGGCTGCCTCAGCGGCCCGCGTAGATGTCGGTGATCTTGCCGAGCAGCGACAGGGCGTCCGCCTTCGAGCGCTGGAACGCGTTGCGGCCCACGATCGAGCCGAAGCCGCCGCCCGCCTGGATGGCGCGGATCTCGTCGAGGAAGCTGGCCTCCTCGGCTTGGGCGCCGCCGGAGAAGATCACGATCCGCCGGCCGTTGAAGGCGCACTGCACCACGTGGCGGACGCGCTCGGCCGCCGTGCCGATCGGGATGCCGGTCGATTCGTAGACCTTCTTCGCCGCCGGCTGCTCGATATGGGCCGAGGGCAGCTTCACCTTGATGATGTGGGCGCCGAGCTGCGCGGCGATCTGGGCCGCGTAGCCGATCACGTCGATGGCGGTCTCGCCCTCCTTCGACAGGGCCGAGCCGCGGGCGTAGGACCAGATCACCACGGCGAGGCCGACGCTCTTGGCCTCCTCGGCGATCGCGCGGATCTGCCCGTACATGGCGTTGCGGTGGGCGGAGCCCGGGTAGATCGTGAAGCCGATGGCGCAGGCGCCGAGCCGCAGGGCGTCGGCCACCGAGCCGGTGATCGCCTGCTCGGGATCCTCCTCGTCGGCCAGGAGGTCGTGATCGTTGAGCTTCAGGATGAGCGGGATGCGCCCGGCATAGTCGCGCGCGCCCGCCTCCAGGAAGCCGAGCGGCGCCGCGTAGGCGTTGCACCCCGCCGCCAGGGCCAGCTCGAAATGGTAGTGCGGGTCGTAGGCCGGCGGGTTCGGGCCGAAGCTGCGGGCGGGCCCGTGCTCGAAGCCCTGGTCGACGGGCAGGATCAGCATCTTGCCGGTGCCGCCGAGCTTGCCGTGCTCCAGCATCCGGGCGAGGTTGGTGAGGGTCCCGGGGCTGTCGGCCCCGTACCACGACAGGATCTCGGTGACGCGGGCGGATCGGTCCATCGGGCAGCCTCCTGGCCAGAGACCGTCGCGCCGCGGATCGGGCCGCGGGCCGTGCTGCGGACGGCTCCCGGTCGGAACGGTGCGGGCAAAGCCGAGGTTCCCGCACGCGGCGCTTTCGGCTAACCGGGCGGGAGCGGGCGCCGCCCGGTCCGGCCGCGCGCGCCCGGACCGGCAGCCCCGAGACCGGCCCACGAGACGCGTCAGAGGTTCGCTCATGCGCAGGCTGATCCTGCTGCGGCACGCCAAGTCCGACCGTCCGCCGGGCGTGGCGGACCACGAGCGCCCGCTCAACGCGCGCGGGAAACGGGCCGCCCCGGCGGTGGGCGCCCACCTCGCGCGGGAGGGCCTGTGCCCGGACCTCGCCCTGGTCTCCACCGCCGCGCGGACCCGCGAGACCTGGGCCGCGATGGAGGCGGCCCTCGGCAGCCCCGAGACGCGCTGGCATTCCGAGATCTACGAGGCGCCGGCGGACCGGATCCTCGGGGTGATCCGGCAGGCGCCCGACGCGGCCGCCACGCTGATCGTCGTCGGCCACAATCCGGGCCTCGGCGACCTCGCCGCAATCCTCGCGGGCTCGGGACCGCGGGCGGCCCGGGACCGGCTGGCCCTGGAATTCCCGACCGCGGCCTTCGTGGTGATCGACTTCGACGGCGACCGCTGGGCGGAGATCGCGCCGGACCGCGGGCACCTCGACCGGTACGGGCGCCCGCGGGACATCGACCCGGATCTCGGCGGCTGACGCCTCAGGCGACCGGCACCGCGACGGCGTGCGCCTCGACCTCCGCGTGGGTCGGCAGGGGCGAGCCCGGCACGAAGGCTTCGAAGGCCGCCCAGAAATCCTGCCGGATCGCGTCGCGCTCGGTCAGGATCTCGTGCCGGGAATCCGGCAGGACCAGGATATGGCCGGCCTTCAGCCGGGCGGCGAAGCGCTCGGTTTCCGCCGTGCCGCAGACCGGGTCGGCGCCCGCCGCGACGATCAGGGTCGGCAGCCCGATCCGCGGCGCCGCCCGCGGGTCGCGCAGCCGCGCCATCGCGCGGAACGCCTCGGCGAGCCACGCGATCGTCGGGTCGCCGACCGCGCCGGCGCCGACCTGCCGCGCCGCCGCGGCGTTGCGGGCGTAGCGGATGGGATCGCGCGACAGGCGGTTGCCGGCGTACGGGTTGGTGGCGATCGAGACCGGCTTGCCGAACGGGATGTAGCGGCTCCCGAGGCCGAGCCGCTGCAGGCCCCGCGACAGGATCGCGGCGCCGGCCGGCCAGCGGACCATCCGGATCGAAAGCATCGGCGCCAGGGTCACCAGCCGCCGGAACGGCAGCGCGCCGTCGAGGGCCGCGAGGAGCGCGACGCATCCGCCCATGGAATGCGCGAGGCCGACATGGGGCTCGGGCATCAGCGGCACCAAGATCGTCTCGGCCACCGCCCGCAGGTCGAGCCGGTAATCGTCGAACCGGGCGACGTGGCCCTTGTGGGGGTCGTCGACCCGGCGGTCCGATTCGCCCTGGCCGCGCCAGTCGAACGCCACGACGGCGAAGCCCCGGGCGCGCAGCTCGTGGATCGTCTCGTAGTATTTCTCGATGAACTCGGCCCGGCCCTGGAGCAGGCAGACGGTGCCCCGGCAGGTGCGCGCCGTGGTCTGCCAGTAGGCCGCCCGCAGGGTGCAGTCGTCGCGCGTGCCGACGGCGATCAGCGTGCCGCCCGGCGGGACCGGGTTGTCGGGCGTGCTGCGCAGCGTCAGGAGCGGCGGCTCGCGCCCGGTGTCACCGTCGAAGCGTCTCACTGGCCTCACCTCAGCGCCTCCGCGCATCGTCCGATACACGCCCGGATGCACTCTGCGACCGTAGCGAAAAAATCTCGTTTCCGACCCTCGCCGGGGGTCTTGAAGCGCGATTTTCCCCCTCCGATATCTCGTCTGTGCCGGCCGTCAGGCGGCACGAGAGACGGGTCCGGCCCATCGGGCGGACCGGAATTGCATGTTGCTCAGACGAGGATATGTCATGCGTCAGTTCGATCTCGCTCCCCTGTACCGCTCCACCGTCGGCTTCGACCGCCTGTTCTCCGCCCTCGACCAGTTCGCGAGCGCCGAGGCGGCCCCGACCTACCCGCCCTACAACATCGAGCGGACCGGCGAGAACGCCTACCGCATCACCGTCGCGGTCGCCGGCTTCACCGAGTCCGACCTGTCGATCGAGGTGCGGGAGAACGCGCTCACGCTGAAGGGCGAGCGCAAGGCCGAGGGCAGGGCGGAGTTCCTGCACCAGGGCATCGCGGCCCGCGCCTTCGAGCGGCGGTTCCAGCTCGCCGACCACGTCCAGGTGACGGGTGCGGCGCTGGAGAACGGCCTCCTCCACATCGACCTCGTCCGCGAGGTTCCGGAGGCGAAGAAGCCCCGTCGCATCGAGATCGCCTCGGCGGCGCGCCCCAGCGCCCCGGTGATCGAGGGCGACGTCCGCAAGGACGCGGTCCAGCAGGCCGCCTGACCCCGCCCCGCGCGGGAACCGTCAGGTCCATATCAGGTACCGATCAGGTTCTTGGAGCGCCCCGGCCCCGGCCGGGGCGCTTTCTCGTGGCGGCTGTCATAATGGCGTGTGGCCGTCGTGCTCTCTGTCGGATTCGACGGTGCACGGATGCGCACCCGGAGTGAACCCGACGATGGTCGCCAATCTCGCCCGCGGAGCCTACAGCGCGCTCGGAGCCGGCTGGCACAGGGGCGTGCAGTGGGGCGTCGGCGCGCCGATCGCCAAGCTGCGCCGCCGGTCGGTCCCGCTGCCGGGCGTCGCGGGCGTGGGCGGAATCGACGACGTGCTCTCGGCCGAGCGGGCGATCCGCCTGCCCGAGCCGTTCGAGGGCCGCAGCCTCGGCCGCATCGGCAGCCTCGAGGTCCGGCTGGCGACGCGGAAATCGGAGATCCGGCGGGCCCAGCGGCTGCGCTACAAGGTCTTCTACGGGGAGATGTCGGCGGTGCCCTCCGGGCTCGCCGCCCTGTCCCGGCGCGACGTCGACGGCTACGACGCGGTCTGCGACCACCTCCTCGTCCTCGACCACGCGGCGCCGCGGCGGAAGAAGCCCTTCGTCGAGCCGCGCCCGAAGGTCGTCGGCACCTACCGGCTGCTGCGCGGCGAGGTGGCCGAGCGGCATACCGGCTTCTACTCGGAGAGCGAGTACGACCTCGCACCGCTTCTCGCCGCGCAGGGGCATCGGCGGCTCCTCGAGCTCGGCCGCTCCTGCGTGCTCAAGCCCTACCGGAGCAAGCGGACCGTCGAGCTGCTGTGGCAGGGGATCTACGCCTACGTCCTGCACCACCGGATCGACGCGCTGATCGGCTGCGCGAGCCTGGAGGGCACCGACCCGGACCGGCTGGCCCTGCCGCTCGCCTTCCTGCACCACCATGCCCGCGCGCCGGAGGGCTGGCGGGCCCGGGCGCTGCCGGAGCGGGCGGTGGCGATGGACCGGATGCCGCGCGAGGCGGTGGACGCCAAGGCGGCCCTGCAGGCGCTGCCGCCCCTGATCAAGGGCTACCTGCGCCTCGGCGCCACCTTCGGCGACGGCGCGGTGATCGACCGCCAGTTCGGAACGACGGACGTGTTCGTCGCGCTGCCGGTCGAGGTGATCGGGGCGCGCTACCGGGGCCATTTCGCGCCGGCCGGGTGAGAGCGCGGGGCATCCGAGGCGGGAGCCCGCACCGTCCTCGCGAGCGGAGCGGAGCGATCCAGCGTCGCCGCGCTTCGCAGAATCGCGCTGCCCTGGGTTGCCTCGCTCCGCGCGAGGACGACGGCGCGGCAGCCCCTCAGAGATCCCCCAGCGCCAGCTGACCCTGGTTGCGCGCCTTCGGCGGCGCGGTCTTGCGCTCCTTGGCCCGCCCGGAGGCGGGGCGCGCGGCGGCCGCCTTCCTGGGCTTCGGGTCGCCGCGCATCCGGGCCACCGCCTTGTCGCGGGCCACGGCCTCCGGGGCGTTCGGGTCGTCGCTCAGCCACTTGCCGCGCTTGATCACCTCGTTCACGCGGCCCTGGTTGACCCCGACCTTGAAGGCGATCTCCTGCTGGGTCATGCCCGTCGTGGCGTGCAGGTCCAGGATCGCCCGGGCGAGTTCCGGGGTCATCTTCTGTCCGGTCAGCCGCCGGGCGGGCTTCACCGTCCGGGTGGCGCGATCGCGCTCGCGCAGGCGCTCCAGCAGCGCCAGCGCCATGTTCATGCCGTGCTCGCGCAGGGCCTCCTCGAATTCCTTCAGGGTCGCCATCGGCGCCATCCTCCGCCGGGCTCTCGGGCCGGGTGCTGGCCGGGGAACGTGCCGGGAACGAAGCGGTTGCGCAAGCCGATCCGGCGGGTGCCCACCGCCGCGCCGGTGGATGACACCCGCCGTCCACCGGAAATGCGCGGCCCTGGCCTCCCCCCGGCGGCTCCGCTAGAGGGGGCCGGACCGTGACGGCCGCGGGCGCGCAGACGATGATCACCCCGATCCGCAGAATTGTCCCCGGCGAGGCGTCCGGCTCCCGGGCGCGGGGGCTGGAGGCCGCGGCGGTGCTGCTGTTCCCCGATCTGCCCTTCCCGTTCAGCGCGTTCGAGCGCCGGTTCACCGAGCGGCCCTTCGCGGACGGCAGGGCCGAGAACGTCTGCATCCGCGGCGCGGCCGCCGAACTGCGCGGCGCGGCCGGCACGCCGGAGGAGCGGGAGTCCCTGCGCCGGCTGCTGATCCGCGTCCGCGCCTTCACCCGGGACCCTCTCGGACCTCGTGATGCACGGCGCCATGGGCGGCCGCTACATGCTGGAGCAGACCGCCTACCTGCCGGTCGCCGCCCAGGCCGACCCCACCTTAAGCCCGCAGCGCATCCTCGCGGCCAAGCTCGGCCGCGCCCTTCACACCTGAGACAGGAACCGCACCGATGATCCTCGAAATCGCGCAGATCGAGATCAAGCCCGGCCTCGAGGCCGAGTTCGAGAAGGGCATCGCCGAGGCCTCGGCGATCTTCAAGCAGGCCAAGGGCTGCCGGCACTTCGAGGTCCGGCGCTCGATCGAGCATCCGCAGCGCTACCGCCTGCTGATCCACTGGGACACGCTGGAGGCCCACACCAAGGACTTCACCGGCTCGCAGCCCTGGCAGGATTACCGCGCCCTGGTCTCCCACTGCTTCGCCGGCCCCGTCGCCGTCGAGCATGCCGAGCAGGTGCTGAAGGCGTTCTGAGCCTCGGCGCGAGGCCGGGCAGGGCCTACAGCGATCCGAAGCGTTGCGAGCCCGACCGCCGGTGCTAGGCTCCGGCGCGACGGGACCCGGGACGAATCATCGGGATTGCGGGTGGGGAACAGGCTGATGGCGCGGCTCGGACGGCTCGCGGGTGCCCTGGCGCTCCTCGGAGGGATCGCCGGCAATCCGGCCCTCGCCCAGACCGCGCCAGCCCTGTCCCCACCTGCGGCCCGCACCGCGCCCCGCCCGGCGACGGCTGTCGCCGCGCCGTTCGCCAGGACCTTCGTCCGGGCCGACCTCGCCAGCGCGGCGGTCCGCCTGGAGACCGCGCTCAAGGCGGAGGCCGGCGGCCCGCTGCGGCCGGCCGGCCAGTCCCGCGCGGCCGGGCTGGCCCTGCTCGCCGCCGATAAGCCCGACGAGGCGCTGGCGCCTTTGACCGCCGCGGTGGCGGCCGATCCGGCCGACGCGCGCAACTGGCAGGCCTATGCCCGGGGGGCCGCGGCGGCCCTGGGTGCCCTCGAGGACAACGACTACCAGGGCCGGTCGCGCCTGCGCGGGCGGGTGACGGCCGCCGCCTACCGCGCCTACGAGCGCGCCGGCACGGCGGCCGACGCCGCGGCCGCGCTGGCGGCGCTCGGCGCCGCCGAGGCCGAGCAGGAATCCTGGCGCCCAGCGCTCGACGCCTACGCGGCGAGCCTCGCCCTGGCCGAGACCGGTTCGGTCCGGGAGACCTACGAGACCGTGCGGGCGCAACACGGCTTCCGCGTCCTCGACTACAAAGTCGATTCCGACGCGGCCGCTCCCCGGGCCTGCTTCACCTTCTCGGAGGCGATCCGCCCCAAGACCGACTACGCCCCCTTCGTGGCCGTCTCCGGCAGCAGCGCGGCCGCCGTGACCGGGGAGGGCTCCCAGGTCTGCGTCGACGGGCTCAAGCACGGCGGCCGCTACGCCATCGTGGTCCGCCAGGGCCTGCCCTCCGCGGTCGGCGAGAGCCTGCTCAAGGCCGCCGATTACGAGATCTACGTCCGCGACCGCGCCCCGCAGGTGCGCTTCACCGGGCGCAACTACGTCCTGCCCCGGACCGGCCAGGCGGGCGTGCCCCTGGTCTCGGTGAACGCGCCCAAGCTCGACGTCGAGGTGCTTCGGATCGGCGATCGCGGCCTGCTGCCGACCCTGCGGTCGGAGGATTTCCTGGGCCAGCTCAGCGGGTCCACCGCCCGGACGATCGCGTCCGAGAAGGGTCAGCGCGTCTGGAAGGGCACCCTCGACACCGCCAAGGCCGAGCTGAACCAGGAGGCCGTCACCGCCTTCCCGGTCCTCCAGGCCATGGGCAAGCTCGAGCCCGGCCTCTACGTGATGCTGGCCCGCCCCTCCGGCACGGCCGCCTCCGACGAGGAGTACGACACCCAGGCGACCCAGTGGTTCGTGGTCTCCGACCTGGGGCTCACCGCCACCAAGGGCCGGGACGGGGTCACCGTGGTCCTGCGCTCGCTCGCCTCCGCGCAGGTGATGCCGGGCGCCGAGATCCGGCTGGTCGCCCGCAACAACGAGGTGCTGGGCACCCGGACCACGGACGCGCAGGGCCACGTCGCCTTCGATCCCGGGCTCGCCCGCGGGGAGGGCGGTCTGGCGCCGAGCCTCGTGGTCGCCCAGGCGGGCGGCGATTACGGCTTCCTCGACCTCAACCTCGGCGCCTTCGACCTCACCGACCGCGGCGTGAAGGGACGGCCCGAGACCGGCGGCCTCGACGCCTACCTGTTCCCGGAGCGCGGGGTCTACCGCACGGGCGAGACCGTCCAGCTCACCGCCCTGCTGCGCGACCCCCGCGGCGCCGCCGTGCCGGACCTGCCGCTGACCCTGGTGGTCAAGCGGCCGGACGGCGTCGAGTACCGGCGCGTCTCGGTGCCCGACCAGGGGCTCGGCGGCCGGGCCCTGCCGCTGCCGCTCCTGTCGGGGGCGATGCACGGCACGTGGCGGGTCTCCGCCTACACGGACCCGAAGGCGCCCGCGATCGGCGAGACCAGCTTCCTCGTGGAGGATTACGTCCCCGAGCGGCTGGAGGTGACCCTCAAGGCCCGGCAGGCGGCCCTGAACCGGGGCGAGGCCGCCCAGGTCGACGTCGCCGCCCGCTACCTCTACGGCGCCCTGGGCTCCGATCTCGACGTGTCGGGCAGCGTGACCGTGCAGGCGGCGGCCAACAGCGGCATCAAGGGGCTGGAGAATTATTCCATCGGTCTCGACGACGAGGCCGTGGAGCCGACGACCCAGGAGTTGCAGGACCACGCCACCACGAACGCGCAGGGCGCCGCCACCGTCACGGTGCCGGTGCCCCAGGTCGCGGCGCCGCGGGCGCTGGAGGCGAAGATCACGCTGGCGGTCGGCGAGCCCGGCGGCCGGGCGCTGTCGCGCAGCCTGACCCTGCCGATCCTCCCGGCGAGCCCGGTCCTCGCCCTGCGCAAGGGCTTCACCGACCTCAAGGAGGGCGGGATCGCGGGCTTCGACGCGGTGTTCGCGCGCCCCGATGGGGCGCTCGTTGCCCGGCCGGGCGTGAGCTGGACCCTGTCGCGGATCGACTCCTCCTACCAGTGGTACCGGGCGGACGGGCGCTGGTCGTTCGAGGCGGTGAAGTCCGCCCGGCGCGTCGCCAGCGGCACCGTCGACCTCACGGCCGCCGGCCCGAGCCGGATCGAGGCGCCGGTCGGCCTCGGCCGCTACCGGCTGGAGGTCTCGACCGCGGGCGCCCCGGAGGCGGGTGCGAGCCTCGGCTTCGAGGTGGGCTGGGGCGGCTCCGAGACCGCGGAGGCGCCCGACCTGCTCGACCTGACCCTTGACAAGGCCGCCTACGCCGCCGGCGACACGCTGCGGGCCAAGCTCAGCCCGAAGTTCAAGGGTCAGGCCAGCCTGATGGTCGTCAGCGACCGCGTGCACCAGACCCTGGAGGTCAGCGTGCCGGAGGGCGGCACCACGGTCAGCATCCCGGTGAAGGCCGAGTGGGGCGCCGGCGCCTACCTGGTGGCCACCGCCTACCGGCCCCTCGACCAGGCGGCCAAGCGCCTGCCCGGCCGGGCGCTGGGTCTGGCGTGGTTCTCGGTGGACCGGGAGCGCCGCAGCCTCGGGGTCGCCCTGAAGGCGCCGGCGCGGGCGCGCCCGCGCCAGGACCTGACCCTGCCGGTCCAGCTCACCGGGCTGAAGGCCGGCGAGCCGGCGCGGATCACCGTGGCCCTCGTCGATGTCGGCATCCTCAACCTGACCCGCTACGCGGCGCCGGACCCGACCCAGTACTTCCTCGGCCAGCGGGCGCTCGGACCGGAGGTCCGCGACCTCTACGGCTACCTGATCGACGGCATGCAGGGCTCGGCCGGGGCGATCCGCTCCGGCGGCGACGCGGGCGGCGGCGAACTCGCCGATTCCCCGCCGACCCAGGCGCCGCTGGCGCTCTATTCCGGCGTGGTGACCGTGGGGTCGGACGGCGCGGCCAGCGTCACCTTCCCGATCCCGGCCTTCAACGGCACCGGCCGCGTCATGGTCACAGCCTGGAGCGGCGACCGGGTCGGGCAGGCGCAGGCCGACGTGATCATCCGCGACCCGGTCGTGCTCAGCGCCACGCTGCCGCGCTTCCTCGACACCGGCGACCGATCGCGCCTGTTCGTGGCCCTCGACAACGTCGAGGGGCAGGCGGGCGAGTACACGGTCGACCTGAGCCCGACCGGCCCGGTCGTGGTCGGCGCCAGCGCGCTGCGCCAGACGCTGCGGCTGGAGGCCGGCGCCAAGGGCCAGTTCGCGATCCCCCTCACCGCCGCCGGACCCGGCACGGCCCGGCTCGACCTCGCCCTGTCGGGGCCCGGCCTCCCGGCCGCCCTCAACCAGAGCTTCGCCCTCGGGATCTCGCCGGGGACGGGCGCCCTGCTGCGCCGCTCGGTGCGCAGCCTCGCCCCCGGGGCGAACCTGACGCTGACCTCGGACCTCCTCGCCGACCTGCAGCCCGGCACCGGCAGCGTCTCGCTCTCGGCCACGGCCCTCCCCGGGGTCGACGTGGCGGCCCTGCTCCGGGCGCTCGACCGCTACCCCTACGGCTGCTCCGAGCAGGTGGTGAGCCGGGCGATGCCGCTGCTCTACGTCAACAAGCTCGCGGCGCTGGAGAAGCTCGCCCTCGACAACGGCGCCGACGAAAGGGTGCGCGAGTCGATCGAGCGCCTGCTCGCCCGCCAGGATTCGAGCGGCGATTTCGGCCTGTGGTCGGCGCAGGGATCGAGCGACCTCTGGCTCGACGCCTACGTGACCGACTTCCTGACCCGCGCCCGCGAGCGCAACTTCGCGGTGCCGCAGAAGGCCTTCGCCCAGGCCCTCGACTACCTGCGCAACGCGGTGGCCAACGCCACCGAGGTGCGCAACGGCGGCGCCGACCTCGCCTACGCGGCCTACGTGCTCGCCCGGAACGGCCGGCCGGTGATGGGCGACCTGCGCTACCTCGCCGACACCAAGATCGGCGACTTCTCCTCCGCCCTCGGGCGCGCGCAGCTCGCCGCCGCCCTGGCGCTGCTCGGCGACCGCGGCCGGGCCGCCAAGACCATGGAATCGGCGCTCACGGTCCTGCGCGCCGAGCGCGACAAGGGTGTCTACCGCGCCGATTACGGCTCCCGCCTGCGCGACGGGGCCGGGCTCATCACCCTGGCCGCCGAGAGCGGGCTGGCGCAGGGGGCGCTGGGCCCCGCGGCTTCCGCGCTCGGCGAGGAGCAGCAATCCGAGCGCTCGACGAGCACGCAGGAGAATGCCTGGCTGGTGCTCGCCGCCGAGAGCCTGTCGAACGAGGCGGGCGCCCTCTCGTTCACCCTGGACGGCGCCCCGCAGACCGGGATGCTGGCGCGGGTCTATCGGGAGGCGGCCCTGGCCGACCGGGGCGTGCAGCTCACCAATACCGGCCGCGCGCCTGTGCAGGTGGCCGTGACCGTCAACGGCAGCCCCCTGGTGCCGGAGCCGGCGGCGCAGCAGGGCTACACGATCGAGCGCAGCTTCCGCCGCCTCGACGGCAGCGTCGTCGATCCGGCGAGCGGCCTGCGCCAGAACGACAGGCTGGTGGTGGTGCTCAAGGTCACCGAGGCCAAGGCGGAGGCGGCGCGGCTCCTGCTGGTCGATCCGCTGCCGGCGGGGCTGGAGATCGACAATCCGAAGCTCCTCGACGCCGACGCCCTCCAGGGGCTCGCCTTCGCCAAGTCCGACGTGCAGCCGGTCCACACCGAGTTCCGGGACGACCGCTTCGTAGCCGCCTACGACCGCGACCCGAGCCAGTCGGCCTTCTTCACGGTGGCCTACACGGTGCGTGCGGTCTCGCCGGGGACCTACGTCCATCCGGGCGCCACCGTGGAAGACATGTACCGGCCGGCGCGGTTCGGCCGGACCGCCTCGGGCAGCGTGACGGTCGGGGCCGCGAAGTAGGGCGGCGTTCGGACGCTTCGATCGGTGCTCCCGCCCGTCATCGCGAGCGGAGCGAAGCGACCCAGGGTAGCGCGCCATCGGTGAGCGTGGCGCTACCCTGGATTGCTTCGCTGCGCTCGCAAGGACGGTGGTGCGGAGGCCGTCGTCCGGATCCGACTAGGACGTCACGGCGCAACCCGCCGGGTCGGGCTGCTGCATTGCGGCGGGCACATGGTGCGCTGCGGAACCGCCGCGAGCGCCCACCCATTCCCACAGGTCCCGTTCGGAACCCGTGGAGCGATGCCCGATGCCGGACCTCGACGCGCTCGCCGGCTCCGCAGCCCGCGCGCTGGCCTACCTGCCGTGGTGGGCCGAGAGCCTGATCCTCATCGTCGCCTGCTGCGCCGTGGTGATGCCCCTGCACGGGGTGGTCTACCGGGCGATGAAGCGGGCGGTCGCGGGCAAGAGCCTGTTCTGGCGCTCGCTGGTCGCGCGCACCCGCGGGCCGAGCCGCCTCGGCCTGATCGTCGTGGCGATCAGCCTCGCCTCGACCACCGTGCACCTGTCCTGGGAGGTGCGGATCGCCCTCAACCAGATCCTGCTGGTGGCCTTCGTGACGCTGACCGGCTGGTGCTGCGCCACCGCGCTCCACATCGCCACGGTGATCTACCTGCGGCGGTTCAAGCTCGACGCCGAGGACAACCTCCTGGCGCGCAAGCACTTTACGCAGATGCGCATCCTGGAGCGGGCCGGCGTGACGCTGGTGGCGCTCGTCACCCTGTCGGTGGCGCTGATGACCTTCGAGCCGGTGCGCCAGTACGGCGTCAGCCTCCTGGCCTCGGCGGGCGCGGCGGGCCTCGTCCTGGGCCTCGCCATGCAGCCGGTCCTGTCGAACCTCGTGGCCGGTATCCAGATCGCCATCACCCAGCCGATCCGGATCGAGGACGCGATCATCGTCGAGAACGAGTGGGGCTGGGTCGAGGAGATCACCGCGACCTACGTGGTGGTCCGCCTCTGGGACTGGCGCCGGCTGGTCCTGCCCCTGACCTACTTCATCCAGAAGCCGTTCCAGAACTGGACCCGCGACGGCGCCTCGCTGATCGGCAGCGTGTTCGTCTACGTCGACCACCGGGCGCCGGTCGCGGCGATGCGCGGGAAGCTCGCCGAGATCGCCGGGGCCACGCCCCTGTGGGACGGCAAGGTGGTCAACCTTCAGGTCTCGGACGCGAAGGAAGCGACGATCGAGATCCGGATGCTGGTCAGCGCCCGCAACGCGCCCCAGGCCTGGGACCTGCGCTGCGTGGTCCGCGAGGCGATGATCACGTGGCTCCAGGCCGAGCACCCGGAGGCCCTGCCGCGGCACCGCACGGAATGGGTCGGGGCCGCGGAGATGCCGCTTCGCCGTGCGGAGGAGCGGCGGTTTGCGGCGTGAGCCACCTCGTCATCGCGAGCGCAGCGAAGCGACCCAGGGCTGCGCGCCATCTGTGCGCGTGGCGCTACTCTGGATTGCTTCGCTGCGCTCGCAAAGACGGGTGTCAGTCGTCGGCGCCGGCGTAAAAACTCTCCACGCCGATGCCTTCCTCCTGCATCAGCCGGGCGCGGGCGCGCAGCTTCTCGGTCTCGCTCTTGAGCTGGCCGCAGGCCGCCAGGATGTCCCGGCCCCGGGGCGTGCGCACCGGCGAGGCGTAGCCGGCGTTGAACACGATCTCGGAGAAGCGCTCGATCCGGTCCCAGTCCGAGCACTCGTAGCGGCTGCCCGGCCAGGGGTTGAACGGGATCAGGTTGATCTTGGCCGGTATGCCCTTGAGCAGGCGCACCAGCTCCCGCGCGTCCGCGTCCGAATCGTTGACGCCCTTCAGCATCACGTACTCGAAGGTGATCCGGCGGGCGTTGCTCAGGCCCGGATAGGCCCGGCAGGCCGCGAGCAGCTCGGCGATCGGGTATTTCCGGTTGAGCGGCACCAGCTCGTCGCGCAGGTCGTCGCGCACGGCGTGCAGCGAGATCGCTAGCATGGCGTTGGCCTGCTCGCCGAGCCGCGGGATCTGCGGCACGACCCCCGAGGTCGAGACCGTGATCCGGCGGCGCGAGAGGCCGAGGCCCTCCTGATCCGACATCACCCCGACCGCGTCGACCACGGCGTCGAGATTGTAGAGGGGCTCGCCCATGCCCATGAACACGATGTTGGTCACGAGCCGGCCGACCTCGCCGGAGCCGCCGGCGTCGCGGCTCGGCATCTGGCCGGGCCAGTCGCCGAGCTCGTCCCGGGCGGTGACGAGCTGCTGCACGATCTCGGCCGCCGAGAGGTTGCGCACGAGGCGCTGCGTGCCGGTGTGGCAGAACGAGCAGGTCAGCGTGCAGCCGACCTGGGAGGACACGCACAGCGTGCCGCGGTCGGGCCCCGGAATGTAGACGCACTCGATCTCGGCGCCGCGATTGTGCTCCTGCCGGTTGGTCGGCGCCATGCGCAGCAGCCACTTGCGGGTGCCGTCGCGCGAGACCTGCCGGCTCGCCACCTCCGGCCGCTCCAGGGTGAAGTGCTCGGCGAGCTGCGCCTTCAGCGCCTTGCCGACATTGGTCATCTCGGCGAAGTCGGACGCCCCGCGGAAATTGACCCAGTGCCAGACCTGGCCGGCGCGCATCCGGCTCTCGCGCTCGGGCACGCCCATGCCGATGAGCTGCGCCTTGAGGGCGTCGCGGGTCAGGCCGACCAGCGAGGGGCGGCGGCCGGGCAGCGCCTCGGGGAGGAGATCCGGCGCCTTCTCGATCGCGGCATCGGCCGCGCGGGCGCTGTCGAGCGACGGCGTCGCCATGGCGTTCAAACGATCCATACGTTGGAAAGGGTCTGATATACGCGATCGCGGCGGCGAAGGCGAATGCGCGCCGCCCACAGGGGGCCTGACGGAGAGCCATGGCGACCGACACCCGAGCCGGGCAGGCGATCTACAATCCGCGGACGCTACAGATCTACGACCTCGTGGTGCTGCGCCTGTCGAACCCCCTGATCTGGCGCTGCCCGACGGCGCGGATCCTGGATCTCTACGACCGGCACGCGGGCCTCGCGCATCTCGACGTCGGGGTCGGGACCGGCTGGTACCTCGACCGATGCCGGTTCCCGGCGCCCGCGCCGCGGGTCGGCCTGATGGACCTCAACGCCGACAGCCTCGCCTTCGCGGCCGACCGGATCGCGCGCTACCGGCCCGAGACATACCGGGTCGACGTGCTCGGTGCGCCGGCCAGCGGCATCGCGCCGTTCGACTCGATCGGGATGACCTACCTGCTGCACTGCCTGCCGGGCGACATCGCCGCCAAGGCGAAGGCCTTCGACACGGTGCGACCGTGCTTGGCCGACGACGGCGTGGTGTTCGGCGCCACGATCCTGTCGGGCGGCGTCCCGACCACGGGCGCGGCGCGGGCGCTGATGCGGGTCTACAACCGCAAGGGGGTGTTCTCGAACGCCGCCGACACGCTGCCGGCGCTGCGCGCGGCGCTGGACCGGCGGTTCCGGTCGGTCGAGATCACGGTCGTCGGCTGCGTGGCGCTGTTCGTGGCGCGGGAGCCGCGCTGAGTCGGTTGCCGTCTTTGCGAGCGGAGCGAAGCAATCCAGCGGCGCCACGCCCGCCGAGCTCGCGCTGCCCTGGGTTGCTTCGCTGCGCTCGCAAAGACGGGCACGAAAAAGGGCGCCCGCGGGCGCCCTCATCCAATGTGCCGAGTCTCAAAAGAGTCAGGCGGCGGCGGTCTTCACCGGCACGCCCTTCTCGGACAGGAAAGTCTGCAGCTCGCCCGACTGGAACATCTCGCGAGTGATGTCGCAGCCGCCGACGAACTCGCCCTTCACGTAGATCTGCGGGATGGTCGGCCAGTTCGAGAAGGCCTTGATGCCCTCCCGAATCTCCTGATCGGCCAGGACATTCACGCCCTTGAACGGCACGCCGAGGTAGTTGAGGATCTGCACCACCTGCCCCGAGAAGCCGCATTGCGGCATCTGCGGCGTGCCCTTCATGAACACCACCACGTCCTGGGAGGCGATCTCGTTCTGGATGGTCGTGTTGACGTCGGTCATCGCTCTGTCCTTGTTCGTCGGTCGTATGTGAGGTCTGAGTCAGCGGCGCGCAACCGAAGCGGCGATCGTACGAAGTGCGCGCTCAATATCGAAAGTCTCGGTCAGCAGATCCTCAGGACGGATCGGGCAGGCTTCCGGCAGCCCCGGGAGCAGCGCGTTCCCATAGGCGCTAAGACCAGCCTCGGCAGCCGTGACGGCCGATTTCCAGATCCTGCTCCAGTTCAGCCTTTGCCGCATCGACGCTTCGTAGGCGTTCCAGGCGGTGATCTGGAAGGTCGCGACCTCCTCCCGCCAATGCAGGCTGGCCGGCGCGAGCGGGGCGGACGCGCGCTTGAGGAGGTGGGCGAGCGTCTGGATCAGCAGACCTTCGACGGCCCGCAGATGCGAACGCCCCTTGCTCTCGATCTCCTCGGCAACGTTCTCCCAATCGACCGCGTTCGACAGCTCAGGCCGTTCGGCCAGCGCGCGCAGGGCCGCCGCCTGCTCCTCGGCCCAGGTCACGATGTCGTCGTCGTAGAGACTCGGTCGGTCCATCGGGAGCGCTCCCGCGAGAAGGCTCAATCCTGCGGGACGCCCGTGGTCAGCGCAAGGGCGTGGAGCACGCCGCCCATCCGGCCCTGGAGGGCGCCGTAGACCATCTGGTGCTGCGCCACCCGGGTCTTGCCCTTGAAGGCCGCCGACAGGACGGTGGCGGCGTAGTGGTCGCCGTCGCCCGCGAGGTCGCGGATCTCCACCTGCGCGTCCGGCAGGGCCTCGCGGATCATGCGCTCGATCTCGCCCGCATCCATCGGCATCGGGAAACTCCTCGTCAGAACGGGGCTCAGGCGGCCGGCGCGGCCGGTTGGCTCGCCATGTAGTCGGGCAGCCAGCCCTCGTGCGCCGCAGTCAGGTCGGCGAGCGATATGGTCTCGCCGCCCGGCAGGGTCAAACGGTCGGAGCCGGCGACGCCGACCGAGGCCGCGGCCACGCCCTGGGCGGCGGCGGCCGCTAGGAGATCGGTGGCCGTTTCCGGCCGCACCGCCAGCAGGTAGCGGCCCTGGTCCTCGCCGAACAGGTAGGTGTGGGCCGGCAGGTCCACCGGCACGTCGGAGAGCGCCGCGCCGATCCGGCCCGCCATGGCCATCTCGGCGAGCGCGACGGCGAGGCCGCCATCCGCGAGGTCGTGGACCGTGTCGACGGTGCCGGCCTGGATCAGGCCGCGGACGAAGTCGCCGTTGCGGCGCTCCAGGGCGAGGTCGACGGGCGGCGGCGCCCCCTCCTCGCGGCCCTCGATCACCGACAGGTAGGCCGACTGACCGAGCCAGCCCTCGCTCGCCCCGATCAGCACCAGCACGTCGCCTTCGCGCTTCAGGGCGATGGTTGCGTGGCGCGCCACGTCGTCGAGCACGCCGACGCCGCCGATGGTCGGGGTCGGCAGGATGCCGACGCCGTTGGTCTCGTTGTAGAGCGAGACGTTGCCCGACACGACCGGGAAGTCGAGCGCCCGGCAGGCCTCGCCGATGCCCTGGAGGCAGCCGACGAGCTGGCCCATCACCTCGGGCTTCTCCGGGTTGCCGAAGTTCAGGTTGTCGGTGATGGCGAGCGGCTTGGCGCCGACCGCCGTGATGTTGCGCCACGCTTCGGCCACGGCCTGCCGGCCGCCCTCGACCGGGTCGGCCTCGCAGTAGCGCGGGGTGACGTCGCAGGTGAGCGCGAGGCCCTTCGGTCCGTCCTCGACCCGCACGATGGCGGCGTCGCCGCCGGGCTTCTGGACGGTGTTGCCTAGGATGAAGTGGTCGTACTGCTCGAACACCCAGCGCTTGGAGGCGAGGTCGGGTGAGCCGACGAGGCGCTTCAGCGCGTCGGTGAGCGAGGCCGGGGCCGGGACCTCGGCGGCCGCGATCACCGGCTGGTGGGTGTTGGCCAGATGCGGCCGATCGTAGAGCGGGGCCTCGTCGCCCAGTTCCTTGATCGGCAGGTCGGCCACGGTCTCACCGTGCCACTTGATGACGAAGCGCAGCGTGTCGGTGGTCCGGCCGATCACCGCGAAGTCGAGCCCCCACTTCACGAAGATGGCTTCGGCCTCGGCCTCCATGCCGGGCTTGAGCACCATGAGCATGCGCTCCTGGCTCTCCGAGAGCATCATCTCGTAGGGGGTCATGCCCTCCTCGCGGGCCGGCACTTTGTCGATGTCGAGCTCGACGCCGAGGTCGCCCTTGGCGCCCATCTCGACCGCCGAGCAGGTTAGGCCGGCCGCGCCCATGTCCTGGATGGCGATGACCGCGCCCGAGGCCATCAGCTCCAGGCAGGCCTCCAGCAGCAGCTTCTCGGCGAAGGGGTCGCCGACCTGCACGGTCGGGCGCTTCGACTCGGATTCCTCGTCGAACTCGGCCGACGCCATGGTGGCGCCGTGGATGCCGTCGCGGCCGGTCTTGGAGCCGAGATAGACGATCGGGTTCCCGACGCCGGCGGCGGCCGCGTAGAAGATGCCGTCGGTGCGGGCGAGCCCCACCGCCATGGCGTTGACCAGGATGTTGCCGTCGTAGCGCTTGTGGAAGCCGGTCAGGCCGCCGACGGTCGGCACGCCGAAGGAGTTGCCGTAGCCGCCGACGCCCGCGACCACGCCCGAGACGAGGCTGCGGGTGCGCGGGTGGTCGGGGGAGCCGAAGCGCAGGGCGTTGAGCGCCGCGATCGGCCGCGCGCCCATGGTGAAGACGTCGCGCAGGATGCCGCCGACCCCGGTCGCCGCGCCCTGGTAGGGCTCGATGTAGCTCGGGTGGTTGTGGCTCTCCATCTTGAAGACGCAGGCGTGGCCGTCGCCGATGTCGATGACGCCCGCGTTCTCGCCCGGTCCCTGGATCACCCACGGCGCCGAGGTCGGCAGCCCGCGCAGATGCTTGCGGGAGGACTTGTAGGAACAGTGCTCGTTCCACATGGCCGAGACGATGCCGAGCTCGGTCAGCGTCGGGTCGCGCCCGATCAGGCCGCGGAAGCGTTCGTACTCGTCCGGCGTCAGGCCGTGCTGGGCCACGAGCTCGGGGGTGATCGGAACGTCGTTGCGGAACATGGGCGGTCTCGACGAGGGCGGTCCGGGAGCCCCGGCAGGGCCCTCGACCCGATGCGCGACCCGAACCGGGCCGCGCGCGGCGACGGTGACGGATTAGTGCGTTCCGCCACCGCGTTGCAATACGCCGGCCCTGCTGGCCGTGTATGGGTGCCGGTCACGCGGCCGGCGGATGGGCCAGAAAATCGGCGATTGCGGCCACGAACCTGTCGCCGTAGGCCTCGCGCTTGCGCTCGCCGACCCCGTGGACGGTGCGCAGCGCCCAGAGATCGACGGGCTTCTGACGGGCCATCTCGATGAGGGTCCGGTCCGGGAAGACCATGAAGGCCGCGATGCCCTCGGCCCGGGCGAGCGTGGCGCGCAGGCCGCGCAGGTGCTGGAACAGCGCCTCGTCGGTCTCCGAGAGGGCGATCTCGCCGTCCTCGCGGGCGGCGGCCCGGCGGCGCTCGCGGGACTCGGTCTTCGGCTCCGGATCGGGGCGGAGCTGGACCGGCTCCCGGCCGAACAGGATCGCCTCGCCCTTCTCGGTCATGGACAGGCCGCCGTAGCCGTCGGCGTTCTCGGCGATCGCCCCGGCGGCGAAGAGCTGGCGCAGGATCGCCCGCCACGCCGCCACCGGCTTGTCCGCCCCGACCCCGAAGGTCTTGAGGCTTGCGTGGCCGTTGCGGCGGATCTGGTCGCTCTCCTTCCCGTGGACCACGTCGCAGATATAGGCCGCGCCGAAGCGCTGGCCGGTGCGCACGATCGCCGACAGGATCTTCTGGGCCGGGACTGTCCCGTCCACGAGGGTGACGCCGCCGCGGCACAGGTCGCAGCGGCCGCAAGCACCGCTCGACTCGCCGAAATAGGCGAGCAGCGACTGGCGGCGGCAGGTGGCGCCCTCGCACAGGGTGATCATCGCCTCGAGCTTGCGCCGCTCGACCCGGCGGCGGTCGTCCGAGATCTCCTTCTCGTCGATCTGGCGGCGACGGAGCGCCATGTCGTCGAGGCCGTAGAGGGTCAGGGTGTCGGCGGGCAGCCCGTCGCGGCCGGCGCGGCCGATCTCCTGATAGTAGCCCTCGACGTTGTTGGGCATGTCGGCGTGGCAGACGAAGCGCACGTCCGGCTTGTTGATGCCCATGCCGAAGGCGACGGTGGCGGTCATCACCACCCCGTCCTCCTGCAGGAACCGGTCCTGGTTCGCCATCCGCGTCGCTTGGTCGAGACCGGCATGATAGGGCAGGGCGTCGAACCCGTCCTTCCGGAGGGTTTCGGCGAGCTGCTCGGTGCGCTTGCGCGACGAGCAGTAGATGATCCCGCTCTCCGCGCGCCGGTGCTTCAGGAACCGCTCGATCTGCCGGGCCGGGTTGTCCTTGGGCTGGAAGGTCAGCCGGATGTTCGGCCGGTCGAAGGAGTGGACGAAGATCTTCGGGGGCCGGTCCTGCGGGAACAGGCGCTCGGCGATCTCGGCGCGGGTCGCGGCGTCGGCGGTGGCGGTGAGCGCCAGGGTCTGGACGTTGCCCAGCGCCGTCCGGGCGCGGGCGATCTCCCGGTACTCGGGCCGGAAATCGTGCCCCCACTGCGAGACGCAGTGGGCCTCGTCGACGGCCAGCCGCCGGACGCCGGCGCCGCGCAGGGCGTCCATACAGCCGTCCATCAGCAGGCGCTCGGGGGAGACGAACAGCAGCCGCAGGTCGCCGGAGCGCAGGGCGCGCCACGTCTCGCGGGACTCGGATTCCCCGACCGTCGAGTTCAGGGTCGCGGCGCGGATGCCGACGCTGCGCATCTGCTGGACCTGATCGTGCATCAGCGCGATCAGCGGCGAGACCACCACGGTGAGCCCCGGATCGACCAGCGCCGGGAGCTGGTAGGTCATCGACTTGCCCGAGCCCGTGGGCATCACGGCGAACACGTCGGTCCCGTCGAGCACCGCGCCGATCACCTCGTCCTGGCCGGGGCGGAAATCCTCGTAGCCGAACGTCTTCTTCAGCGCGGCGCGGGCCTCGTCGAGGCGGGTCATCGGGATCCTTGATCGGGTGTCTGCACCGGGCTTGCGGCGCGGATGTGTAGACACTAGCCTCAGCTGTCTACACGGAGGCGATCGTGCCGCTCAACATCCGCAGCGAAGTGGTGAATCAGCTGGCCGAGAAGCTGGCATCGCGGGCCGGCGTGAGCAAGACCGAGGCGGTGCGGATCGCGCTCTCGAACGAGCTGGCGCGACGCGTGCCCCTCGCGGAACGGCTGAAGCCCCTCCTCGACAGGATGGATGCCGTACCGCGCACGGGCCTCGAGGCCGACAAGGCATTCTACGATAGTCTGAACGACGAGTGATGTTCGTCGACGCCTCGGCTCTCGTCGCGATCCTGACCGCGGAGCCGGAACGCCCCGTCCTGCTGGACTGCCTCGACGGCGCGGTGACGCCGCTCACCTCGGGCCTCGCCATCTTCGAGGCGGTGATCGCGGTGGCTCGCAAGAAGGCGATGTCGGTCGCGGATGCCGAAGCGGAAGTCGCGGAGCTCATCCGCATCGCCGGTCTGCGCATCGTTCCCATCGCCGAGGCCGTGAGCGCCCAGGCCGTCACGGCCCACGCCCGCTACGGCAAGGGCCGCCACCCGGCGCGCCTGAACCTCGGCGACTGCTTCGCCTATGCCTGCGCACAGGTGCACGGCGTGCCGCTGCTCTATGTCGGCGACGATTTCCCGCAGACCGACATCCGCTCCGCCCTCGCCTGAGGCTTCAGCCCCCGTGGAACTCGGCCACGTGCTGGGCCACGATCGCGTCGAAGGATTCATCCGCCCGGAAACCCAGGGCCAGGGCGGCCTCCGGCTCGAACGCCTCCGGCCAGGAGCCGACGATCCGCGCGATGGTGGCGTCGGGTTCGTGCCGGATCAGCGCCACGGCCTTGTCGCCCGCCGCGCGGCGCAGAGCCTCGATCTCCTCCGCCACCGTCGCCGAGACGCCCGGCATGGTCAGGCTGATCCGCGGGCCGATCGCCGCGAGGTCGAGCCCGGCCGCGTGCGTGAGGAAGCCCACCGCCGCCGCCGGGCTGGCGAACCAGTGCCGCACCGTGTCGGGCACCGGCAGGATCGCCTCCTGGCCGGCGAGCGGCTCGCGGATAATGCCCGAGAAGAAGCCCGAGGCCGCCTTGTTGGGCTTGCCCGGCCGTACGCAGATCGTCGGCAGCCGCAGGCCGATCCCGTCGAGGAAGCCGCGGCGCGCGTAGTCGGCGAGCATCAGCTCGCCCATGGCCTTCTGGACCCCGTAGGAGGAGGCCGGGCGCAGGATGTGGTCGTCCGGGATGACCTTGGGGAAGGGCGGCCCGAACACCGCGAGTGAGGAGGTGAAGACCAGCTTCGGCCGGTAGCCGTCCGCCGCGCTGGCCGCCCGGATCGCGTCGAGGAGCAGGCGGGTGCCGTCGAGGTTGACCCGGTAGCCCAGCTCGAGGTTCGCCTCGGCCTCGCCGGAGACCACGGCAGCGAGGTGGAAGATGACCCCCGGCCGCTCGGCGATGGCGGCCTCGGCGGCGCCGGGCGCCGTGAGGTCGGCGGCCTCGGCCCGCACCGGACCGGAGAAGCCCTCGGGCGCCGCGGGCGGGACCACGTCGAGGAGGGTGAGGGCGGTGAGCGGCACACCGCCGACCCGGCCATCCCTCACCAGGGCGTCCACGAGGCGGCGGCCGATCATGCCGGCGGCGCCGAGAATCAGGGCGTGCATGGAAAACCTCCCGTCGGGTTGTGGCGTCAGGCCATCATGTCGAGGGCGCGGCCGAAGAAATCGGCGCCGCCGAAATTGCCGGATTTGAGGGCGAGCAGCATCGGCTCGGGCCGGCCCGCCGTGCGCAGCACCGGCACACCCGCGGCGATCTCGGGGCCGAGCAGGAAGGCCGTGAGGCCCAGCCGGTCGACCACGGCGCCGGAGGTCTCGCCGCCGGCGACCACGAGCCGGCGCACCCCGCGGGCGACGAGGCCCTCGGCGATCGCTGCCAGCGCCGCCTCGATGGCGTGGCCGGCCGCGTCGACGCCGTGGGCGGCCTGGAGCGCGCGCACCGCCTCGGGCGGGGCCGAGGTGGCGATCAGTACCGGGCCCGAGGCCAAGTGCTTGTCCGCGAAGGCCAGGGCCTCGGCGACCACGTCGTCGCCCGCGAGCAGCCGCGCCGGGTCGAGGCGCAGCACCGGCATGATCGCCTCCGCGGCGGCGACCTGCTGGAGGGTCGCCTGCGAGCAGCTGCCGGCGAGGCAGGCGGAGGCGCCGCCCACCGGCTCGCCCACGGCCGCGCCGGCAGCGTCCTGGGTTCCCCGCCCGTCAGCCGCGAGCGCCCGGGCGAGGCCGAGGCCGAGGCCGGACGCGCCGACCGAGAACTTGCGGCCGACGATCGCCCGGCCGAGCACTTCGAGGTCGCTGTCGAAAATCGCGTCCGCGATGGCGGCGCCCTTGCCCTCCTGCGCGAGGGCGTCGAGGCGGGCGGCCACGGCCTCCGCGCCCCTCGACACCGTGGCGGTGTCGATCAGGCCGACGGGACTGCCGCTCTGGCGCCCGAGCACGCGCACGAGGTTGGCGTCGCGCATCGGGTTGAGCGGGTGGTCCTTGAGCGGGCTCTCGTTCAGCGGCACCGAACCGACGAACAGGTTGCCCTGGTAGACGCTCCGCCCCGTCTCGGGGAAAGCCGGGGTGACGAGGGCGACGGTCTCGCCGGCCTCGGCCCGCAGGGCGTCCATGACCGGGCCGATATTGCCCGCATCGGTGGAGTCGAAGGTCGAGCAGACCTTGAACATCACGTGGGCCGCGCCCCGAGCCCGCAGCCAGGCTTCCGCCTCGCGGGAGCGCGCCACGGCCTGGTCGGCGGGGATCGAGCGGCTCTTGAGGGCCACCACCACCGCGTCGGCCTCCGGCAGCGACCGGCCGTCCTCAGGCACGCCGATGGTCTGGATCGTGCGCAGGCCCGCCTTGGTCAGCGTGTTGGCGAGGTCCGAGGCGCCCGTGTAGTCGTCGGCGACGCATCCCAGCGCGAGGCTCATCGGGCGCTCCCCTTGTAGGCGGCGAGCCAGCCGAGGCCCGCGACGGTGTCGGCGGCCGGAATGTACTCGCAGCCGACGAAGCCGCGGTAGCCGAGCCGGTCCAGCTCGTCGAACAGGAAGAAGTCGGCCATCTCGCCGGTCCCGGGCTCATGCCGCTCGGGCACACTCGCGGTCTGGACGTGGCCGATGAGCGGCATCAGGGCGTGCAGTCGCACGGTCACGTCGCCGTGCAGGATCTGGCAATGGTAGAGGTCGAACTGGAGCTTCAGGTTCGGCAGGGCGAGCTCGCGGATCAGGTCGGCCGCGCGGCCGAAATCGTTGAGGAAGTAGCCCGGCATGTTGCGGCCGTTGATCGGCTCCAGGACGAGGTCGAGGCCGGCCGGCGCCAGCCGCTCCGCCGTCCAGGTCACCGCCCGGCGGTAGGATTCGACCGCCCTGGGATCGTCCCAGGGGGCGAGGCCCGCCATGAGGTGGAGCCGGCCGACGCCGGTCGCCTCGGCGTAGCGGAGCGCCGTGTCGACCCCCGCCTTCAGCTCGTCGAACCGCTCGGGAAAGGCGGCGATCCCGCGCTCCCCTTCGGCGAAGTCGCCCGGCGGCAGGTTGAACAGGGCCTGGGTCAGGCCGTTCGCCCGGAGCCGCGCGCCGATGTCGTCCGGCGCATGCTCGTAGGGGAACAGGAACTCGACGGCGTCGAACCCGGCCTTGGCGGCGGCCTCGAACCGGTCGAGGAACGGCACCTCGTTGAACATGAGGCTCAGGTTGGCGGCGAAGCGCGGCATGGTTCTGTCCCCTCAAGCTTTCTCGGGCAGCTTCGCCCCCGAGACCTGGGCGTAGAGCCGCGCCACCGAGGCGTCGTCGTCCCGGCCCATGCCGGCGCCCGACGCCATCAGGAACATTTGCAGGGCCGCCGCCGCCACCGGGACCGGGTACTTCTCGGCCCGGGCCATGTCCTGCACGATGCCGAGATCCTTGACGAAGATGTCGACCGCGCTCTTCGGGCTGTAGTCGGCGTCGAGGATGTGCGGCACCCGGTTCTCGAACATCCAGGAATTGCCGGCCGACTTGGTGATCACCTCGTAGACGCGCCGGAGGTCGAGCCCCTGCTTGGCCGCGAAGGCCATCGCCTCCGAGGCGGCGGCGATGTGCACGCCCGCGAGCAGCTGGTTGATCATCTTGAAGGCCGCGCCCTGGCCGGCCGCGTCGCCGAGCTCGTAGAGCGTGCCCGCCATGGCATCGAGGGCGGGCCGCGCCTTCGCGAAGGCCGCCGCCGAGCCCGAGGCCAGGAAGGTCAGGCCGCCCTCGGCCGCGCGGGCGGCGCCGCCGCTCATCGGGGCGTCGAGGTAGTGGCGGCCGGTGGCCTCCAACCGCGCCGCCAGCGCCCGAGCGACGGCCGGATCCATGGTGGCGGAGGAGACGAACACCGCGCCCTCCGGCATCGCGGCGGCGGCGCCGTCCTCGCCGAACAGGACCGCCTCGGTCTGGGCGGCGTTGACCACCACGCTCACCACCACGTCGGCGTCCCGCGCCGCTTCGGCGGGGTTCGCGGCGCCCCGGCCGCCGGCGGTCGCGAAGCGCGCCACCGCCTCCGGGTTCACGTCGCAGGCGGAGACCGCGAAGCCCGCCCGCAGGAGCGAGCCGGCCATCCCTGAGCCCATGGAGCCCAGGCCGATCACCGCGGCGCGGGGTGTTGCGTTGGTCATCGGGGACGGCTCCTGAAGCTGGGAAAGGGCGCCTCGGCGTCGCCGCTCGAAGCGCGGGTCCCCTCTCCCGTGCGGGAGAGGGGCCAGGTCGCGCCCGGATCAGAGGTCAGCGGTTGACCATCCGGGCGGGCGTCACGAACACGCAGACCGCGCCGACCACCAGCATGGCGGCCAGCGCGTAGAGGCCCGTGGCGGTGCTGCCGGTGGCATCACGCAGGGCGCCGATCACGTAGGGGCTGACGAAGCCCGCGAGGTTCCCAACCGAGTTGATCAGCGCGATGCCGGCCGCCGCGCCCGCGCCGCTGAGGAACGCCGTGGGCAGCGACCAGAACAGGGGCGAGCAGGTCAGCACGCCGGCCGCCGCCACCGACAGCGCCGCGATGGCGAGCGTCGTCGAGCCGGCATTGGCCGAGACCACGAAGGCGACCGCGCCGATCAGCGCCGGGATGATCAGGTGCCAGCGGCGCTCGCGCATCCGGTCGGCGGAGCGGCCGAGCAGGATCATCACGATCGCCGCGCAGACGAACGGGATCGCGCTGATCAGGCCGATGTTGAAGTTGCCCTGCACGCCCGACGCCTTGACGATCGTCGGCATCCAGAAGGTCAGCCCGTACTGGCCGGTGACGAGGGCGAAGTAGATCAGGCTCATGAACCACACGCGGCCGTTGCGGAACACGGTGGCGATGGAGTGCGGGCTCGATTCCTTGCCCTGGTTGTCGGCCGCAATGTCGCGCTCGAGGAGCTGCTTCTCGGCGTCGGTCAGCCACGTGGCCTCGGCGGGGCGGTTGTCGAGGTAGAAGAACACCGCGAGGCCGATCAGCACCGCCGGCACTGCCTCGATCAGGAACATCCACTGCCAGCCCGACAGGCCGTGGGCGCCGTTGAACGCGTCCATGATCCAGCCGGAGAGCGGGTTGCCGAAGATGCCGGAGATCGGGATCGCCGCCATGAACACGGCGATCACCCGGGCCCGGCGATGGGCCGGGAACCACGAGGTCGTGTAGAGGATGACGCCCGGGTAGAACCCGGCCTCGGCGAGACCGAGGAGGAAGCGCATCCCGTAGAAGCTCCACTCGGAGTTCACGAACAGGAACGCCCCGGAGATCACCCCCCAGGTGATCATGATCCGGGCGATCCACACCCGGGCGCCGACCCGGTGCAGGATCACGTTCGAGGGCACCTCGAACAGGAAGTAGCCGAGGAAGAAGATGCCGGCGCCGAGGCCGTAGACCGTCTCGGAGAATTTCAGCTCCTGGGACATCTGGAGCTTGGCGAAGCCGACATTCACCCGGTCGAGATATGCCACGACGTAGCAGAGCATCAGGAACGGCACGAGGCGCCAGAACACCTTCGCGTAGGTGCGGTCGGCGAAGGACTTCTCGTCCGCGGGTGCGGTGGCGCCCCCCAGCGGGGCGGCTTGAACCGACATGGCGTACTCCCTGGTCCGGGCCGCACGGCTGCCGGACATTGCTCTTCACCGCTCGTCGGGCGGCGCTGGGGCGGTGCCATATCGCCTTTTGGCAGCGCTGCCAATCCGGTTGTGCGAGATAATGCAGGCCGCTATGTCAGTCGTGGATCGACGCGGACGGTCTTCCCATTCCTGCCTTATGCCGAGGCGCTGCAGCGTGGCGGAGGCCTCCTTCGGGGCCCGCTTCGCAGTCGTCTCAGGATGAGGGAAGGACGCCGGAAGGTTCGACGGGCGTCGTGAAAAAAACCGCGCCGGGAGAGCGGGGCCATGGACGACATCCAGCCGCCGGGGCGGCTCGTCACCCTCACCGACGTCGCCCGTGAGGCCGGGGTCGGCGAGAGCACGGTCTCGCGGGTCCTGCGCAACCACGGCTCCTACTCCAAGCGCGCCGGCGAGCGGGTGGCGGAGGCGGTCGCCCGTCTCGGCTACGTGCCGAATCGCCTCGCCGGCAGCCTCGCCGGCCAGGGGGCGAGCGCGCGGCTCGTGGGGGTCGTCATCCCGTCGCTCGCCAACGTGGTCTTCCCCGACCTGCTGCGCGGCCTCACCGCCGCCCTCGACGCCGACGGCATCCCCTGCGTGATCGGGGTGAGCGACTACGACCCGGACCGGGAGGAGGCGCTGGCCGCCGCGCTCCTCTCCTGGCGGCCGGCGGCGCTGCTGCTCACCGGGCTGGAGCACAATCCCGGGACGGTGGCCCTGGCGAAGGCCGGGGGCGTGCGCGTGGTCGAGATGATCGACACGGACGGGGAGGGGATCGACGCCGTGGTCGGCTTCTCCAACCGCGCCGTCGGGGCGGCGAGCGCCCGCCACCTCGTGGCGCGCGGGTACCGGCGGATCGGCTATCTCGGCCACGACCTCGCGGTCGACCTGCGCGCGGGCAAGCGGCTCGCCGGGTTCGAGGCCGCGCTCGGGCAGGCGGGTTTGGCGCTCCACGGCAAGGAGATCCGGACGGGACCGTCCTCGCCGGCCTCGGGCCGAGCCGGGCTGGAGGCGCTGCTGGCGCGCGTGCCCGATCTCGACGCGGTCTACTTCTCCAACGACGACATGGCGCTCGGCGGCTACTTCGCCTGCCTGTCGGCGGGGCTGGCGGTGCCGGGACGGATCGCGCTGTTCGGCTTCAACGGGCTCGACTTCGCGGCGGCGATGCCGCAGCCCCTGTCGACGGTGCGCACGCCGCGCCTGGAGATCGGCCGGCAGGCCGCCGCCTGCCTGACCGGCGCAGGCCCGAGAAGAATCGATCTCGGATTCGAGCTGATCGAGGGAGCGACCGCATGAGCGACGAGAGCCGGCTGCGCGAGGAGATCTGCCGCTACGGCCGCTCGCTGTTCGAGCGCGGCCTGACGCCGGGCTCGTCCGGCAACATCTCGCTGCGCCTGCCCGACGGGGGCTGGCTGGTGACGCCGACCAACGCGTCGCTCGGGTTCCTCGACCCGGCGCGGATCTCGCGGCTGGACGATGCGGGGCGGCTGGTCTCCGGCGACAAGCCCACAAAGGAGATCCCGCTGCACAGCGCACTCTACGAGAGCCGGAACGAGGCGAAGGCCATCGTCCACCTGCACTCGACCCACGCGGTGGCAGTCTCGATGCTGCCGGAGGTCGACCCCAGGCAGGTGCTGCCGCCGCTGACGCCCTACTACCTGATGCGGACCGGCGGCACGGCGCTCGTGCCCTACTATCGCCCGGGCGACCCGGCCGTGGCGGACGCGATCCGGGGCCTAGCGGGGAAGTACAGTTCGGTGCTGCTCGCCAATCACGGACCGGTGGTGGCCGGCGACAGCCTGGAGGGCGCGGTCTTCGCCACCGAGGAGTTGGAGGAGACCGCCAAGCTCTACCTGCTGCTGCGCAACCTCAACCCGCGGCAGCTGAGCCCCGGGCAGGTGGCCGATCTGGTGAGCCATTTCGGCCTGACCCTGCCGGAGCCGGACGACCATGCCGGCCACGATCACGGGTGAGGGCGGGGGTCCGCTCTCCCATCAGACCCCCTCATCCTGAGATGCGAGCGCAGCGAGCCTCGAAGGAGGGCTCCAAGGATCGCACGGCTGGCTGGAGGTCTCCTTCGAGGCCTCCGCTACGCTCCGGCACCTCAGGATGAGAGCGCGAGTGGGATTGAGGACATCGTGCGCCTCACCCCTCGATCTTCGAGAAATCCGCCACCTCCCGCGTCGCGGCGCGGAGCGCGTTGAGCAGAGCCAAGCGGTTCTCGCGGAGCTTCGGATCGGGGGCGTTGACGGTCACGTCCTGAAAGAACGCGTCGACCGGCGCGCGCAGCGTCGAGAGCGCCTGCATGGCGCCGGCGAAATCCTCGCGGGCGACGGCCGCCGAGGCGGTCTCGCGCGCCTTCGCCAGGGCCTCGGCCAGGGCACGCTCGGCCGGCTCGCCCGCGGTGGCCAGCGCCGCGTCCGGCGCGGAATCGTAGGCGCGGCCGTCCTTCTTCTCCTCGATCCGCAGGATGTTGGCCGCGCGCTTGTAGCCCGCGAGCAGGTTCTTCCCATCCTCGGTGTCGAGGAACTGGCCGAGTGCCTCGACGCGGCGCACGACCATCAGCAGGTCGTCCTGGCCGGGGAGGGCGAAGACGGCGTCGATCAGGTCGTGGCGGGCGCCCTGGTCGCGGAGATAGACCTTCAGGCGGTCGGCGAGGAAGCCGAGGAGATCCCGCGCGTCGGCACCGGCCCGCCCGGCGAGGCCGCGATCCGCAGCGCCGACCTGCTCCAGCAGCCGCAGACGCAGGCCGCGGTCGAGGATCAGTCGGATCACGCCCAGCGCCGCTCGGCGCAGTGCGAACGGGTCCTTGCTGCCCGTGGGCTTCTCGTCGATCGCCCAGAAGCCCGCCAGCGTGTCGAGCTTGTCGGCGAGCGCCACCGCGATCGAGACCGGATCGGTCGGCACCCGGTCGGAGGGGCCGAGCGGCTTGTAGTGCTCCTCGATGGCCGCGCAGACGCTGTCGTGCTCGCCCTGGAGCGCCGCGTATTTGCGGCCCATCAACCCCTGAAGCTCGGGGAACTCGCCGACCATCTCTGTGACAAGGTCGGCCTTGGCGAGGCGCGCGGCGCGCTCGGCGAGCGCCGGGTCGGCCCCCACCAGCGGCGCGAGGTCCTTCGCCAGGGCGGCGATGCGGGCGATCCGCTCGCCCTGCGTCCCGAGCTTCTCATGGAAGACGATGCTGTCGAGCTTGGGCAGCCGGTCCTCCAGGCGGGTCGCCTTGTCGGTCTCCCAGAAGAACTTCGCGTCGGACAGGCGCGCCCGGACCACCCGCTCGTTGCCGGCAGTGATCGCTTGGCCACCGTCGGTGGCGACGAGGTTCGAGACCAGGATGAAGGCCGGCGCCAGGTCCTCCGAGCCGCCCTTGCGCAGAACGAAGCACTTCTGGTTCGCCCGGATGGTCGCCCGGATCGCCTCGGCGGGGATGTCGAGGAACGACGCGTCGAACGAGCCCATCAGCACGACCGGCCATTCCACGAGGCCTGACACCTCCTCCAGCAGGCCCTCGTCCTCCACGAGGTCGAGGCCGCGGGCGAAGGCGAGGTCGCGGGCGTCGTGCAGGACCACGTCCTTGCGCCGGTCGGCGTCGAGGATGACCTTCGCGCGCTCCAGCGCCTGGATGTAGTCGTCGAACCGGCGCACCTCGATCGCCTCGGGGGCGAGGAAGCGGTGGCCGTAGGTCACGGTGCCGGCCGCGATCCCGGCGACCGAGACGGGGACCACCTCCGGCGTCTCCGTCTCGGGCCCGAAGGTCGCGACGATCGACTGCAGCGGGCGCACCCAGCGCAGCGAGCCCGGCTCGGCCGAGGCCGCGCCCCAGCGCATGGATTTCGGCCAGGGGAAGCTCTTGACGATCTCGGGCAGGAGTTCGGCGAGCACGTCGAGCGTCTCGCGGCCGGGCCGCTCGATCACCGCGAGGTAGAACTCGCCCTTCTTCGGGTCGGTGACGGTCGTGGCCTGATCGAGGCTCGTCAGACCCGCGCCCTTCAGGAAGCCCTGGACGGCCGCTTCGGGCGCGCCGACCCGCGGGCCGCGGCGCTCCTCGCGCACGGCCTCGCCCCGGGCAGGCAGGCCGGCGATGTGGAGCGCCAAGCGGCGCGGCGTCGAGAACGCCCGGGCGCCCTCGTACAGAAAGCCGCGCGCCACGAGGGCGTCGGTGACGAGCTTCTTCAGATCCTCCGCCGCGCGCCGCTGCATGCGGGCGGGGATCTCTTCCGAGCGGAGTTCGAGCAGGAGGTCGGGCATGGGGCGGCCATATCGCCGCGCCGCACCCCTGTCGAGGGTTGGAGCGCGGGGCTCAGCGCGACTCGCCCTTGAGGATGGTCGAGAGCTGCCACTTGCGGTCGCCGATCGCGTGGGCGTCGGAGACCTTCCAGCCGCCGTCCTCGCGCACGAGGTCGTACACGATGACGTTGGCACCGTTGCCGCCCTTGCGCTCGACCGTGACCTTCGCCTGGTCCTTGCCCTCGGTGGCCTCCTTGAAGGTCAGGTTCTTCACCGTGTCGGGCTTCAGGGGCTCGCCGTTCAGGCGGTAGTCGAAATCGAGGTTGCCGGTGGCGCCGTTGGCCTGCTTCGCGTCGGCGTCGAACAGGCCCTGCAGGCGCTTCGAGTACACGGAGGAGTGATTCGGGTGCGGCTCGGCGTAGAGCTTCTTCACCGTGGCCTCAGGCCCGGGATCGGCCGCCAGCGCGGGGGCGAGGCCGAATCCGAGGAGGCTGAGGGCGAGGATCGTCTTCTTCATTGGGCATGTCCCGCGTCTGCGGACGCGCCGAGGCGCGCCGGTTGGCGGGGGTTGCAACGCGCGAGGGCTCAAGGGGCTCCGCGATGGGGCTCCCTCCGTCATCGCGAGCGCAGCGAAGCGACCCAGGGCGTCGGGACGTCTGGCAGCGAGGCGCGACCCTGGATTGCTTCGCTGCGCTCGCAAGGACGGCGGCGCATCTGGGCACTCCGGACTGCCTCTTCCGCAGCCGTCTGGTCGAGCGCCAGCGCCGACCTCACGCCCCGCCGGCGGCGGTCCTCAACCACGCCGCGCCGCAGGCCTTGGCCAGTTCGCGCACGCGGAGGATGTAGCTCTGGCGCTCCGTCACCGAGATCACGCCGCGCGCGTCGAGCAGGTTGAACACGTGGCTCGCCTTGATGCACTGGTCGTAGGCCGGCTGCGCCATGCGGTGGCGTTCACCCTCCGCGTCTGGCGCGCCGGCCGCGAGGTAGGATCGGCAGGCGGCCTCCGCGTCAGTGAACTGGCGGAACAGCATCGCGGTGTCGGCCGCCTCGAAGTTGTGGCGGGAGTACTCCTGCTCGGCCTGCAGGAACACGTCCCCGTAGGTGATCCGGTCGGCGCCCTCGGCGCCGTTGAAGTCCAGGTCGTAGACGTTCTCGACGCCCTGGACGTACATGGCGAGCCGCTCCAGCCCGTAGGTCAGCTCGCCCGCCACCGGCGCGCACTCGAAGCCCGCCACCTGCTGGAAATAGGTGAACTGGCTGACCTCCATCCCGTCGCACCAGCACTCCCAGCCGAGACCCCAGGCGCCCAGCGTCGGGCTCTCCCAGTCGTCCTCGACGAAGCGGATGTCGTGGAGCTTCAGGTCGACGCCGATGGCGGCGAGCGAGGCGAGGTAGAGCTCCTGCAGGTTCGGCGGGTTCGGCTTCAGGATGACCTGGAACTGGTAATAGTGCTGGAGCCGGTTCGGGTTCTCGCCGTAGCGGCCGTCCTTGGGCCGGCGCGAGGGCTGGACGTAGGCCGCTTTCCAGGGCTTCGGGCCGAGCGCCCGCAGGGTCGTGGCCGGATGGAACGTGCCGGCGCCGACCTCCATGTCGTAGGGCTGGAGGATCACGCAGCCCTGCGCCGCCCAGAATTCCTGAAGCGTCAGGATCAGACCCTGGAAGGATTTTTTCTCGGACATCGGTCTCGGCGGCTCGGGATCGCGCGGCGGCTGGGGCCGCCGGCGGGCCGGTTTAGGTGCGGGCGGCGAGGGGTGCAAGGCGGAGGGTGTCCACCGCGGGGGCGCGGCGCGGGCCGCCCGGGTTGCCTACGCGGTCCCGATGATGGTCCGCTGGCCGCGCACCCACGGAGCGAATCATGGATCCTGACCTCGCGATCCGCCCGATCGGCCCCGGCGACCGGGACGCCTGGCTGCCGCTCTGGCGGGGCTACCAGTCCTTCTACAAGGTCGACCTGTCGGACGCCGTCACCGACTCGACTTGGCAGCGGCTCAACGATCCGGCCGAGCCGGTGGACGGTGCCCTGGCGTGGCGCGGCGCCGAGGCGGTCGGCCTCGTCCACCACATCCGCCACCGCTCGGCCTGGACGGTCGGCGACTACTGCTACCTCCAAGACCTGTTCGTGGCGGACGGCACCCGCGGGCTCGGGATCGGCCGTCGGCTGATCGAGCACGTCTACGCGGCCGCGCAGGCCGCCGGCTGCTCGCGCGTCCACTGGCTGACGCACGAGACCAACGCGGACGCGATGCAGCTCTACGACCGGATCGCCGAGAAGTCGGGCTTCGTGCAGTACCGCAGGATCTTCTGAGCGCCGGCGCCCCACGTGCGCCGGGACACTCAAGCGTGGCGGTTTTTGGGCAATAAACCGGAACCGCCGAGCTGACGGCCAAGTTATCAGCGCAACAGGGGATCTCGGCACCTCAGCGCTGCCGAATATTAAACGTCGGACGACCCGTCATGTTCAATGCTCGCACCCGCACCAGCTTCGGCCGCAAGAACATCGCCGTCTTCGCCGCGCTCGCCATCTCGTCGCTGGCCGCCACGCCCTTCGTGATGAGCGCCACCCGCGCGCTCGCCACTTCCGAAGACCAGCCGGTGGCCGCGACCCTGCGGGTCGAGCCGGTGGAGGTCGCCCCCGTGGCGGCCGCGCCGAAGGCTGAGGGAAGCTGCCTGCGCAAGGTCCGGGTGGTCTACAGCGGCTACGGCCAGTCGGCGGACGGCTGCGCGGCCCACTGACGCCCGCGCCCCGACTCAGCCGTGGGCCGGTGCGGTCCCGGCCAGACGCTTGAGATGGAGTTCCTCCAGGTCGATCTCCGTCTCAAGCTGCCGCAGCACCGAGCTGTGGATCCGGTTCTGCCGGTGCAGGTCGATCAGGGCCGACCGGCCTGAGCGCACGGCGAGCAGGGCTGCGGCGAAGTGCTCGGTCTTCTCGGCCTCCAGCGCCGCCCGCTCGTCGCGGTCCCGCGAGGCCGCCCGCACCCGGCGGCGGTACTCCTCCACGAGGCGCGGGTGCTTCAGCGCCCCGGTCTCGGCGAACACCAGGCCCTGCAGGGCGGCGAGCCCGGCCTCGTTCACGACGACGCGGGCCATCGGCGCGTCGAGGTGGCCCTCGGGGAGGTGCGCCGCGGGGTCGAGGCGGAGGCTGCGGATCAGCGGCTCCAGGGTCGTGCCCTGCACGAGCACGGTGAACAGGATCACCGCGAAGGCCGCGACCAGGATCGCGTCGCGGCCGGGGTAATCCACCGGCAGCGCCAGGGCGGCCGCCAGGGTCACGACCCCGCGCATGCCGGCCCACCCGACGATCAGCGGCACGGCCGGGTTCGGGGCGGGCTCCTGCGCGCGGACCCGCGGCGACAGGAGCCGCCGCAGGTAGACGGCCGGGAACACCCAGAGCAGGCGGGCGACGACGCAGGTCGCCGTGACGGCGAGCGCCAGCGGCAGTTCCGCCGCGAGCCCGCCGATCTGGCCGCCGGTCCGGGCGAGCACGCCGCGGAGCGCCAACCCGATCAGCACGAAGACCAGGGCTTCCAGCACGAACACCACGAACTCCCACACCGCCACGGAATGGCGGCGGGCATGCGCGTCGAAGGTCTCGTGCTCCCGGCCGCCCATCATCACGCCGCAGGCGACCACGGCCAGGACGCCGGAGGCGTGGATCTCCTCGGCCGCGAGGTAGGCGACGTAGGCGGCGAGGAAGCTCAGCACCGTGATGGCGTTCGCGTCGTGCATCCGCCGCATCACCAGGGTCACCGCCACCCCGCACGCGATCCCGACCGCGACACCCGCCACCGCGAGCCACGCGAAGCTGCCGGCCGCCGCCCATGCGCTGAAGGTGCCGGTGAGCGCCGCCGCCACCGCGAAGCGGTAGAGCACGAGGCCCGAGGCGTCGTTCACGAGGCTCTCGCCCTCCAGGACCGTGATCATCCGGCGGGGCAGGGCGACGCGAGCCAGCACCGCCTTGGCGGCCACCGCGTCCGGCGGCGAGACGATGGCGCCGAGGGCGAAGCAGGCGGCCCATGGCAGGGACGGCACCACCGCGTGGGCGACGAGACCGACCACGAGGGTCGTGAACAGGACCGCGCCGAGGGACAGGGACAGGATCGGGCCGAGGCTCGCCCGGAAGTCGCGCCAGACGGTGAAGTAGGCGGATTCGAGCAGGAGCGGCGGCAGGAACAGGACCATGATCAGGTCCGGGTCCAGATCGAAGGCCGGCAGGCCCGGCACCACCGCCAGCGTCATGCCGCCGACGACGAGGGCGGCGGCCGGCGGGAAACCGAGGCGCCCGGCCGCCAGCGACAGCAGCAGGGCCGCGCCGAGGAGACCGAGGATCAGCTCGAACAGGGCGACGGATGTCATCGGTGGATCGGGCCCGGCGCCGGAGGCCCGGCAAGCGCGGCCGTTCTAGGACGTTTCCTTGTCGGATGAATACCGCGTCGGCCGAAGGTTCGCCGAGGGTCGCGGTGCGGGCCGCGCCCTAGGTCGCGAACCCATAACGGCTGGCACGGTTGAACCGCGGTGTCGTTAGCCCTCTGAGCAGGAGGGCCTTGATGGCGCGGTTTGATCTGACGGATGCGGAGTGGGCGGTGATCGAGCCGTTGTTGCCGACGGACGTGCGCGGCAAGGAGCGCGTGGATGATCGGCGGGTGCTGAATGGGATCTTCTGGCGGCTGCGCACGGGCGCGCCCTGGGCCGACATCCCGGCGCGCTACGGCCCACATACGACCTGCGGCAACCGTTTTCGGCGCTGGCGCAAGCGTGGCATCTGGGATCGGCTTCTGGACGCGGTGTCAAAAGCTTACGACGGCGACCTGCAGATGATCGACGCGACCAGCGTGCGGGTTCACCAGCATGCCGCCTGCGCCCAAAAAAAGATGGCCGATCCGGTGGCATGGGTCGCTCGCGCGGCGGCCTGACGAGCAAGATCCACGCGCTGGTGGATGCTGACGGCCGTCCGGTGGCGCTCAAGATCACCGCGGGTCAAGCGCACGATGGGCGCGCGGCGGCCGACATGCTGGGCAGTCTGGGCACGGGCCAGATCCTGCTGGGCGACCGAGCGTACGACAGCGACGCGTTACGCGCCCAGATGGCTGAGCAGGGCGCGTGGGCGAACGTCAGGCCGATGCCCAACCGCAAGAAGGTGTTGGCCTTCAGCCCGTTCCTGTACAAGTACCGCAATCTGGTCGAGCGCTTCTTCAGCAAGATCAAGCACTTCCGCGCCGTCGCCACGCGCTACGACAAGGATCCCGACAACTTCCTCGCCAGCGTCAAGCTCGCAGCCGTGCGGGTCTGGCTGCGAGCTTAATGAGTCCGCGACCTAGAGAGCCCCTTCCCGCACGGCGCCCGGGTCGGCCAGCGCGTGCAGGATGCGCGCGGCGCTGTGGGCGAAGCGCAGCGTCACGGCCTTGCGGCGGGCGCCGCTCAGCGGGTGCTCGGGCGGCTCGCGCAGGATCCCGGCCCCGTAGGCGTCGGCGACGATCAGGCCGCACTCTCCCGGGATCAGCGACTCGGGCAGGTCCTCGGGGATGGCGAAGAAGAACCGGTCGCAGAAGTCGCGGTAATCCGGCCATTTCCGGTCGGCGCGGAAATCGGCCACGCTCGACTTGATCTCCACGATGGTGAGCTTGCCGGCGCCGCAGAGCGCGATCACGTCGGCGCGGCGGCCGTTGACGAGGGAGAATTCCGGCAGCGTGACGCAGCCCATCTCGGAGAACAGCCGGCGCACGCCGCGCTGGATGCGCAGGGCCGTGGGCGATTGCCGCCGGTCGGGCGGCAGCAGCGCCTCGACGGCCGGGGGCGCGGAATCGGGAAGGCCGAGGGAAGCGGACATCGAGCTCGGGGGATGCGTCTGCGGGTGCGTCTGTACCGAATCGGGACATCCTGCCAAGTCGCGCCCGGTCCGTCACCTGCGGCGCGGCATCGCCCCACGCATCACCCCGGGGCGATCACCCAAGGCAGGCCCGGATCGCGTCGAACCCGTCGGTGAGGGCGGCCGGGCCGGGCTGCAGGATCAGCGGCGACTTGATCTCGTGGATGCGCCCGTCGCGCACCGCCGGGATCGCCGCCCAGCCGGGCCGGGACCGGATGCGCTCGGCGTTGACCCGCTTGCCGCACCACGAGGCGAGGATCACGTCGGGCGCGGCCGCGATCACCTGCTCGGCGGTGACGATCCGGTCCTTCGCGGCCGGCTGGCGGCTCAGCTCCGGGAAGACGTCCCGGCCGCCGGCGAGGCCGATCAGGTCCGAGACCCAGCCGATGCCGGAGATCATCGGCGCGTCCCACTCCTCGAAGTAGACGCGCGGGGGCGGCCGCTCCCGCACCTCTGCGGCGGCCGCGGCCAGCCGCGCCTCGAAGCCCGCCGCCAGGGTCTCGGCCCGCTCCGGCAGACCCACCAGGGCGCCGAGCGTGCGCACCATCGCGAGGCAGCCCGCCACGTCGCGCTGGTTGAAGAGGTGGACCGCCACGCCCGCGCGGGCGAGGTCGGCGACGATGCCGGCCTGGAGGTCCGAGAAGGCCAGGACGAGGTCCGGCGCCAGTGCCAGGATCTTCGGAATGTCCGCACTGGTGAAGGCGGAGACGCGCGGCTTCTCCCGGCGGACCCGGGGCGGGCGCACCGCGTAGCCCGAGACGCCGACGATCCTGTCCTCCGCGCCCAGGAGGTACAGGGTCTCGACCGTCTCCTCGGTGAGGCAGACGATCCGCTCGGGCGGGAAACGGCGCATCAGCGGTCGGGCCGCATCACCGGTCGAGCCACGTGAGCAGCCCGGCCCCGGGGGCCAGAAGGACGAAGGCCCAGACCAGCGCGGAGGCGACGTTGGCCAGCTGGAACGGCAGCCGCGCCAGGCCGAGGATCCCGGCGAAGAGCGGGACCAGAGCGCGGGCCGGCCCGAAGAAGCGCCCCAGGGCCACCGCGGCGATGCCCCACCGGCCGATGAAGGCCTCGGCCTTGGCCATGAGCTCGGGATAGCGCCGCAGCGGCCACTTGGTCTTCGCCCCCGGCCCGAGCCAGCGCCCGGCCTCGTAGGAGATCCAGTCGCCGAGGGCGGCCCCGAGCGCCGCGGCGATCACCACCGGCCAGAACGGGATGTCGGCGCCGCCGACGAGGGCCCCGATGCCGACCAGGATCACGGTCGCCGGGACGAACAGCGACAGGATCGCGATCGATTCGCAGAAGGCAAGGCCGCCCGCGATGACCGGCGTCCAGGCCTTGTGCGCCTCCACGAAGGCGAGGGTCGAGGTGCGCAGGGCTTCGATGTCCATGGGGCTCCGAACGGGGCTCGGGGGATGGGAGAAGGGTCGGTCCCATCTGAGGCGCGCGGGGGAGGGCGGCAAGGGACAGGGGTGCGGCCGGCGCGGGAACCGGCTAACCGTAGCGGGACAACGAGCGAGTCCCGCGTTGAACGTCCTGTCGATCCAGTCCCACGTCGCCTACGGCCATGTCGGCAACGCCTCGGCGGCGTTCCCGATGCAGCGGCTCGGGGTCGAGGTCTGGCCGGTCCACACGGTGCAGTTCTCAAACCACACCGGCTACGGCGCGTGGCGCGGCCCTGTCTTCGACGCGGCGATGATCCGCGAGGTGGTGCGCGGCATCGGCGAGCGCGGCGTCCTGGGCCGCTGCGACGCGGTCCTGTCGGGCTACATGGGCTCGGCGGAGATCGGCGCCGCGATCCTGGAGGCGGTGGACGCCGTGCGCGCGGCGAACCCGCGGGCGCTCTACTGCTGCGACCCGGTGATCGGCGACGTCGAGGAGGGCGTCTACGTGCGGCCCGGCATCGAGGCGTTCCTGCGCGAGCGCGCTGTCCCGGCCGCCGACATCCTTACCCCCAACCAGTTCGAGCTCGGCCTGCTCACCGGCCTGCCGAGCGGCACCCTGGCGGAGGCCGGGGCCGCGATCGCGGCGCTCCGGGCGCGCGGGCCGCGGGTGGTCCTGGTCACCTCGGCGCTCTGCGCCGACACGCCCGCCGACAGCATCGACCTGCTCGCGGGCGCGGAGGGGCGGGTGTTCCGGGTCCGGACGCCGCGGCTCGCCATCGCGGTGAACGGGGCCGGCGACTGCATCGCGGCGCTGTTCCTGGTGCATTACGCCCGGACCGGCTCGGCCGAGGCGGCGCTGGGCGCGGCGGCGGCCTCGATCTACGGGCTGCTCAAGCGCACCGCCGAGGCGGGATCGCGGGAGATCCTGACGGTCGCCGCGCAGGAGGAGTACGTGAACCCGAGCGCGCGGTTTCCGGTCGAGGCGGTCTGAGGCGCCCCCGGCAAACCGCTCCGCCCAAGTCCGCAGAGAGCAGGAAGGATCGACCCGATGGCGCGCCGCTTCGTCACCCTCGATGTGTTCACCGAGCGGAGGCTCGCCGGCAATCCACTCGCCGTGGTGCTCGACGCGGAGGGGCTCGACACCGCGGCCATGCAGGCCATCGCGCGGGAGTTCAACCTGTCGGAGACGGTCTTCGTCTTCCCGCCCGCGGAGGCCCGGCACCGGGCGTCGCTGCGCATCTTCACCCCCGCCCGGGAGCTTCCCTTCGCCGGGCACCCGACGGTGGGTACGGCCGTGCTGCTGGCGCTGCAGGACCCGACCCGGGGCGACGCCCGGGCCTTCGGCCTGGAGGAGGGGATCGGGATCGTCCCCTGCGTGGTCGAGACCCTGGCGGACGGGACCGGCGGACGGGCCCGGTTCCGCCTCCCGGTCCTGCCGGACTACCTCGGTCCCGGCCCCGATCCCGCCGCGCTGGCGCGGCTCCTGGGCCTCGAGCCCGGCGACATCGGCACCGGCCGGCACGCGCCGAGCCGCCACGGCGTGGGGCCGACCTTCACCTGCGTGCCGGTGGCGTCGGTCGCCGCCCTCGACGCCGCCCGGACGGCCCAGGCGCCCGATCCGGCCGACGGGCTCTACCTCTACGCCCCGGATCCCGAGGGCACCGGTCAGCGCTGGCGCGTCCGCATGTTCGCGCCGAATGTCGGCTTGCCGGAGGATCCCGCCACCGGCTCGGCGGCCTCCGCCTTCGCGGGGGTGCTGATGCAGTTCGAGGCGCTGGGCGACGGCACCCACGACGTGGCGATCCGCCAGGGCGAGGCGATGGGGCGGCCGAGCGACATCGCGCTCCAGCTCACGATCGCGGCCGGCGCCCTGCAGGGCGTCGAGATCGGCGGCGCCGCCGTGATCCTGTCGGACGGCAGCCTGCATGTCTGAAGGCTCCTCCGACGGCGTCTTCGACGGCTTCCGGATCACCCGCGTCGCGGAGGTGGTGGCGCGGTTCGTAGACCACGACTGGGCCTTCCCGCGCGTGCACGAAGCCGCCATCGCGGCCCACTGGCAGACCCGGCTGCGCCGCAGCCCCGGCATGTTCGACGGGACCGTCCTGCTGTGCTGCGACCACGCGGTCGCCGATGGGGTCGCCCGGCTCGACCTGTTCGCGACGCGCTACGCGACCTTCACCTACTACCGGGACAGGCCCCACCCCGAGGCGCGCATCGCCAACGCCTTCGCGGCGATCGTGCCCTGGACGGCGGACGGCGCCGTCCTGCTCGGCGAGATGGGCGCCCACACGGCCAATGCCGGCCAGCTCTACTTCCCCTGCGGCACCCCGGATCCGGACGACGTGCGCGGCGCGCGGGTCGATCTCACCGGCAGCGCCGCCCGGGAACTCGCCGAGGAGACCGGCCTCGCGCTGCCGACCGGGGCTGAGACGGACTGGGTGCTTCTTGAGGGGGAGGGCCAGCTCGCCTTCCTGCGGCCGGTGCGCTTCCCCGAGCCGGCCGCGAGGATCGTGGCGCGGATCGCCGACCATCTCGGCGCCGAGGCCGAGCCGGAGCTCGCCGGGATGCACGTGGTGCGGGGGCGTGAGGACATCGATCCCGCGCGGATGCCGGGCTTCGTGCGGGCCTACCTGGCGGACGCGTTCCCGCCCGCCCGCTGACCGGCGCGGCGCGTGGGGAAAGACATTCGTCTCCCCGCGGAGGCCAGCCGGATGTCGTCTCGTTTGCAGACCGCGGGCAATACAGATTTCCATTTCATTGACCGCCCTTTTATCAAGCATAAACTCGGCCTTCCACCGAACAGCCCCGCACGAAGCGGGCAGCGTATCCCGGCAGGCCCCATGTTCATCCGATCTCACTTGCGGCCCGGTGGCCGCCGGCTCGCCGGGGCGCGGCTCGCGACCGCACTGATGCTGGCCACGATGACCCTGGCCACCGTGACGCTGGGTCCGGTGGCCGCCCGCGCGGACGAGGTCGTCCTGCGGGTCGGCGACCAGAAGGGCGGGAACCGGTCGCTCCTCGAGATCGCCGGCTACGCGAAGGATCTGCCCTACCGGATCGCGTGGTCGGAATTCCCCGCCGCCGCGCCGATCCTGGAGGCGCTCAACGCCGGCGCCCTCGATGTCGGCTACACCGGCGACCTCTCCTTCCTCACCGTCGTCGCGGCCGGGGCACCGATCAAGGCGATCGGCGGCGCCAAGTCCGATCCCCGGACGCAGGCGATCCTGGTCCGCGCGGATTCGCCGATCCGCTCTGCCGCGGACCTGAAGGGAAAGCGGCTCACCGGCACCCGCGGCGGCTGGGGCCAGTTCCTGATCAGCGCGACGCTGGAGAAGGCCGGGATCGCGCCGTCCGAGGCCACGTTCGCGCCGCTCAACCCGGTCGACGCCAAGGTCGCGCTCATGGCCGGCTCGGTGGATGCCTGGGCAGTCTGGGAGCCCTACGTCGCGTTCGCGACGCTCAAGGACAGGGCCCGGCCGATCGCGGACGGCGCGGGCCTCACGCCGACCATCACCTTCGTCGTCGCCACGGACAGCGCCATCGCCACCAAGCGGGCGGCCCTCCAGGACTTCCTGAGCCGCCTGAACCGGGCGCGACTCTGGTCGCTGGACCATCTGGACGCCTACGCCCGGAACACGGCCGCGCTGACCAAGATGCCGGAGGACGTCCTGCGCGCGGCCTACACGGCGCAGCGGACGCGCCCGATCGCGCTCGACGAGGGCGTCGTGAAGGAGGTCCAGGACGCCTCGGACCGGGCGACGCGGTACGGCATCCTGTCGAAGACGCTCGACGTCGGCCGGGCCGTGGACCGGAGCTTCACGGAAGCGGCCTCGAACTGAGGGAGGCGCGGTCGTCACGCCCCGCGATTTTTGCGGCACTGCGGGAGCTTCGCTGTTTCCGGCACGTTCACCAGGGGCTCCCCGCAGCGGCACGTGGCCGGGCGGGTCGCGTTCCGGAGTGTCCATGTCCGATTCCCGTCGTCCCGCATCGCAGGCCCGCGCGACCCGCTCGCGCATCCAGGAAGGCCAACCCTATCCCCTCGGCGCCACCTGGGACGGGCTCGGGGTCAACTTCGCGCTGTTCTCGGCCCACGCCACCAAGGTCGAGCTCTGCCTGTTCGACGACCAGGGCGAGCAGGAGATCGAGCGCATCGAACTGCCCGAGTACACGGACGAGATCTGGCACGGCTACCTGCCCGACGCGCGCCCCGGCACGATCTACGGCTACCGCGTCCACGGCCCCTACGAGCCGAAGGCCGGCCACCGGTTCAACCCCAACAAGCTGCTGATCGACCCCTACGCCAAGGGGCTCGTCGGCTCGATCACCTGGAACCCGGCCCTGTTCGGCTACCAGATGGAGACGGGCGACGACCTGACCTTCGACGAGCGCGACAGCGCCCCCTACACGCGCCGCTCCCGCGTCATCGACCCGGCCTTCACCTGGGGGCGGCACCGCAAGCCGCTGATCCCCTGGGAGAAGACCATCGTGTACGAGGCCCACGTCAAGGGCATGACTAAGCTCGACCCGCGGGTTCCGGAGAAGCTGCGCGGCACCTATGCCGGCCTCGGCACAAGGGACGTGCTCGACTACATCAAGAGCCTCGGCGTCACCTCGGTTGAGCTGCTGCCGGTCCACGCCTTCGTGCAGGACGACTACCTGCAGCAGAAGGACCTGGTGAATTACTGGGGCTACAACACGATCTCGTTCTTCACCCCCGCACGGCGCTACGCCGCGGTGCCGGATTTCGCCTTCTCCGAGTTCAAGGAGATGGTCTCGCGCTTCCACGGCGCCGGCCTCGAGGTGATCCTCGACGTGGTCTACAACCACACCGCCGAGGGCAACGAGAAGGGCCCGACCCTGTCGTTCAAGGGCGTCGACAACGCCTCCTACTACCGGCTGCTGCCGAACGAACCGCGCTACTACATCAACGACACCGGCACCGGGAACACCTTCAACCTGTCGCACCCGCGGGTGCTGCAGCTCGTGACCGATTCCCTGCGCTACTGGGCGCAGGAGATGCAGGTCGACGGGTTCCGCTTCGACCTCGCGACGATCCTCGGCCGCGAGCCCTACGGCTTCGACGAGGGCGGCGGCTTCCTCGACACCTGCCGGCAGGACCCGGTGCTCAACAACGTCAAGCTGATCGCCGAGCCGTGGGATTGCGGCCCGGGCGGCTACCAGGTCGGCGGCTTCCCGCCCGGCTGGGCCGAGTGGAACGACCGGTTCCGCGACGACGTCCGCGCCTACTGGAAGGGCGACGGCGGACTGCTGCCGGACCTGGCGGCGCGGGTCTCGGGCTCGGCAGACAAGTTCAACAAGCGCGGGCGCAAGCCCTGGGCCTCGGTGAACTTCCTCACCGCCCACGACGGCTTCACCCTGCACGACACGGTCTCGTACAACGACAAGCACAACGAGGCGAACGGCGAGGGCAACCGCGACGGCCACTCGCACAACCTCTCGTACAATTACGGGGTAGAGGGCCCGACGGACGATCCCGAGATCCGGGCGGTGCGCCTGCGCCAGATGCGCAACATGCTGGCGACCCTGTTCCTGTCCCGCGGCACGCCGATGCTGCTCGCCGGCGACGAGTTCGCTCGGACCCAGAAGGGCAACAACAACGCCTACTGCCAGGACAACGAGGTCTCGTGGCTCGACTGGGGGGCGATCGGCGACGAGGAGCGGGATCTCGCCGAGTTCACCCAGCGCCTGATCATCCTGCGCAACGCCCTGCCGATCCTGAGCCGCGGGCGGTTCCTCACCGGCCAGTACGACGAGGAGTTCGGCGTCAAGGATGTGACGTGGCTGCGGCCGGACGGCAGCGAGATGGCCGGCGAGAACTGGTCGGACGGCGAGGCCCGGGCCTTCGCGGTCCAGCTCGACGGGCGCGCCCAGGCCACCGGCCTGCACCGCCGCGGCGGCGACGCGACGCTGCTGATCATGTTCAACGCCTACCACGACCTCGTGACGTTCACGCTGCCGGAATCGGTCGGCGGCGTGGCCTGGACGCGGCTCCTCGACACCAACCTGCCCGACAGCCAGGACGTGGAGAGCTTCAAGTTCGGCTCCGGCTACGACGTGACCGGGCGCTCGCTCCTGATGTTCGTGCTGAAGCCCGAGGACAGCCCCGGCGTCGAGGACAACGCCATGGAGCGCTCTTACCAGCATGTGATGCAGGCCTTCGAGCGGGCGAACGTGGAGCATGTCCGCTTCCACCTCGACGATGCCGAGGGGTGAGAGACGCGGCCGGGCGGTTTTCGCACCGCCCGGCCGTCTGCGCCTTGCGCCGGACGGCGCACCCGGCTAACAGCACGGCACCGCGCGGCCCAGGCCGCGCCCGGCACGCCGCGTGCGCGCCTGGGTGCCCGGTTCGCGGACGGAGGGGTGGCCGAGTGGTTGAAGGCGCACGCCTGGAAAGTGTGTATACCGGAAACGGTATCGCGGGTTCGAATCCCGCTCCCTCCGCCAACCTCCTATAAATCACTGTCAGTAACAGGTTTTTAGCTCTCGCTCCGAACCCGCGTGGTGACACAGTGTCACCATGGCTGTTTATGAGCGAGGCCAACGGTGCGCCGGGCGGAGTACCTACAATGTCGCCGCGGGCGCTGGTACGTGCGGCTTAGGGTTCAGCCTGACCTGACCGGTATTTTGGACCGAGCCGATTGAGAGACTACGGCATGGTGGCGGCCACGGGGAGCCGGAAGGCCAGATCTGGGAAGCTGACAGGCGCAGGTGGCCGATAGCCAATCGACGAATGCGGTCGGACGCGGTTGTAGGTAGATTGCCATCGACCAATCACGATCTGCGCCTCCTTCAGCGAGCAGAAGATCTCTTGGCGTAGGCACTCGTCGCGCAGCCTGCCGTTGAAGCTCTCACAGTACCCGTTCTCCCATGGCGAGCCGGGTGCGATGTACTGAATCTGTGGCCCCGTCTTGGCGACCCACTGGCGCAGCGCCTTCGAGATCATCTCGGGGCCGTTATCGCGGCGGATGTGCTCCGGGATGCCGTGCAGGCACATCGCATCGGCCAGCGTCTCGATCACACCTACGCTGTTGATCCGTCGGGCCACCTTCAGCGCCAGGCATGTCCGACTGTGCTCGTCGATCAGCGTCAGGACGCGCAAGCTGCGCCCGCCATGTGTCTGCGCCTGCACGAAGTCGAAGCTCCCCACATGGCTGCGGCGGAGCGGCCGTAGTTGCACGCATGAGCCGTCGGTCAGCCAGAGACGGCTGCGCGGCCGGTGCTCCTGGGGGACCTTCAGCCCCTCGCGAGGCCAGATGCCCTCGTCCTGAGGTTCTCGAAGGATGAACCCGATCCTTGCCCACCGGCCAGCCGTTTGCCTGCAGCAGCGCGGTGACACGGCGGTATCTGTCGCGCCGTACTCGGACGCCAGGGCAATGATGGCGCGGGTCAGCGCATCCGCGTCGACCGGCAGTGTGGGCACGTAGCGTGGGCACGTAGGGCTGCGTGCCCCGGTGCAGGCCGACGATCCGGCAGGCGTGACGTTCGGAAGAGGCCGTACTTCTCCCGGATGCCATCGACCGCCTGCCGGCGTCGCTCGGGGGCTACAAGTTTCCCGAGGCGACGTCCGCCAGTACCTGCTTTTCCAAAGACAGCTCCGCCACGAGCCGCCGTAACCGAGCGTTCTCGCGCTCCAACTGCTTCATTTTCCTGGCCTGGTCGACTTGGAGGCCGCCGTACTCCTTGCGCCAGCGGTCGTAGCTCTGCTCAGAGATCTCCGCCTCCTCGCACGCCAGCGCCAAGCTTTTGCCTTGTGCCGTCTGCACCTCGATCTGGCGTAGCTTCAGCACGACCTGCTCCCCGCTCGTCTTCTGACCTCGCCGCATGTCCAACGCCTTCGGTCCTGGCTGATCCTCTCAATCAGCCCGGTCCAAAGCCAACCGGTCAGGTCACTGCGCGGGCCGTCATGCATCTGGTCAGCGCGAAACCTCTCAGCAGGCGGATGAGGCCTACATCGAGACATGCGCCCTCCCAGACGCTCGCCGGCGCGCCGGCATCACAACCGCGCGCGCCGTCCTGGCGGAGACACGGCGGTAACCATTCGGGCGCATGGCCCTCGCAGGAAGCCGCGGAGCCGTCATGACCAGCCACCGACCAACGATGCCCCGCCCGCCGACAGCGTCGCCCCGCATCCTGGAGACGACGATCCTCGCCGCGCGGATCGCCGCACTCGTGGCCTGGGATGCCGGCGCGGCGATGACCAGGGCCGCCGCGGCGCCGGAGTCCCATCCGCCGGTGATCCGGATGCCGCTCGCCGCCTAGAACCGAGCGCGCCCATCGTCCTCCTTGCAGGGCTCGCCGCGGTGGGCCCTTTCTCGTGCATCCTCGGCCTCGACAGCGCGACAGATTTTCCGACGCGGGATGGATTATCGCGCCTCGGCGCACGTCAACATCCTGACATGCCAAACTTGGAAGAATTCTCAGGTTCGCCGGCTCCGACAACTTTGTGCCCCATCGCGGGCGTGACGAGCCGTGCACGGGCCTCGACTCGCCACCGGACGGCGACCGCCCGCCGAAGATCTGCCATCGCGGCCGGCACGGGCTCCGAGATGATGTGAGGCAGCGCACAATATAATCTGCGCTCAGGCTCAGATTTTTTCGCTTGCATCGCGCGCTTTTTCTGCCAGAAACGCGAAGCTTATCTTCTGGATTGGGGTTAATACATGCGTATGCTCGCAATCGGCGCAGTTCTCGCCGTTGTCATGCCTCTCGCCGCGCAGGCCCAGGACGCCGGCGACGCCGCGGCCGGCGAGAAGGCGTTCGCCCCCTGCAAGGCGTGCCACAACTTCCAGAAGAACGGCGTGGGTCCTGACCTGAAGGGCGTCGTCGGCCGCAAGGCGGGCACCTACGAGGGCTACAACTACTCCGCCGCCCTGAAGAACTCCGGCATCACCTGGGACGAGGCCAACCTGCACGAGTGGCTGAAGAACCCGAAGGCGAAGGTGCCCGGCAACAAGATGATCTTCCAGGGCATCGCGGACGACAAGAAGATCAACGACCTCATTGCTTATCTGAAGACCCAGTCCTAAGTCGGACAGGTCCCGGACCAAGGATCCGCGCGGTCTCTCGCCGCGCATCTGCTGCGATCGACCCCGCCCGGCCCGGCCGAGCGGGTATTTTCTCGTTGCTTCAGGAGCAGTCTGCAAAAATAGTCTTGGTTTTCCTTCGCGAGAGCTTCCCATCGAGCAGGATGATGTTACTCTAGGCGCAGTCGCTCGGCGTAACGCACCGGGCGTCCTCAACCTTCAGCCCCGCCGGCACCCGCCGCGCGGGGCTCTTTCGTGGCTCAGCGGCCGCTGCCTGAGGACAGGCTCGACCCGACGCTGCCGGAGAGCTGGCTCGGGGTGCCGAGCACGGTGCCGTTCGGATTGGTGTCCAGGTTGGGATCCTGCGTCGCGAGGCCACCGGGTGAGGGGTTCGTCGACTGGGCCGGCTCGAAGGCCTGACGGCCGCCGGCCAGCGGAACGATCACCCGCTCCGGCCGGATGGTGGTCTCGCAGATCCCCTGGCAGATCGGGACCGTAAGGTCGGTCTCCTGGCAGATCGCCCTCATCTCGCCCCGGACGCACGTGCAGCGGCACAGCGCCGAGGCGGGAGCGGGCAGCGCCAGCAGGGCGGCGGCGAGCATGAACAGGCGCATGATGATCGACCTCATTGCCCGCGACTGGGCGATCGGGGCTCGGCGGACCTCATAGCACGACGCGCCCCGGAGCCCGAACGCGCCGGCGCTCCGGTAGGCCAACTCGCGGGCCGGAAAGGCCCGTCGCTCAGCCGGCCGTGACGCGGCGGTAGCTCGCCGCGAAGGCCTCGGCGGCCTCACGCGTCAGATCGGTCACCACCAGTCCTGCGGTGTAGACGGTCCACCGCCCGCTCTGGTCTTCCGTGATGCAGATTTCGGCCATCGGGCGCCTCCACTCCACGCCACAACAAAGCCGAGCGAACCTGACGAGTTCCTGAACCGCGCCGGACGATCAGGCCTCCGGCGCGCCGTCCTCCCGGAGGATGCGGACGGGCCGGAAGGCGCGCGCCGACACCGCGGCCTCGACCCAGGCGCGGGCCGCCGCGGCCGCGGGGTGATCGGCGAAGGCGGCCGGGCGCGGCGGCCATTCCGACCCGGACTGGACGACGTAGCCGCGCGTGCCCGCGGCGCAGGGGCCGACGTAGCCGAAGACCTTGCCGGTCCCGTCGACGAGGTCGGTGCAGTGGACCGGCCCCTCGGTCCAGCGGAGATCGGGCATCCTCACCCCCTATGGTCTCGCCCCGTAAGCGGTCCCGGACCGCGCTCCGCCCGGGCCGAGGCGAGTCGACGCCGGCGCGGACCGCCCCTATACGCGCCCGGCGGCCGGATCGTCATCGGCGCCCTCCGAGCCCGCAGAGGGATCCGGCGTGGCTGACGGGGCGGCAGACGGGGCGGCAGACGGCTTAGGGGAAGACCCGGCAGACCGCTCGGCGGTGAGCGTGGCGATCGTCGGCCTGGGCTATGTCGGGCTCCCGCTCGCCCTGGCGTTCGGCCGGGGACGGGTCACGATCGGCTACGAGCGCGCCGCCGACAAGGTGGCGGCCTACCGGGCCGGGCACGACCCGGCCGGGGAGATCGACGCGGAGGCGTTCCGGGCCGCCGCGCACCTCGCAATTACCGACGACCCGACCGCGCTGGGCGCGGCGGACGTGATCGTCGTCACGGTCCCGACCCCGGTGGACGCGGCCCAGTGCCCCGATTTCGACCTGCTGATCCGAGCCTCAGACCTCGTCGGCCGGCACATGCGGCCGGGCGCGACCGTGGTGTTCGAGTCCACCGTCTATCCGGGGGCCACCGAAGAGGTCTGCATCCCGGTCCTGGAGCGGGCCTCGGGTCTGCGCTGGAAGACGGAATTCTTCGTCGGCTACTCGCCCGAGCGGATCAACCCGGGCGACCGGGAGCACAGCCTCGCCCGAGTGGTGAAGATCGTCGCCGGCGACACGCCCGAGACCCTGGAGCGGCTCAAGGCCCTCTACGGGTCGATCATTGAGGCGGGGCTCCACGCCGCCTCGTCCATCCGGGTGGCCGAGGCCGCCAAGGTCATCGAGAACACCCAGCGCGACCTGAACATCGCGCTCATGAACGAGCTGTCGCTGATCTTCGACAAGCTCGACCTCGATACGCAGGAGGTCCTCGCGGCGGCGGGGACCAAGTGGAACTTCCTGCCGTTCCGCCCCGGGCTGGTCGGCGGCCACTGCATCGGCGTCGACCCCTATTACCTGACCCACAAGGCCGCGATGATCGGCTACCACCCGCAAGTGATCCTGGCCGGGCGGCGGATCAACGACAGCATGGCGGCCCATGTCGCCCGCAGCACGGTGAAGCGGATCGTCCGGCGCGGCGGGACCGGGCGGCCGCGGGTGATCGTCCTCGGCCTGACCTTCAAGGAAAACTGCGCGGACCTGCGCAACTCGAAGGTCGCCGACCTCGTGCGGGAACTCGAGGAATTCGGCTGCGCCGTGTCGGTCCACGATCCCCGCGCCGGCGCGGCGGAGGCCCGGGCCGAGTACGGCATCGACCTCGTCGACTGGGCCGACCTACCCGCCGCCGCGGACGCCGCGGTGATCGCGGTCCCGCACCGCGACTACGCCCTGCTCGGTCCGGAGGCGATCGCCGCCCTGGTGAAGCCGGGCGGCCTTATCGTGGACGTGAAGGCACTCTTCGAGAAGGCGCTGTTCGCGCAGCTGGGCTACGAGGTCTGGCGGCTGTGACGGCGACCGCGTCGACGCCGGGACAGCGGCGAGACGCCGGGCCATAAACGCGTCGAGAGGCGCGGCGAGAAACGCCACACGACCCGCGATCATCGGGACGACGAGGGAACAGGCCATGGACGAGAAGGGGGCCGAGACGGGCCAGGAGAACCGGCCGGCCGCGCCCAGCGACGCGTCGGCGCTCGCGGAGCGGCACGCCCGCTACCCGGACGCGCAGATCCGCACGATCCTGAACGGCACGCGCACGATCGCGCTGGTGGGGGCCTCGGCCAACCCGGCGCGCCCGAGCTGGATCGTCCTGAAGTACCTGCTCGACCGGGGCTACGCGGTGACGCCGGTCAATCCCGGCCTCGCCGGCCAGGACCTGCTCGGGCGCCGGGTGGCCGCCTCCCTCGCCGAGGTCCAGGCCGGGCTGGGCGACCAGCCGATCGACATGGTCGAGATCTTCCGCAACTCCGCAGCCGCCGGGCCGCTGGTCGACGAGGCGCTGGCGCTGACGCCGCCGCCGAAGATGATCTGGATGCAGCTCGGCGTGCGCGACGACGCGGCCGCCGCCCGGGCCGAGGCGCGCGGCTTGACGGTGATCATGAACCGCTGCCCCAAGATCGAGTACGGCCGGCTCTCCGGCGAGATCGGCTGGACCGGCGTGAATTCCCGGATCCTCAGCGCCCGGAAACCGGTGCTGGCGGCCAAGGGCGTCCAGAAGCTGACCATCGCGGAGCGTGGCCGGCGCTCCGACGGATAGCGGTATTCTGATACCTCAACCATCAAACCATTGATCGGAAAAGATTTTCCGGGATCGCGCACTTCTCTGTTGACCCGGCATCCGGGGCGGTCTATGCACCCGGCACCGCCGCCGCGTGTGCTCCACGCGGCGGCTCGTTTTTCGGCACCCCGATGTCCGCGGATCCCGACGCGTCGGGGTCCGGTCCGTCGGAACCCCTGGGATTTGGCTATGAAGACCACCTCGCTGAAGCCCGCCGAGGTCGACAAGAAGTGGATCGTGATCGACGCGGAGGGCCTCGTCGTCGGCCGCCTCGCGTCGATCGTGGCGATGCGCCTGCGCGGCAAGCACAAGGCCGCCTACACGCCCCACGTCGATTGCGGCGACAACGTCATCGTCATCAACGCCGAGAAGGTGAAGTTCACCGGGCGTAAGTACAATCAGAAGAGCTATTTCTACCACACCGGCTATCCGGGCGGCATCAAGGAGCGGACTGCCAAGTTCATCCTCGAGGGCCGGTTCCCCGAGCGGGTGGTGGAGAAGGCCGTGGAGCGCATGCTGCCGCGCGGCCCGCTCTTCCGCCAGATCCTCGGCAATCTCCGCGTCTACAAGGGCACCGAGCACCCGCATGAGGCCCAGCAGCCGCAGGCGCTCGACGTCGGCGCCCTCAACCGCAAGAACGTGAGCGCTTGATCATGGCGACCCTGCAGTCCCTCGCCGACCTCAACCGGTCGAACACCGGCGCGGTCGACCCCGCCAACGAGGCCCCCGTTCACGTCCAGAAGCTGGACGCGCAGGGCCGCGCCTACGCCACCGGCAAGCGCAAGGACGCGGTCGCCCGCGTCTGGATCAAGCCCGGCAGCGGCACGGTGACGATCAACAAGCGCCCGGTGGAGACCTACTTCGCCCGTCCGGTGCTGCGCATGATCCTGCGCCAGCCGCTGGAGATCGCCGGCCGCGTCGACCAGTACGACATCACCGTCACGGTGGCGGGCGGCGGCCTCTCCGGCCAGGCCGGCGCGGTGCGCCACGGCCTGTCGAAGGCCCTGACCTACTACGAGCCGGAGCTGCGCGCCTCGCTGAAGCGTGAGGGCTTCCTCACCCGCGACGCCCGCGTGGTCGAGCGCAAGAAGTACGGCCGCAAGAAGGCCCGCCGCAGCTTCCAGTTCTCGAAGCGCTGATACCCGGTCACACCGGTGTCACGGAGAGGGCGGTTCCTGCGGGAGCCGCCCTTTCGCGTTTTCAGGCCGCTGCACGGTCGTTGACAGCCTGTCGCACCGCGCGCACCTGATTCCCGGCCGCAGTGCCCGACTCGGGCGGCGAGGCATTTTTCTAGAGAGCGAGACGAGCGATGTCTGGCGCAGGCGCGACGAAGCCCACCGTGTTCATCGACGGAGAGGCCGGCACGACCGGTCTCGGCATCCGCGAGCGCCTGGAGCGCGACGGGCGGGTCGCCCTGCGCAGCATCGCCCCGGAGCACCGCAAGGATCCGGCGGCCAAGCGCGCGCTGCTCGCCGAGGTCGACCTCGTCGTGCTCTGCCTGCCGGACGAGGCCGCCAAGGAGACCGTGGCTCTGGCCGACAGCCTGCCCGGCGGCGGCCCGCGCGTCCTCGATGCCAGCACCGCCCACCGGGTCGCGGAGGGCTGGACCTACGGCTTCCCGGAGCTGACCCGGGAGCAGGGCGCGGCGGTGGCCCGCGCCCGGCGGGTCGCCAATCCGGGCTGCTACCCGACCGGCGGCGTCGCGCTCCTGCGCCCGCTGGTGGAGGGCGGCCTGATCCCGGCCGACCACCCGATCAGCGTGAACGCGGTCAGCGGCTACAGCGGCGGCGGCAAGAGCATGATCGAGGCCTACGAGCAGGGCACGGCGCCGCCGTTCCAGCTCTACGGCCTCGGCTTCGCCCACAAGCACCTGCCGGAATTGCAGCGCTACAGCGGGCTCACCCGGCGGCCGATCTTCGTGCCGTCGGTGGGCAACTTCCGGCAGGGCATGCTGGTGAGCGTGCCGCTCCACCTCGAGACGCTGCCGGGCCGGCCCACGGCCTCCGACCTCGAGGCGGCCCTGCGCGACTGGTACGCCGGTCAGAGGCTGGTGGAGGTGGTGCCGGGCGCCGGAACCGGCGCGCACCGCGAGAAGATCGAGCCGGAGGATCTCAACGACACCGACCGGCTGGAGCTGCGCGTGTTCGGCTCGGCCGAGCACGGGCAGGCGGTGCTGGTGGCGCGCCTCGACAATCTCGGCAAGGGCGCCTCCGGGGCGGCCGTGCAGAATCTCGGGCTGATGCTCGGACTCGACGGCTAGCCGACGGGCACGCCCCATCGCCCTGCGACGGGGTCACGGGACACGCGTCCGCCTCGACAGAGTGGGCTCGGACGGCGAAGAGAGGGGCTCGGGGCGCGGGCCCCGGACCGCTCCCTGCGCAGCGCGAGACGCGATGAACGGCGACCTGATCGATGCGGCGTTCGGCCGGCCCTGGCACCGCGCGGCCGGCGCGACCGACCGCTTGGCCGGCCCACCGGGCTTCCAGGTCGATCTCGGCTTCCGCTGCCCGGTCCGCCGGGTCGAGCTCGCGGCGGCCTGCGCGGCGCCGCCGCGCCTCGCCCTCTCCGACGACGGGCAGGTCTGGCGCGAGCCCGATCTCGACGCGGCCCGGAGCGGGCCCGCGGCCCTGGTGCTCGCTACTGGGGAGGGCGCCTGGGCGCGCCATATCCGCGTCGCCCCGGACGGCGCCGCCGCAGGCGAGCCGCCGGCGGTGCAGGTGCTGTGCGACCGGGCGGATTTCGACCTCATCGCCCTGCGGCGCGTGCTCGACGTGCCCTTCGACGTGGCCGACGAGCGGCCCGGCGCGAACGTTTACGTCTCCTACCGCCTCGTCAGCGCCGAGCGGCCGCGCTCCCGCGCCCTGGTCGGGCTCGCGCTCTACGAGTGCGGCGCCTTCGGCAACTGCCTGATCCAGCTGCTGCTCGCCATCGGCATCGCCCGCAACCTGAACCTGAAATACATCAAACTCCCGGCCGCCGACCGGAGCGAGGTGATCGGCCTGACCGGCCCGCTGACCTGCGGAGGCCTCACCTTCATCCCCGGCTCGGAGCCGCTGCCGGAGGCGGGCGCCTTCCTGTCGGGGATGTATTTCGACCTCGGGATCCAGCAGCTCGCCGGCACCCTCGGCCCCGACGAGACCCGGGACATCGTGCGGACCTGCATCCGACCGCTGTTCAACCGGCTGCCGGCGGAGATCCCCGCCAAGCCCGACGACGAGTTGCTGATCCACATCCGCTCGGGGGACATCTTCAGCACCTGGGTGGCGCCGACCTACCCGCAGCCGCCGCTCGCCTTCTACCAGATGGTGATCCGGCGGCTCCTGGCGGAGGGCCGCATCGCCCGGATCAAGATGGTGTTCGAGAACCGGCTCAACCCGGTGATCCCGGCGCTGGAGGCGTGGATCGCCGAGATCGGCGTGCCGCTGACGACCCAGAGCGGCTCCCTCATCGACGACGTCGCGGCGCTGATGAACGGGCGCTACCTCATCTTCGGGCTCGGCACGTTCGGGCCGGGGGTGTGCCAGCTCTCCGAGCACGTCGAGCAGGTCTTCTACTTCGCCTCAGGCTGGCCGCAGCATTTCAAGAGCATCCCGACCATCGGACGGGTCGTGGAGGTGCTGGACGTCGCCGGCGGCTACACGAAGGTCGGAGAGTGGGACAACTCGCCCGAGCGCCGCGCGCTGATGCTCGCGTATCCGGCCGAGAACCTCGCGTTCGACGACGCCTGAGCCCGGCCCCGCCGCGGCCGCCTTGCCGAAGCCGGCAAAACCGGTGACAAGCCCTCGAGCCACCGCCGGAGGACAGACTTGGCCAGCGCTGACCCATCCCCCGAGGCCCTGCAGGTCAACGCCTTCGACATGCACCGGGCCGAGGTGCTGATGCGGCTGCGGCGCCGGCTCCGGCCGCGCCACACCACCCTGGTCAGCTTCGCCGCCAAGTACCACTACGTCGAGAGCCAGCGCCGGCTGGTGGCCTCGGCCGCCGCCACGGGCGATTTCGACACGATCGAGAGCTGGTCCCCCGACCGGCTGCGCGAGACGCCGTTCTACCGCGCGCACCGGGAGATCCTCGACCGGTCCCGGGGCGCCGGCAACTGGGCCTGGAAGCCCTACGTCATCGCCGAGGCGCTGGAGAAGCGCCGCGACGGCGACTTCATAGTCTTCAGCGACACCGGCATGCAGGCGGTCGGCGACGACCCGCTGCCGCCGGTGGCGCCGCTGCTCACCTGGCTCGACGGCTCGCAGCACCGGGTCGCGGTGGGCGTGCTGCACGGCAAGCCGCAGCGGGCCTGGACCAAGCGCGACTGCTTCGTGCTGATGGACTGCGACGCGGCGCGCTACTGGGACGCCGACCAGATCCAGGCCTCCTGGATCGCCTTCATGGTGAGCCCCGCCACCCGCCGGCTCGTGGCCGAGTGGCTGCGCTACGCGGGCGATCCGCGGGTCGTCACCGACATCCCGAACCAGATGGGGCTGCCGGATCTCGAGGGTTTCATCGACCACCGCTTCGACCAGAGCATCCTGTCGAACCTGATCTACAAGCTCGACCTGGAGATCCCGCCGCTACGCCAGCCGTCCAAGCAGATCCGGACGCTGATCGACGAGCTGGAGATGGACACGCTGGTGGCGATGCGGCCCTCCGAGAACATCGCGCTGGGCAAGACCTGGACGGCGAGCTCTGCCTCGCCCTGGTCGGGCACGACCGGCACCTACGGCGCGCGCACCACCGGCGACCCGTCGTTCTTCTTCCACACCGGGCTCGACCGGAACCCCTGGTTCGTCCTCGACCTCGACGCGGTCGAGCGGGTCTCAGAGATCCGGATCTACAACCGCTGGGGGCAGCTCAGCGAGCGGGCGCAGCTGATGCGGGTCTGGCTGGGCGAGACCGAGGGCGACTACCGCCTCGTCTTCGACGCCGTGGACGCCCACTGCCATCCCGGCCTGCCCCTCCACCTGCGGTTCGACAACGCGCGGTTCCGCTACCTCAAGATCGATCTCGACGAGGAGCAGCACCTGCATCTCGACGGGATCGAGGTCTTCGCGGCGCGCTGACGCCGCCCCGGATCGCGACGGCATGAGCACGCCGATGCAGGACAAGCCGCTGTTCCCGTTCGGGCCGATCCTCTTCTTCGGCGATTCGGTCACGGCGGAGCTGGTGGCCGAGACACCGCCGCTCTTCTCCGGACCCCAGACGGTCGCGCGCGGAATTGCCGGGCAGTCGACCAGGGACATGGGACGCCGGCTCCGCTCTGAGATCGCCCTCTACGGAGCCCGCGGCCTGCACCTCATCGGCGGCCGCGACGACATCCTCAGCGGCAAGACCGCGCCGTCGCTGGACAGCATCGTGGCCGACTTCACCGCGATGCTGCAGGACGCGCGCGACCTCTACGTGCGGACCTGGGTCGGCTCGATCCCGCCGGTGGATCCGGCCGCGCCGGCCGCGGCCGGCCTGCCCATCCCGCTCATCGGTCAGGTCAACGCGTGGCTGCGCGACCACGTGCAGGCGTACGGGGCGCAGTTCATCGATTACGACGCCGTCCTGGCCACCGGGACGGGCGCGCTCAGGCCCGGTCTCAGCGACGACGGCGTCCGGCTGAACGCCGCCGGCTACGCGGCGCTCAGGGACCTGATGATGGCGGCTCTGACCGCCCCGGGCGTCGAGCAGATCTGGGCCCCGCCGGAGAGCGAGGATGCGGCGCGCCGGCGCAAGTTCCTGCACCATTTCGGCTACCTCGACTCGAACACGCGCTATCCGAGCCCGTTCATCCAGTTCGCCGGCAAGCCGGGGGCGAGCCATTACGGCGTCCCGTTCGACGCGGACGGCTTCCTGAACGCCGCCCCGATCGGCGCGCGCAAGCCGGAGGGCGAGACCCGAATCCTGGTCGTCGGCGACTCGACCACGATCGACGGCGGCGACATCGCCAACACCCTGCCGGGCCGCATCGAGCGGATTCTGCGCGCCGACGGCCTGGAGAGCGCGAAGATCTACAATTTCGGAGTGATGTCGAGCTGCCTCACGCAGATGACGCACCTGATCTGGTCGCGCCTGGTGACCTACAGCCCCGACGCGATCCTCGTGCTGAGCGGCAGCACCGACCTGTTCCAGCCCTGGACCTACGATCCCCGGCCGGGCCACCCCTACAACGCCTTCATCACCCAGCGGCTCTACGACCACTTCTTCGACACGCACGATCCCCGCGCCCGCGAGGACGGCCTATCCTACGAGGCGCTGATCACGCTGATCTACGAGGAGCTGAAGCGGCTACGGGTCGAGGTGGGCTGGCAGAGCCCCGGCTGGGAGGACGCGATCGTCCACCATTACGAACTGGCAGCGCACCGGCTGACCAAGCTGTCGCACGACTACGGGGTGCCGATCGTCAGCGTCCTGCAGCCGACGATCCTGCGCAAGCGCCACCTCACCGAGGTGGAAAGCGGCGTCGCCTCGGGGGCGTTCCTGGCCTATCTCGACCGGCAATACGCCAAGCTGGAGGCGTTCACCGCGCAGCTCGCGGCGCGGCGCCCGTACCGGCGCACCTTCACGGCCCTCGACCTCAGCGGGATCTTCCGCGACCGGGAAGAGGGGACCTTCTACGACATCGTCCACTACGACGATCCCGCCCGCGAGATCGTCGCGACGCGGCTCGCCGCCGAGATCCGCGGGGCCCTGGACCGGGCCCGCGCCCGCACGCCGCTGGCCCGGGTGCGACACCTCCTCGCCGGTCGGCGGCGTTAGGGCCGGCTCGAAAGGCGCGGCCCCGCGTGTCGCGACGCCCAACCCGCGATCAGCCCTGCTCGACCGCCCGCTTGACCCGGTGGGTGAAGATAACCGAGAGCCAGGGCACGACCTCGTGCTCGACCTCGATGGAGAGCAGCACCTCGAGGTGGAGCGCGTAAGGCAGGGTGAAGCGGAAGCCGCAGCGGGCCTCCTCCATCGTGGTGGGCATGTCGCCGAGCACCGCCGCGATCACATCCGGCCGGTGGACGTCCGCGGGGATGCGCTGGACCTCGCCGTCGGCCTCCACGATCAGCGTCGCCTTGGCGCGGCTCGCCGAGACGACCCAGCCCGCCAGCACCACCTGCCCGTCCCGGATCTCGGCCCAGACCCGGTCCTGGGGGGCCTCCAGGTTCGCGCGGGCGAAGGAATCCGGCAGCTCGCCGTCGAGTTCGGCCACCGTGCAGCCGACCTCGTACTTCTCGAAGCCGCGCCCTTCGCCGAAGATGCCGGCGAACTCCTTCTGGTACTGGGCGATCCGGGCGTTCTTGATGTCCTCCGGCAGGCCCGACCACTGGCCCTTCTCCTGGACCGTGTAGACCGAGAGCAGTTCCCGCAGGAACGCGATCCGGCCCTTGTCGGCGACGTAGAGGTTCATCAGCCAGTCGGCCGCCGAGGCGTTCGCGTAGTAGGCCTCCGGAACCCGGCGCAGAGCCTCGGCGCGGTAGAAACAGCAGGAGAAGTTGGCGGTGAGCGGCGAGTTGGCCAGGACCGGGAAGCTGATCGGGCCGGTGGGATAGCGGCCCTGCTCGTCGTGCGGGACGTAGGAGCCGGTCGCCGGGTAGTGGAGCAGCACCCAGTTGAAGCACATGTCCAGCTTGCGGTCGTTGCGCAGCATCCGCATCTGCATCGCGATCTTGCGGTCCGACAGCCAGTAATCGTCCGCCTCGCAGAAGGCGATGTACCGGCCCGTGCAGGCTGCGAGGCAGTCCTGCATGTTGCGCAGCATGCCGAGATTGTGCGGCCGGGGCCGCACCGCGATCCGCTCCGGGTCGCGCGCCCGGTAGCGCTCGACGATCTCCGCGGTGCCGTCGGTGGACTTGTCGTCGCCGATCACGACCTGCAGCCGGAACAGCCCGCGCTGGCCCAGCACCGCGTCGAGGCAGCGGCCGATATCGGCGGCGTGGTTGTAGGCCGTGACGATGACGCTGACGGTCAGCTGCTCCAGCAGCGACGCGCGCAGGGCCTCCGGCTCTCCTGAAAGGTCATCCGGCGCGTCGAGGCCCATGTCGCTCAAGGCGTCCCGGGCGATGTCGGGGTTGGCCTCGATCAGGCGCCCGAGGCTCGGCACGTCCTCCTCGTCGAGGTAGGCCTCAGCCAGCCTCCGGAAGATCGACTTCTGCGCGGCCTCGTAGCCCGCCGCGTAGCGGCCGCCGAAATGGCCGCGCAGCTTGCGGAAGAACGCGATCTCGGAATTGCCGAGCTTCTTGTGGCGGGCGAGTTCGGTGGCGTAGGTCGCCCACATCCCGGCGGCGTGCTTGCGGTAGACCGCCATCACCTCCGGCAGGAAGCCGACGCGCCCGACCTCGGCGTGCATCAGGTGGACGTACCAATCGCCGGGGGCGATGCCCTCGTCGAACACGAACGCCTCCTCGCCGTGGTAGCGCCAGCGGTAGAGCACGCTGTTGGTCTGGACGAAGTTGTGCGCCACGAGGTCCGACAGCGACGGCTGCGGGCTGCACTGCTTCGGGTACAGCTCGTCGACCCCCGGCATGTCCTCGTAGACGACGCGCACCCGGTGGAAGCAGAGGGTGAATTCCGGGCGCGCCCGCAGGAAGTCGACCTGCCGCTGGAGCTTGCGCGGGTCGGTCCAGTAATCGTCGCCCTCGCAGATCGCCACGAACTCGCCGCGGGCACGGGCCGTGAGGTCGGCGAAGTTCCGGTTCGGCCCGAGATTCTCGCTGCGCAGGACCGCCACGAGGTTGGGGTGGCGCGCGGCGTACTCGGCGATGATCTCGGCGGTCCCGTCCGTGGAGCGGTCGTCGCCGACCAGCAGCTCGAAGGGGAAATCCGTGGCCTGGCCGAGGATGCTCTCCAGCGTCTGCCGGATGAAGGCCGCCTGGTTGTAGCTGATGCACAGGACCGAGACGACCGGCCGGTTCCAGGCTGGCGCGGGCTGGGTCTCGGCGCGCCCCCGGATCCAGGCCGAGAAGGGATTGACGAAGCTGCCGTCGAAGGTCTCGTCCGGCGGCGCACTGAAGTCGGCACGGGGCCGTCGCCCGAGCCGGGCACCGTACTTCACGTAGTGCTCGAGGGGCGACAGGTCGGTCAAGCCGACATCGGGGTAGCGGGTCGCGTAGCCGATATGGTCGAACAGGCCGCTGGCGTAGATCGTGGCGAAGTCGTCCTGCCACGGCTCGAGCGCGGGCGGAGCCGCGGTCGAGCCCGGCGCGCTCGCGCCTGCACCGTCCTGCATCGGTCTGATCCCTCGCACGCGCCCCGTCCGGCCGCTCCCTAGATCACGGGACGGGGAGGGTCAACGCGGCCGATAGAGACGATCGCGAAGTCTATCGGCCGTTCTTCTGATTTTATACTTGCCGCGATCGATCACGGAGCGGACAAAGACTTTCGAGACCCATCATCCCGCAATGCGCCCGCGCCGTCGACCGGCCCTCACAGCGTCGAGGGCAGGCGCGCCTCCTCCGATCCGTGATTGTAGTAGTGCATCATCGGATCGGCCCCCGCACTGGCGACGTCGTCGTTGCAAGCAAGGTAGAACTGGCGGTCGAACAGGCCGGATGTCTCCAGCCACGCGAGCATCGTCTGCTCGGGCACGACCGGGGCGCGGTCCGGGGAGGCCTCGGCGGCTTCCCGGTAGAGGTGAGCGAACCGGGCGATCCGGGCCGCGACCTCCTTGGCGGCGGGGCGGCGCACCGACGAGGCGACGACGCTCGACTGCTCGCCGGGACGCCGGCGCTGGAGATCCGCCTCGGCGAGACGCACCAGCCGGGCCAGCTCGCCCTGCGCTTCCTTGAGCCGCGCCTGGGTCTCGGCGAGTTCCGCCCGCAGCGCCTCTACGTCCTCGGCCAAGGTCGGCTCCGTGTCAGTCGCGGGGCCCGACGGGTCTCGGGCACGCGGCCGCCGGCGGGAGGCCGGCGCGACTGGGCGCCCCTGTCGGGTCGAGGCCGGCTGTACGATCGGCCCCCGGACCGGTCAACCCTGCAGCCCGAGCGCGAGGGCCGTCCGGCGCGGCGGTCACGCCGCCAGCCCGACGGCCTCCTCGGACTCCGCGTCGGCCTCGTCCTCAAGACGCGGGAGCCGCCGGCCGACCACCAGCAGGAGGAGGGCGGGGACGGCGACGATCAGGGCGATGCCGAGGATCCCGACATGCCCGATGAGCCGTCCGTAGAAGCCGCCGGTGACGCCGTCGTGCCAGGAGATCACCGCCATGCCGGCGCCGGCGGCGACGAGCAGCACGGGGATCTTGAACCACAGGGGCCAGGGCGCGCGCCGGGTCTGGGCGGCCGCGCGCGCGGTGGGCTGCGGTGCCGCGCGCTCCCGCTCCGCCAGGAGCGCTGCGATCTGATTCTGGAACTCCACCTGGACCCGGCTATCCGGGTCCACGCCGCCGTGCGCCGGGACAGGCCCCGGGACAGGCTCGGCCCGCGCCTCGCCGAGCCCCCCGCCGAGCGGCCCCGGGATCTCGGCCTCGGCGGCGACCATCAGGCGCGCCTCGTGCCGGCGCATGAACAGCCACAGGGCGACGGCGCCCAGCAGGACGAAGGCCAGCAGCCCGAGGCCGACGGGACCCATCACGTTCTCGATCGAGCGGCCGCACAGGTAGGCGCCGAACCCCATGATCGAGGCCCAGGCCACGCCGCCGAGGGCGTTGAAGGCCATGAAGCGGCGGGCGTCGAGCTTGTTCACCCCGGCCAGGACCGCCGCGTAGGCCCGGAGCATCGCGGTGAAGCGGCCGAAGAACACGATCTTCCCGCCATGCCGGCGGAACAGGTACTGGCCGAGCTTGAGCCGGCCGTGGTCGAGCCCGATCAGGTGGCCCTTGCGCAGGAGCAGGGGCAGGCCCCAGCGGCGGCCGACCCAGTAGCCGGCATTGTCGCCCAGGATGGCGGCGGTCGCGGCGATCGCCACGACGACGGCGATGTTGATGTTGCCGGTGCTGCCCGCGTAGGCCGCCGAGGTCAGCAGCACCGTCTCGCCGGGCAGGGGCAGTCCGGCGCTCTCGAGGGTGATGATGACGAAGATCGCCAGGTAGCCGTAATGCGCGATCAGGTCGGCGATCGGCAGATCGTGCAGGAAGGACATGGGGTCTCCTCGCGGATCGATGCCGCGCGCTGTCGCCGACAAACGTGGCCGCTCCGGGGCGGCGTGATCATCCGGCCGGTCAGCCGGCGCCGGAGGGCACGCCAGCCGCCCGCGACCGGGCCAGGTGGGCGCGCATCCAAGTGATGGTCCCGGTGAGACCAGCCTGCAGGGGGACGCGGGGCTGCCAGCCGAGTTCCGACCGGATCAGCGCGGTGTCGAGCACGTTGGCCGGCACGTCGGCGGCGCGGCTCGGCCGGTGCACGCAGGGGAGGTGGTCCCGCCCGAAGGCCACCTTCAGCTCGGCGATGACCTGGTTGACGCTCAGGCCCCGGCCGCTGCCGACATTCAGCACCTTGTGCGGCCCCTGATATGCCACGGCCCCCAGGAAGGCGTCGCTCACGTCGTCGATGTGGAGGAAGTCGCGCACCACCGCGCCGGTCCCCCAGACCTCCAGCGGCTGGTCGGTGAGGACGCGGTGAATGTAGCTGCCGATCAGGCCCTGGTGCTTGGTGCCGAGCTGGAAGCGTCCGTACGGGTTGGCGATCCGCAGGATCTGGTAGTCGATCCCGTGAAGGTGCCGGTAGAGGTGGAGCGACTTCTCGATCATCAGCTTGCTGATGCCGTAGGCCGAGATCGGGTCGGTCGGCGCCCGCTCGGGGATCGGGATGGCAGCCGGGATCCCGTAGATCGCGCCCCCGGAGGACGCGAACACGAGCTTCCCGATCCGGGCCGAGCGGCAGATCTCCAAGAGGTGCAGCGTGGCGATCGGCGCCGCCGAGAGCTCAGCCGACGGGTCGCGGTTGGAGCTCTCGGGGATCGAGCCGGCGATCAGGTGGAAGACGACGTCCTGGCGCTCCACCGCGTTGGCGAGGGCGAGGCGGTCGGAGAACTGGCCGGACACTCGGGCGACGCGCCGGTCCAGGGCCTCGGCCTGCGGGTGGCTGCGGCTGAAGCACGTGACCTCTGCGCCCGCAGCCGCGAGGCGGTTGCACAGGTTCAGCCCGAGGAACCCGCCGCCGCCCAGCACGAGGCAGCGGGCGCCCGCGAGCCCCGGCCCGGGCAGCTCGCCGGCGGCGCCGCTCATGGCCGCGGATCGGCGGCGAGGGCGCCGTCGGACCCGGCCTCGCCCGCCGCGATCAGGCGCTCGAGCAGCGTCCGGGCGGTGTCCTCCAGCGCGCGCCGGGTCGGCTCCAGGGGCGCCTTGCCGGAGGCGCGGGCCGCCGCGTAGGCCGCCGCGTAGGCGGTGTCCCAGGCGGCGGCGAGGATCGGGCCGCCGGCCGCTTCCAGGTCGTCGCGGATCGCCGTCCAGGCCGCCCGCTGGGCGGCGTCCCAGGCCGCCGCCCGCACGTAGGGGCCGGTCTGGCGCAGGGTGAGATTAGCGATCGCCGCCCGCTTGCGGGCGCGTCGGAGGTCGTCGCACAGCCCGGCGAGATCCCCCAGATCGCGGATCTCGGGCAAGCCGGCCAGCACGTCGGCCTCGACGTTCAGCTTGGCGAGGTGGAACCACGCCGGCAGATGTACGCGGACGAGCCAGTCGGCCACCATCCCGGCCCGGCGTCGCTCGACGGGTTCCGAACCGCGCGTCCCGACGAGGCGGGGAAGCAGCGGGAGGATGCGGCCGTCGCGCGCCGCCTGCGGCAGGCCGTCGCTCCACGTGCGGACGAAGGCGGCAATCACGGGCGACGCGCAGGCCGGCCGGTCCGAGAGCGGCTCCCCGGCGAGATGGGCGACCGCTTCCATGGCGCACAGCGCCCCGTCGCGCCCGGCCTGCCGGCCGGCCGCCAGCGTCCGGACCGACGCGATCCGGTCACCGCCGATCTCAAGGCTCCCCGATTCCGGCATCCGAAGGCTTTCCTCATCTCCCGCCCGTGCGCCGGCCCAACGCCGCGGGCGGCGGCCGGCGCGCGAAGCCACGGCCGACCCGTTCGGGACGGGGATTTACCAGTTCCGCGGCGGGACGCTAAGGGTGGGCTCCTGCCACGACGCCCGATGCGCGGCCCCGCTCCTGCCGGCGGCCGTCCGAGGTTGGCACCACGTCGAGGCCGGGAACGGGCCGGTCGAGCACGCGGAACATGTCACACTTCCTGGACCTGATCAGAGATCATCGCGGCGGCCAGGCCGACCTGATCGCGCGGCTCGGCGCGCTCGCGGCCGACCCGGCGGCGGCGGGGACCAGCCCCGGCACGATGATCCGCCATCTCGACGCCCTGGCGTTCCGGCTGGACGGGGGCGGCGCGCCCGATCTCGCGGCCCAGGCCTACGACCTCGCGGCCATCCTGGCAGGCCGCGATGGCGGCCGCTGGGCCCTGGCCGCCGCGGAGGCGCGCCTGCGCGACCTCTGCGCCCGCAGACGCTTCGCCGAGGCGGATCCGGTCGTCGCGCGCCTGCGCGCCGCGGATGCGAACCGGCTGCGCCCGCGGATCATGGAGGAGCTGATCGACAGGGCGTGGCTGCTGGAGCTGCGCGGCGAGGCCGAGGCGAGCGTCCAGTTCTATTGCCTCGCCCTGGACCTCAACGGTGGCGCGCCCGGCCTCGTCTCGCGGGACGGGGATCCGCTCGCCAAGAAGATCAAGAATCTGCGCCGGCTCCAGCTCGACGCGCTGATCGAGGCCGGGGACTTCGACGCGGCCGTCGCCCTGCACGAGACGACCCGCCGGCTGATCGGCGCCGGCCCCCTGGCCTGCTACGACATGGTCGCCGCCGCGTCCCTGGCCGGCCGGCCGGGCATCGACTACGCCGAGCTCCGGCCGCCCCGGCCGATCCAGGCACCGGAGCTCAAGTTCACCGAGCCGCCGCCGCCCCTCACCTCTGAGCCGGGGGATCTGGAGGCGCCGAGCCAGTACCTCGCGTTCGTCGACGGCTGCCACGCCTTCCCGCGCAGCAACCTCGTCGTGAAGGACAGCCACCTGATCTACGACCTCGCCGCCCATCCCCGCCGACGGGACGTGCTGCTCCAGGACGGGGTCAACCCGGACCAGATCGTGATGGCGGCCTTCGGGGGGAGGCGGGCCCTCGTCGAGGTTCCGGAGGACAGCCTGTCGATCGAGGCCGGCCTGTCGATGTTCGGGCTCCAGAGCCGGAATTACGGCCACTGGTTCTGCGAGTTCGTGCCGCGCATGCTCGCCTACAACGATCCTCGCTGCCCGGACGGTATTCCGCTCTGCATCGACGACCACATGCCGGCGACCCACGAGGAGGTGGTCCGGCTCCTCGACACGCGCGACCGCCCGATCATCAAGCTGCCGCCCCGGCCGGTGGCGTTCGGCCGGCTCGGCCTCGCGCCGGTGCCCGCCTTCTTCCCGTTCGAGATGCGGCCGGGGCAGCCGGTCTACGACACGATCTGGCCCGCCGACATCCTGGTGGATCTGCGCACCCGCATCCTCGACAGCGCCCGCGCGCGCGGGGCCCTGAGCGGCCGCACCGGCCGCCGGCTGTTCATCTCGCGCAAGGCCTTCGCGCAGCGCCAACTCGTCAACGAGGTCGAGATCGCCGAGGCGCTCCGGCCGCACGGCTTCGAGGTCATCACTCCGGAGACGATGACGTTCCTCGAACAGGTCGACGCGTTCCACGCCGCCGACATCATCGTCGGCTCGTCGAGTTCGGCGCTCACCAACGGACTGTTCTGCCGCCCGGATTGCCGGATCCTCGGCCTGATCCACGCCAACCTGAGCTTCAATTTCCGGGGCTATACGAGCTTCATCGAGGCCGGCGGCGCGCGGATCACGTTCTTGCGTGGCGCGACCACGAACGAGGACGGTCACGCCTTCCACGCCAGCTACCACGTCGCGCCGAGCGCGGTGGTCGCGGCCCTCGGATCTCTGGCGCAGCCAACCCCGGTGCTATCGCCGCAGGTGCCGCCCGTCGCGCCTGCGGTCGCCGGACGGTCGGTCGTGGGCCGACTGCTCGGCGCTCTTCCATTCCCGCGGCGAGCCGATGGACAATAGATCAGTAATTGCATTTGTTCGACAAGGCTCGCGGAAGTAGAGTCCGACCGTTGCGGATCGGTCGCGTTGCGCTTAGAGGGCTTCGCGACATCGGACCGCGCTCCGGACGCGAAGGGGCCTCGGCACGGTCCATGGTATGTTTCGCGGTCGAGGGTCGACGTCAGAGAGCCGGCATTTCGGCGGGGGAACGATGACTCAGCCACACCTGATCGAGTTTCGCCACATCCTCGATCACAGGGGAGCGCTGACGCCCATCGAGGCCGAGAAGGATGTGCCGTTCGACATCCGACGCGTCTATTTCATCTACGATGTCTCGCACGGCGCGGTGCGCGCGGGGCATAGCCACAAAGAGCTGCAGCAGGTCCTGATCGCAATCTCTGGCAGCTTCAAAGTCCACCTGGATGACGGCCGCACGCGCCAGACGTTTCTGCTCAATCGACCCAACATCGGCCTCTATGTCCCGCGCATGGTGTGGCGCGATATCGACGAGTTCTCCGGTGGGGCAGTGTGTCTCTCCCTGGCCTCGCAGCACTACGAGGAGAGCGACTATTACAGGGACTACGACACATTCTTGCGCGCCGTGGGAAGCCGGTAGGGGAGGCCCGCGATGAAGGTTCCGTTTCTCGATCTCGGCCGCACCCACGACACCGTCCGCGCCGACCTCGACGCCGCGTGGCACCGCGTCCTGGACCGTTCGCGATACATCCTGGGTGAGGAGGTCGAAGCTTTCGAATCGGAGTTCGCCGCCTATTGCGAGGCCGAGCATGCGGTCGGCGTCGCCAACGGCCTGGACGCCCTGATCCTGATCCTGCGCGCCTACGGGATCGGTCCCGGCGACGAGGTGCTCGTGCCGTCGAACACCTTCATCGCGACCTGGCTAGCGGTGAGCCAGGTCGGCGCGAAGCCGGTCTCCGTCGATCCGGATCCGTCGACCTACAACATGGACCCGGCCGGAGCCGCGCGGGCTGTCAGCAGCCGGACGAAGGCCATCATGCCGGTCCACCTCTACGGCCAGCCGGCCGACATGGAGGCGCTGCGCGCCCTCGCGCACCGGCATAATCTCGTCTGCATCGAGGATGCCGCGCAGGCCCACGGCGCGACCTTCGCCGGGCGGCGGACGGGCAGCCTCGGCGACGCCGCCGCTTTCAGCTTCTATCCGGGCAAGAATCTGGGCGCTCTGGGCGATGGCGGGGCCGTGACCACGTCCGACACCGCAGTCGCGCGCCGGATCCGCGAACTCGCCAATTACGGCTCGCGCGAGAAATACGTGCATCGGCAGCAGGGGGTGAACTCGCGGCTCGACGAGCTTCAGGCCGCGCTGCTTCGCATCAAGCTGCGCCATCTCGACGACTGGAACAGCCGGCGCCGCGCCGTCGCGGCCGCGTATCGGGACGGCCTCGCCGATACGGACCTCGCTCTTCCGCAGGTCGATCCGCGCACCGATCCCGTCTGGCACCTGTTCGTCGTCCGGTCCGGGCAGCGGGATGCGCTGGCGGCGCGGCTCGACGAGGCGGGGGTCGGCACGCAGATTCATTACCCGATCGCACCGGCAGATGCCGAAGCCTATGCGGGCGTCTCGATCGCGGGGGAGAGCCGTCTCGGCCGCGTCCTCGGGCGAGAGATCCTGAGCCTTCCCATCGGGCCCCATCTTCAGGAAGAGGAAATCCGGCACGTCGTGCTCGCCTGCCGTGCGGCCATGGCCTCGAACCAGCGCCACGGCCCGGCGTGAGATCTACAGCCTCGGACCGCTGAGCCCGGGGCCGTCAGCAGTCCTAAGATCCGCGGCCGGTTCCCCGCGCCGCGCAGTTCGGGCAGCTGGAGCGTCTCGGGACCGGGACCGCCCGGGCTCGGACGCCGATTCCAAACGGAACAGGAGGCCCCCGTGTCATCGTCACCCCTGAACGCTGCCGACGGTGGGCCTCCCAAGGACGGCCCGAGTTCCTTGGAGAACCTCCGGACCGGCCGCGACGTCGATCTCGCCAAGGTCGACCTCACGTTCGAGGGATTCCGCGCCCTCGCGCAGAATCCGCACCTCTCCGCCAACGAGCGGATCGGCTTCCCGGAGACGTATCGCGACGGCTTCGAGGAGGCGATCCTGCGCGACATCGCGGCCAAGCTCCCGGCCCTGCTCGGGACCGGCGCCACCATCGTGGATATCGGGCCCGGATGCGCCGGGCTGCCGCATCGCCTCATTGATCTGTGCCGCGAGCGGGACCACCGCCTGATCCTCGTCGATAGCGCGGAGATGCTCGAGCAACTGCCCGACGTCGCCGGCGTGACCTCGAAGATCGCCGGCGCGTTCCCGGCGAACCGGGACGCCGTCCGGAATGCGGTCGGCCAAGCCGACATCGTCCTCTGCTACAGCGTCTTCCATTACGTGTTCGCGGAGGGCAATCCCTTCACCTTCCTCGACAGCATCGTGGCGCTGCTCGCCGATGGCGGCCGTGCCCTGATCGGCGACATCCCGAACATCTCGAAGCGCCGCCGCTTCTTCGCGAGCGAGACCGGCCGGCGCTTTCATAAGGCCTTCACGCAGACCGATTCCGAGCCGGACGTCCGCTACAATGAGCCGAGCCCCGGCAAGATCGACGACGCCGTTCTCACGGCGCTCATCCAGCGGGCGCAGGCCGCCGGCGCGGACGCCTACGTCATGCCTCAGGCGCCGGATCTCCCCATGGCCAACCGGCGCGAAGATCTCCTCATCATGAAGGCGTAATCGATGAAACCGCTGATCATCTTCGGCAACGGCGAAATCGCCAGCATGGCCTATGAGTACTTCACCCACGACAGCGGCCATGAAGTGAAGGCTTTCTCGATCGGCGAGGCGTACATCACGCAGCCGCATCACCACGATCTGCCGGTGATCCCGCTCGCCCAGGTGCAGCAGGCCTACCCGCCCGAGGAGTACGACGCCTTCGTCGCCATCGGCGATTCGAAGCTCAACCGCGTCCGTGCCGATCTCTGCGCGCAGGTCAAATCCATGGGCTACAGGTTGACGTCGTATGTCAGCACGAAGGCCTTCGTCTGGCACAATGTCACGATCGGCGAGAACTGCTTTATCCTGGAGCACAACGTCGTCCAACCCTTCGTTGAGATTGGAAACAACGTCACACTCTGGAGCGGCAACCACATCGGCCACCGCTCGGTCATCGAGGACAATGTCTTCGTGAGTTCACACGTGGTGATCTCGGGCTTTTGCCGGATCGGGGCCTACAGCTTCCTCGGCGTCAACGCCGCCATCGGGCACGGTGTCACGATCGCGCCCGACAACTACATCAGCATGGCGTCGAGCCTCACGCAATCCACGGAGCCGGACAAGATCTACCAAGGCAATCCGGCAGAGCCGCGCAAGATCGCCGCAACGCGCTTCTGCCGAGCGCGCTAGCGATGACCGTGACGGTCCGGCGGTTCACCCAGGATCAAACCTCGGCCTGGAACGCGCACAATGGCACGGCTCTGAACGGACATTTCCTGTTCGATCGCGGCTTCATGGATTACCACGCCGACCGCTTCACGGACGCCTCGCTGCTCATCATCCGCGACGATACGCTGGTGGCGACGCTTCCCGCGAATGTCGACGGCGACACGATCCATTCCCATCAGGGCCTGACGTTCGGCGGACTCCTGACCGGCCGCCTGTCGACCGACGCCACCCTGACGCTGTTCGAGGATTGCCTCAACCATTACAGGCAGGCCGGCGCCAGGAAGCTGATCTACAAGCCGGTCCCGTCGATCTATCACCGCCGGCCCGCCGAGGCCGACCTCTACTGTTTGTTCCGTGTCGGCGCCCAGCTGGTCCGGAGGGACGTCACCACGACGATCGACTACCGGCTGCCCGGCGAACTCTCGTCCCGCCGCCGCCGGGGTGTCGGCAAGGCGCAGAAGGCCGGCCTCACCGTCCGCACCGACAGCCGCTGGCCAGAGTTCTGGGACATCCTCGCGCAGACGCTCCGGGAGCGCCACGGCGTCGCGCCGGTTCACACCCTGCCGGAGATCGAGATGCTGGCGGGGCGCTTTCCGGACAACATCAAACTGTTCACGGCCGAGCAGGCGGGCGAGACGGTGGGCGGCGTCGTGATCTTCGAGACCGCGGACGTCGCGCATGCGCAGTACATCGCGTCCAACCGGCAGGGCCGGGACGCGGGGGCGCTGGATCTCCTCTTCAGCACGCTGATCAAGACCTACCAGCCGACGAAGCGCTATTTCGACTTCGGCATCTCGACCGAGGAGGGCGGCCGCGTCCTGAATCAGGGCCTTCTCACCCAGAAGGAGGAGTTCGGCGGCAGCGCCGTGATGCACGACACCTACGCAATTGCATTGTAGCGAGGCGAATCGTCCGAGGTCCTGGCCAACCCGAGCCCCGCGGAGGCGGTGATCGCCCCGCCGACGCGTACGGCCTGGCCATCGGGGTCGGGGGCCCTGCACCGCTCCCGAAGCCGTTGTCGATCAGGTCGCGGCAGCGCCTGTCCCGACACGCGGCCGGGCTCACATCCTTCGAAATCCGTCCTCGGCCGCGGCCGGATCCCGGTAGGCCAGACCGAACCCAGTTCGTCCGAAGCCGTTGCCGTTGTAGAAGAGCAGGGTCCGCTCGCCGACTTGGCAGGTCGCACCGAAGCACGTCATCTCGGACGCCCATGCCTGTCCTGCGGTATCGATGACCGGAACGAGGCGGGACGGATCGACCGGGCCCTCGTCCCACGGGCACATCATCAGCCTGTAGCTCTGTTCGGTCCGAACCGAGACCATCAGGACAGGGTCCTGCCCGGGGAGCGTCTCGACGCGCGGACGGCCGAAGCCGATCTCGCCGCGCGCCTCATCCGGCAGCAGCACATCCTCCGCCGGGGCCGCCAAGTTAATCCCGTCCGCGGATCTCGACCGGCGGATGGCGTAACGCGGGAGCATCTTCCCGGAGGGGCTACGAACGAAGCGGTTGCCGCCGATATAGAGGATTTGGAAGCCTTCCCCCACCCGCCGGACAAACGGAGCAGTCCGGAAGTAGCCCTCGTCGGGCGTCGCCGGAAGGACAGGCTCCGTCTTCCACCGCCTGAAGGTTTTGCCGCGATCTTCGCTCACCGCGAGGCCGGCCAAGAGAGTATAGGGAACGTCCTCCGACAGCCTCTGCCAGCCGACGTAATACAGCCGCCAAATATCATCGACGCGTTCGAGATGACAGGGATTGACGCCGTCTGCGTCGAAACACCCCGCGGCTCCGAGATCGAGAACGAGTGCGGGATCGAAATGGATGACCGGGTGCGGATGGTCCAAGCTCAGGTCAACGGAGAAGATACGCCCGCGCAGATCGGCATCGCAGGACGAGAAATATACCCGGACACGGTCCGCCAGCACGATCGGCGTGGGCAGCATGGCGTGCGTCCGGAGCAGACCCGAGCCCGGCGCGGCGAACCGCAGGCCAAGATCGGTCCATTGCGTCTTCATGCTGTCATCCCTGTCGATCAGATCGCGACGACGTGCGCCGGCACAGCCAGATTTCAAACATTGGTCCGCAGCACGGTATCCAGGTAATCGAGATCGATGCGGTAATTGCCGTGCGTCAGCTCGAGCGAGCGGCGCCGCGTCTCGGCCCCGGGGCGATAGGCCCCGTGCTCACCGGGGACGGCCAAGTAGCGACACCCGGCAAACCTCGCGAGGCTGGCGAACGTCGAGAACTGCACGGCGAACGGCGACACGAGTCCCAGGACGAGGGTGCCCGGGGATGCGAAAACCAGATTGGCGAAGGCGGCGCCGATCGGCCCGGCGATGCAGCGCGCAGTCCTGAAAGCCTCGACCTGTTCCGCGAAGCTGAGCTGCCCCGGGTTCACGATCTCGAAACCGTGCCGGCGAAACACTGCCTCCACCTCGGCGGCGTTCGTGATGTTACGCCCCGCGGATCGCCCGAGATAGAGCTTCCGGACCGCCGGAGTACTGGGCGCTGGAACGGCCTCGATCACCCGCTCACGCAGCCAGGAGAGGCTCGCGTGATTGACAGCGGCGACCGTCCAGAACTCGACGTCGGGCGTATCCGGAATGAAGGTCATCAAGGACGGAACGTAGAGCGTCTTCACGTCCAGCCGCTGCCCGTGCTGCCGGACCGTGAATGGGCGGCCCGGGAAGAGCAGCTTCAGGGCGTCCATTTCCTGCGGAAACAGATCGTCGCTCAGGATGAGCGGCACATCCTGCGGTATCGACGCATTGTCGACGATGTAACCCTTCGTGGCGTACTCGATCAGGAAGTGAAAATAGTTCGCACCGCATCGCCCGATCAGAAGGATGCCCGCATCGATCGCCCGATCCGCCTCCTGCGGGACACGGGCCAGGACCCGGTCGCCCTTGGGGCCGAAACAGGTGATGACGAACTCGCACTGGCGGCTCGTGTAGCGGAACGCCGGGTCCGCCTCCGGCTCGTAGACCACGAAGGCGGAATGGGAAACGATCTGAGCGAAGCCGAAGAGCGACGCGTCCCGGATCGTCGCGCACCAGAGTTCCGGCCTGCGCAGTCGACGGGCGGTCGGCGGCTGCGCGGACAGGGCGACCTCTGGATCCGTGAAGTCGAACACGCCGGCTTCCGCGATTTCGCGGCAGTCGATCCAGGGCACCGCATCCTGCCCGATCCGCACCACCGGGTAGATCGAGCCGAGACCGGTGCCCGCTCCGCCGCTCGGACGTGCGTGCGATGCGGACCGCACGGCGAGGAAGCGCGCGAGCGCGAGGGCGAGCCGAAGCTGCAGGCCGAAACCGCGCCGGGTCGCGAGTTGGTTGATGCGGTAGCGGAAGCAGTCCGTGATGTCCTGACGGCTCTGCCCGAGCATCGCCAGAACGGCGACGAGCACGGGCGACCACGCGTAGATCCGCGCCTCCATGCGCGCGTTGGGCGCGCGCAATGGCGCCGCGGACCAGTGCCGCGCGAAATGGGCGACCGGATCGACGCCTGCCGCCGCCACGTCGGCATTTCGTGTCAGATAATAGTCACTGTCGACGATCCGGCGCGCGATCCGTAAGGCAAGCCACTCCAACATCGCTGAGATATCTATCCTCGACGTCGAACGGCGCATCGTGCAGCTGAGATCGGGTGCTCAGCACAGTCGCTCGCCGCTCCGATCAGGAGGCCTGTGACAAGGCGGAGTGGCGCTCGATGGTCGACGCGTGCGCCGACCTGAACGCGTCATATGCTTCGCGGCTGAAGTGAAAGAAATAATCTTGCTCGCCCTCGTCGACGATTTTCGCGCCCGAACGGAGGTGGAAATTGATCACGCTCTCATTCTCACGACGCACGTCGAAATGACAATGCTCGAAGCCGAGGTGCTCGAATCCCAGTTCGTAGATCGCGAGGGCGGAGTAACCTGCCAGGCCGACGACCGGAGGGGGGGCGATGATCCAGCTGCCCCAGCAGAACGACTTCAATCCGGCGATGATCCGAAAATCGTACATCCGGACCGTGCCGCGATCCTGGCCATCGGAAACGATGATGAAATAGTACTGTCTGCCCGCGGCCTCGTCGTTCTTGTATCGCGTGAGCCACGCTGCCTGCTCTTCCACCGTGGTGGGTGGCGCGTTGAGGAAACGGCTGAGACGGTTGTCGGAGCGCAACCGGTAGATCAGAGCCGCGTCGCTCGGCTCAGCCAGCCGCAGATTCGAGCGCCGCCGGCTGTCCAGCGGACGCGCTTCACGGATCCGGTCGATGGGCATGTGCATACGGGGTGGATACGTCTCAGTGGCTGGAACGCGACGAACGCACGGATCTCGGCAAGTCCTGCCACGCGCGAAGGCCCTTGTCACGCGACGCTCCGGGGCCGGTCTGCCGCGGTGCCGACACGTCGTGTGCCCGTCGGTCCGACGCGGAGAGGGTCACGCATCCCGGCATCAAACGACCCGGGCTGAGCCGGACCCGTACAGCGGGCGAAGCCACCTACCTTCCGCGGAAACCAACCGTCTCAGGCTGGCACGAGCCACGTCCTCAGCAAGCCGTCGAGGCGCCGCGTGTTGATGGCATAGCTTCCTTGCCGGAGCGAGATCTTGTTCGCGCTCAAGCGGACAAAGTCACGCTTTCGCTTGTCGCTCAGGAGATGGATGCAGTCGCAGCCCATCAATTCCGCCAGATTCTGGAACAGGGACGAGGTGACGGCGTAGCGTGATCCGAGGCCGAGCACGGATGTCCCGGGCCTGCAGAAGATCGTGTTCGAGAACGCGGCGCCCAGGGGACCGGCGACATGGGTCGCGGCAGCGAACAGTCTCACCTGCTCGATGAAGGACAGAGTGCTCGGATCCACGATCGCGAAGCCGTGCCGCGCGAAGACAGCCTCGACCTCGTCGGCGTTCACGATGTTTCTGCCGCGCCGCCGGGCCAGAAAGATCCGGGACGGCTGGGACGGTGCGTCGTCTTCGAGGTTCAGGGCCTCGTAGGCACGCCGCCGCAGCCAGTCCAGGCTCGCGAAGCGGAGCCCCTCCTTCTTCCAGTCGGTGACCTCAAGCGCGTCCGGGAGATACGTCATGAGGGACGGGATGTGGAGCCTTACGACGTCGAGCCGCTCCCGGCTGGACACCGCGACGAACTTCCGACCCGGAAAGAATAACTCGAGGGCCTCCATCTGCGATGGGAACAGATTGTCCGAGATGACCAGCGGGATGTCGTCGGGGAGACCCAGGCGATCGATCAGGTAGCCTCGGGAGAGATACTCGATGAGAAAGTGGAAATGGTTGTTGCTGCACCGGCCGCCCAGCAGGATCGCCTCGTCGAGGCGGCTTGTCGCGGCGTCGGGCAGGCGCGCCACGATCTTGTTGTCCTGTGCCGCGTAGCAGGCGATGACGTGCCGGAATTGGCCGGCCGCGAAGGACAGACTCGGATCGGCGGCGGGCTCGTAGCTCACGAAGTGGCCGCTCGCCGCGACCTGCATGGCTCCGAAGACGCTGGCGTTCTGGACGCTCGCGCACCAGAGCGGGGGTAGCGTGACTTCGCGCGCGACGAGCGCGCCGCGCCCTTCCCACACCCGCGGGGAGCTGAATCGATGCGTCTCCGGCGGGTCCATCCTCCGCAGCGTGAGCCAGGGATGCTCGTCGCCGATCCGGGCGATCGGGAGCGTGGTGCCGACGATCCGCTCCAGATTCGCAGCGTCGGGCCCGGACCCCATAGCCCGGGCCGCCAGGAGACGCGCAACCCAGCGGGCGAAGCGGAACTCTAGTCCCAGGTCGCCGCACCAGAGCTCTTGATAATGGGCGACGAAACACTGGACCCAGTCGTCGCGCCGGATCTGCAGGAGCACGGCCGCCAGCGCCAGGAAGGGCGAGAGCCTGATGATGGCCCGCTCCATGGACGGGTTCGCCGCGCGGATGGGGACGGCATAACCGCATTCGGCGAAGTGTCGAACCGGATCGACACCGGCCGCGCGGACGTCAGGATAGCGGTTCAGATAATACTCGGCATCGACCAGTTTCCCCGCGAGAAACAGGCTGACGCGCGCGCGCAAACTGGAGATGAGGACGGCACTCATACCAACCCCTCCGGGCATCGGGCGCTCAAGGGCCGGATCCAGAAACACTCATTGTCCGGACGCCGGCCGATCTCAGGCTGCGTGCACAGCGCCGACGGCGCCGTCCATCACGATGTGACGGAGGATCCGGCAGATCCGCTCCGCGTTGGCGGTCCCGAGCTCGCCGTAGAAGGGCAGGCAGAGGACTTGGTCGCCGACTCTGTTGGCGACCGGCAGATTGTCGATCGCGCTGTCGGGAAAGAGACGGTACGGCTCGTACTGGCTGCACAGCGGATAGAAATAGCGGCGCGCGAAGACATTGTAGTGCTTGAGGCGGTCGTAGACCTCGTCACGGCTCACGCCGGCGACGGCCCGGTCGATCCGAAGGCAGTAATACTGCAGGCTGTCGGTATCGAGGTCGAGAGGCCGCGAGGCGGTGATGCCGGGCACACCGCCGAGGTGATCCCGGTACACATGCGCGAGGTCGAGCCGCTTCGCCTTCTCGGCCGCGACCGCATCGACCAGGCACAGGCCCATGGCGGCCTGGATCTCGTTCATCTTGCTGTTGATGCCGACAGCCTTGACGGTCACCTCGTCGGCGATTCCGAAATTCTTCAGCAGCTCCATCCGCCGCTTCACGTCGCCGTCGTTGGTGACCACGGCCCCACCCTCCGCGGTGTGGAAGAGCTTCGTGGCGTGAAAGCTGAACATGGTCGCGTCGCCATAGCTCGCGATGGGCCGGCCGTTGACCCGGGTCCCGAAGGCGTGGGCGCCGTCGTACAGCACCTTGAGGCGGTGCTTGCGCGCGATCCGCTCGATCGCCTCGACGTCGCACGGGTTGCCGTAGACGTGAACCGCGAGGATTCCGGTGGTGCGCTCCGTGATCGCGGCCTCGATCCGGGCCGGATCGAGAGTCATCGAATGCTCCTCGATGTCGGCGAAGACCGGCCGGATGCCGTGCCAGGCGAGCACGTGCGGGGTCGCCGCGAAGGTGAAAGGTGTTGTGATGACCTCGCCCGAGAGATCGAGGGCCTTGACCGCCGTCATCAGGGCGTTGGTGCCGTTGTTGAACAGCGCGATGTGGCCGTCGCCCAGATGGGCGTGGAGCCGCTTCTCCAGCTCCACGTGCTGCGGTCCGCCATTCGAGAGAACGGCACACTGCCAGATCGCCTCCAGATGCTTCGTGAAGACCGCGAGTTCGGGCAGCATCGGACGGGTCACGTAGATCGGCTGCTCGAACGATCGCGGCTCAGCGCTCATGGAACCTCCTCGCGATGTTCGGACGCGAGGCCGACCATCTGGACACATCGAATTCGGGAAGACTGAAATGACGTAGCAATCGGGCGGACCTGAGGCCGATCAGGCCGGTTTCGGCGCCGGGGCGACGATGTCCGCCCGGGGCCAGATCGTCGCGTTGTCGGGCAGGGCGCGCAGGACATTGCAGCCCATGCCGACCGTGACGCCCTGACCGAGGGTGAGGCCCTGAAGGATCTTGGCGAGCGGCCCGACGAGGCTGTCGGCGCCGATCGCGCAGCGGCCGCCGACGAAGGCGCCCGGTGAGATCGTGGTGTTGTCGCCGACGACCGTGTCGTGGCCGACGATGGCCGCCGAGTTCAGCACGCAGAAGCGCCCGAGCTGGGCGTCGGCGTTGACGATCACGCCGTGCGCCACGAAGGCGCCGTCGCCGATTGCGACGTCCGAGCTCACAATCGCGCGGGGCGAGACGAGGGCGGGGCAGGGGAGGCCGTGGCGGTCGAGCCACGCGATCAGCTCGGCCCGCGCCCGGATCGCGCGCCGGCTCACGCCGCCGACCGCCAGGACGACGCCGTCATACTCCGCCCGGTCGGCGAGCAGCGCGTCGAGATAGCCGCGGTAGCGGCCAACCTGGACCTCCGGAGCGGTCGAGTAGGTATCCTCGACCGTGTGGCCGAGGGCGCGGGCGATCTCGGCGATCTCCTTGGAGAAGCCGCCGCCGCCGATCAGCGCGAGCCGCTGCGCCGTCCCGGTCACAGCACGGCCCCGCCGTCGACCCGCAGGATCTCGCCGGTGACGTGCCGGGCCTGCGGCGACATCAGGAACGCGATGGCGTCGACCACGGACTCGACCGTCGCGGCGCCCGCGGGGCTGCGCTTCTCCAGCGCCTCCTTGAACTCCGCGCCGTACAGGCGGGCATGGGCCTGGGTCATCTCGGTGTCGAGCCAGCCGGGGGCGACGCCGACGGCGCGCCGGGGGGCGAGTTCCCGGGCCAGCCCCTTGATCAGGGCGTCGAGCCCCGCCTTGGAGGCGGCGTAGGGCACGATCGCCGGCTCGGGCCGCTGGGCCGCGACGGACGAGACCGCGCAGAACACCGCGTCCCGTGTCGAGACGCGGGCGCTGCCGAAGGCGGCGGCGAACAGGGTCGGCGCGACGAGGTTGGTGCGGTAGAGGCGCTCGACCTCCTCCACGCCGAGGCTGCGCATCGGCTTGATGACCTGGACGCCCGCGCAGTACACGAGCCCGGTCAGGAGCCCCCGCTCGGCCACCGCCGCCTGCAGCACGCCGCCGATCGCCGGCAGGTCGGTGACGTCGGCCGCGACGGCGGCGCAGCCGAGGGCCTCCAGCTCGGCGAGCCGGTCCGCCCGCCGGGCGAGGGCGGTGATCCGCGCCCCGCCCGCGCGGAGGCGCTCGGCGACGGCGCGGCCGATGCCGCTGCTGGCCCCGACGACGAGGACGTGCCCTCCCGGCTCCGACATCGGCTCCGACATCGCGCTCAGGCCTGCAGCTTCGCGCCGGCCAGCGCGATCAGGTCGTCGGTGGTCGCCGCCCCGGCGATCCGCTGCGGATCCACCTCGAGGCCCAGCGTGTCGTAGAGCGCCATGATGTTGAGGATGCCGAGCGAGTCGAAGGTCTCGATCTCCCCGAGGCTCTGCCCGCGGGCGAGCGGCCCCGGCTGGTCGAGGATCGTGCCGAGCTCGTCCAGGAATGCGCCCTCGGTCATCGGGTGGTCTCCTCGTAGGTCATGACCGGGGGCGCGTAGATCCGGTCGGTGGTGATCGTGCAGGCTCCCCAGCTCAGGCCGACCCCGAAGCCGGCGAGCAGCGAGCGCACCTGCCGCCCCGCATAGGCCTCCGCGAGGAAGCCCGAGATCGTGCCGGGGATCGAGGCCGAGTTCTGGTTGCCGTAGACCGACTGGGTGCCGGTCGGGAGCTTGCTGTCGTCGAGCCCCAGGCGGCGCTGGAGGTTCTTGAGGATGTACTTGTTCGGCTGGTGCAGGACCAGGAAATCGACGTCCTCGGCGCGCGTGTCCGAGAAGGCCAGGATGCCCTCGATCAGCGGCGGGACGCGCTTGAGGGTGAAGTTGAAGACCTGCGCCCCGTCCATGTGCATGGTGCCTGGCTTGCCCGCATCCTCGGCGTCGGCCCGGAGGCCGCTGTGCGGGATGAACAGGGCCTTCTCGCCCGAGCCGTCGCTGTGGAGCTGGAAGAAGCTCTCGCTCGCGCGCCGCTCGATCAGCACCGCGGCGCCGGCGTCGCCCATGATCGGCGTGATCGACCGGTCCCCGGTCGCGACCATGCGGCTCGCGACGTCGCCGACGCAGAGGAGGACGCGCTCGAGGCCGGATTCGACCAAGCTGTAGGCGACCGACAAGCCGTAGACGAAGCCGCTGCAGCCGAGGCGGATGTCGAAGCAGAGCGTGTCGGTCCGCATGCCGAGTCGGTGCTGCATCCCGATCGACGTGGAGGGCGAGCTGTAATCCGGCGTCTGGGTGACCAGGATCAGCCCGTCGACGGCGTCGGGCTGCAGGTCGAGGCCGCGCAGGAGCTGGCGCGCCGAGTGCAGGCAGAGATCCGCCGTCGTGGTGCCGGGATCGGCGACGACGTGGCGGGTCGCGAAGCCCATGGCCCGCTTGAGGCGCTCCGCCTCCTCGGGGGCGAGCCCGAGGCCGGCCGCCTCGTCGTCGAAGGCCTGGACGCGCGCGCCGACCGTGGTGACGAGCCCCGCGAGGGTCGCGCGCGAGAACCGCAGGTCAGCCATGCTCGACCGTCTCGGCGACGTAGTCGATCCAGCCCTGGAAGCGGCGGAGCGGCGACTTCGTGCTGTCGAGGATGCTCTCGTTGGCGAGCGGCACGTAGCGGCCGACCGTCCGCTCGATCTCGGATTCCGTCTCGAGGAGGAGCTCGACCACCGCGAAGGAATCGAGCCGCTCGTAGACGTCGTCCTCGGGCCCGGGATTCTCCAGGTCCGGGCGCCCCCAGGTCTCGACGAGCCGCGCGAAGGTCGCGCGGGCAGCCGCCTCGACGGCGCCGCGGTCACTCCGCGACGATGTGGATGTAGGGGGTGTCATCCGGTCCTCGTGTCAGTCGGTACGTCTTGCCCTCGGGGCCAGCGCTCAAGGGTTCGAAGCCGTTGTCGTCGAGGAAGCTCTCGACCATCCGGTTCTTCGCGCTCGGGCGATACTGGGCCCTCAGGTCCCGATCGCCCTCCTGCTGGCAGACGTGGCGCAGAATTTGGGCCTCGATGCGGCGTCCAAGCGCCCGGCAGCTCATCAGGAACGTCTCGAGCTCGCCGCCCCGGACGATCGCGACCCCGACGATGCCCATGTCGCCGAACCGGTCGACCACCCGGGCCGCGTAGACGCCGCCCTCCCGCATGGCGGTGGCCACCTCGTCCTCGGTGTAGCGCCGCGTCGTCAGGTTGAACTGGTTGGTCTTGTTGATCAGCTGCGTGACCCGCCGCAGGGAGCCCGGGTTGTTGCGGGCGACGTGTACCCGGATCTCGAGGGAGGCGAGGTACTCGTCCATCGAGGCGGCGGAGCGCTGCAGCTCCTGGCGCTGGGCCTCGCCGCGGTACTGCTCGGTCTTGGCCAGGTCCTCGGCGGTGACGTTCCGGGCGCGCAGCGACGCGATCCCGTCGAGGAGGGTGAGCGCCTGCTCGGGGCGCGTCCGGTCGAACAGGTGGCACTCGACCCCGGGGAGCCGGGCGCGGACCTCCTCGATCTCGAACGGGTTGTCGTCGAGGAAGATGAAGCTGTCGAGGCCGAGGTTCAGGGCCGCGGCGAGGTCGCGGATGTTCTCGCTCTTCTCCGTCCAGTTGCTGCGGTAGGCCACGAAATCGTCGAGGCGGAGCGGCATCGCGCGCTGGGCGAAGACCGCGCGGAAATCCTCCTCGTTGTTCTTGGTCACCGCGCAGAGCAGGATCCCGAGGCCCTTCAGGCGCAGAAGCTGGCGCTGGAGCTGGGTGTGGACGATCCCCGGATAGTCGCTGTCGACCTCCAGGTTCTCGACGCCGTCCTCGCCGACGACGCCGCCCCAGAGGGTGTTGTCGGCGTCGACCACCACCACCTTGCGCCGCGCCCGCAGCCGCGCCGCGACGGCGTCGGCGTAGCGCTCGCTGAGCGCGTCCACGGCGGCCGGGGCGTAGGGCATCTGGTACATGTACCGGTTGCGCTCGCGGAAGGCGTTGGCGAAGCCGAGCAGCGCCAGCGCGCCGGCGGCGTCGACGACGCTGACCCGCTCCTGCGCCCGGGCGAGGTCGAACAGCACCGCGTTCACCCGCGCCAGTGCCTGAAGCTGGTCGTGGAGGTCGCTCTCGACGGAGGAGACCGGCACGAACGGAACGGTGTTGAGGATGATCGTCCCCGGCGCGCGGGCGAGACGCGCCGAGACCAAGTCGGCGAGGCCGCGCGCGCGGTCCACGGCCGCCTCGTCCGGGGCGACGTCGAAGAACCAGCGGTGGTCGAGATGCACGATCAGGACGTCGGCGGCGGCGGGTCCCGCCAGCACCTGCTCGATCTGTCCGATGGGGAGATGCTCGCACGAGACCGTGGCGAGATCCGCGAGGCGGCCCGCCACCTTCCCGAACGGGTTGGTGACGACGTTTCCGACGAAACCGATCGACAGGGCGCGAGCCGTGGTCATCCTCGATACCGGTCCCTGCGACACCCTGCGGATGCCTGCCCTCCGGCGATCGACCGGCCCCTTTCCGTGCGTGCGAGCGCCGCCCTCTTGCGAGATCGCGTGCCATAAAGCAAGGGGCCGGGCATCCGGCGGCCGGCCAGCCCGGCCGGGGCGGGGGCCGGGCAGGGACCGGCCGAGGAGGAGCTGCGCGATGAACGGATCCGGTTCGGACGAGGCCGCCGCGACGACGCGGACCTGGACCGAGGCCCATCAGGCCGCCTTCGCGCGGGCGACCGGCGACGTGAACCCGATGCACATGGACGCGCGGATGGCCCGGCGGACGCTGGCCGGCGAGCGCGCCGTCCACGGCGTCCACGCCGCCCTCTGGGCCCTCGATGCCTGCGCCGACGCCCAACCCCTCGACCGGCTCGCGACGCTGCAGATGCGGTTCGAGCGGTTCGTGCTGGTCGGGGACCGCACCGTCCTGACGGTCCACGAGGCGGACGCGCGGCAGCTGCGCCTGTCCCTGGCGGTGGACGGCGTCCGCACCCTGACGATCCAGGCGACCTTCGCGGCGGACCGGGCCCCGGCCCGACCGGTCGAGGCGGCGCCGACCGCGATCCCCGCGGAGCCGGTCGCCCGCGATCCGGCGGCGCTGCCGGGCCTCGCCGGGGCCTTCGCGCTGCCGGACCCGGCGGCGATCGCCGCGCTGGCGCCGCGCCTCGCCCGCGCCCTCGGTCCCGGCCGGGTCGCGGCCCTGGGCGGCCTCTCGACCCTCGTCGGCATGTTCGTGCCCGGCCTCCACTCGATCCTCTCGAAGATCGACGTGACCGTCACAGAGGGCGGCACCGGCTCGAGCCTCGGCTACGCGGTGAAGCGGTTCCAGCCGATGCTGCAATCGGTGACGCTGGACGCCGTCGGCCCCGGCCTCGTCGCCCGGGTCGAGGGCTTCGTCCGCCCGCGGCCGGTGGAGCAGGAGAGCCTGCGGGACCTCGCGGCGCTGGTGGAGCCGGACGCCTTCGCGGCGGTGTCGGCGCTGATCGTCGGCGGGTCGCGGGGCCTCGGCGCCGCGACCGCCAAGCTGATCGCCGCCGGCGGCGGGGCGGTCTGCATCACCTACGCGTCCGGCGCCGACGAGGCGGAGGCGATCGCCCGGGAGATCCGCGACGCCGGCGGCCGCTGCCAGGTCCTCCGCTACGACGCCGCCGAGCCGGCCACCCCGCAGCTGGCGGCGCTGGCGATGCGCCCGTCGCAGCTCTACCATTTCGCGACGCCCCGCATCTTCCGCCAGAAGCGCGCCCCCTTCGAGCCGGCCTGCCTGGACGAGATGATACGCGTCTACAACACCGCCTTCTACGAGCTGAGCCAGTTCTGCCTGGAGCGCGGCGACGCCGTGGCGGCCTTCTACCCGTCGACCAGCGCCATCGACGAGGCGCCCCGCGACACCCTGGAATACGTGATGGCCAAGATCGCCGGCGAGACCCTCGCCGCGACCCTGGCGCGCACGCTCCCGAACCTGCGCACCGTGATCGAGCGGCTGCCCCGGGTGAAGACGGACCAGACCGCCACGATCTTCCCCGTGCCGGCCGCCGCGCCGAGCGCGCTGATGCTGCCGATCATCCGGCGGATGTCGGCGGCCGCCTGACCCGGAGGCGTGCCGGGTGCGGGACCGTATCGGACGGCCCTGTCCGAGCCGGGCGCCGGGATCACTCCGCGGCGGCGTCGTGCCGGACCTCTTCGTCCGCGTCCGGATCGGCCTCGGCGTCGACCTCGGCGTCCCCGTCCTCGGTCCCGTCGGGCGCCGCGGCGGCGGTGAAGAAGTCGCCGTTCCGGATCGCCTCGCCGCCGGTCACCAGCATGCTGAGATAGGTGTTGAGGGTGTTGGGCGCGACGTCGGGCAGCCGCTCCGCGATCTCGGCGTGCGACAGGCCCTGCGGGCCGGCCGAGCCGAGCAGCGCCTTCAGCCGCCCCTTGGCCGAGTTGGCCCGGGGACCGCGGGCGCCCCGCCGTCCGCCGGAGGCGGGCGCGGCGCGGTCGGCCGCGGCGGCCCGTGGTCCCTCGGGTGCGTGGAGACCGGAGGCGTCCAGCGGGATCCCCTCGACGATGGAGGTCAGCGCCGCCTCCGCCGCCCGGAGCTTCGTCAGCTCGGCCGCGATCCGGTCGTAGTCGCTCTGCAGCGCGGCCCTGCGCGCCCGAACGTCCACCAGGGCCTTCGTCAGGGTGTTGTCCTCAGCCACCGGACGGCCTCATCCCATGTTTTCGCTGGCTGACGGCATACCTCACAGGTGCCTCCCGGCGTCAACAGCCGCGGAGAGGCGCGCCGACCGCGCCCGGCCACGGGCGCCCGATCCCCGCGCGAGTTGTGAGGACAGCGCCCGATGGCTTAGAGACATTCCTGAAACGCCGATGCCGGCTCGGAGGCATCGGCGCGACCGCCGAATGTCGACGGATCCCGATCTCGGCACGCCGATACCGTAATCGTCATGTCAGAAGGCGAGCTTCCTTCCGCGGGTTCGATGTGCGGCCGTCCGCTCCGGGGCGTCGGCCGCGCCGCACCCAGGGGCGTTCATAGATCCCGCAGAGCGAATTATGTCTTTGAATATCTTCGACAAAGGGGAGAATAATGTCATCGACATTGATTCGCGGGATCAGCACAGCCAAGCGGGAAAAATCTACGTCAACGGCGACAACAACTACATCCGCATAGGCAGGGGCTGCGTGTCCGACAAGGACATGCACATCGTCATCGAGTCGAATTGCCGATTCGATGTCGGCGAGGACGTGCGGCTGTCGATGGCCAACATCTATATCGGCCCCGGCTCGGTGCTGCGCATCGGCGACCGGACCGGCTTCACCGGGCTCGTCCATCTCAACCCCGTCGAGGGAAAGGCGATCGAGATCGGCACGGACTGCTCGATCGCGTCGGGCGTCTGGATGACGACGAGCGACTTCCACTCCATCGTCACCCGGGACACCGGCGCGCGGCTGAACCCGGCCAAGCCCGTCCGGGTCGGCAACCACGTCTGGATCGCCAATCAGGCCACGCTCCTCAAGGGCACGGTCATCGGCGACAACGCGATCGTCGGCGCGCACGCCGTCGTCACCGGGACGGTTCCGCCCCATTGCGTGGCCGCCGGCAACCCCGCGCGGATCGTGCGGGAGAACGTGACGTGGCGGTCCGACCTGATCTGACCGCGCTGGGGGCGCGCGGGACGTCGGGCAGGGCGTGCGGTTGTTTACCCCGCGCGCGCGTTCCGTTAGGGCGATGGGCCGGCGGCGCGGCACCCTGCCCGGCGCGCCGAGACGCCTTCGATCCAGCCCGCGCGAACACATGCTCACCCGAGCTCCAGGCCTCGAACCCAGCGCCGATTCCGACACGCCCTCCGACGGCGATCGGCGGCCGTCGCGCGACAGAACGGGCGCCGCGCGTTGAAGCAGATCCGCGGCCTGTACCATCGCTGGGCGCGCTCCGGCCCGGTCCGCGCGAGCGGCAACCCGCTGATCCGGCTGGCGGCCCGCCGCGGCCTGCCGGCGGCGGACGATCTCGTCACCGCGGACGCGCAGGTCGCCGCCCTGGCCCCGCACTTCGACACGGCGTTCTACGCGAGCTGGTACGGGATCGCGGCCGACCCGGTGCGCGACTACCTCGTCCACGGCTGGCGCGCGGGCCGCGACCCGCGCCCCGACTTCGACTCCGCCGCCTACCTCGCCGCCCATCCCCACCTCGCCCGCGCCGGCATCAACCCGCTCCTGCACGCCCTCGCGCGCCGCCGCGCCGGGCGTAGCGGGGCCGGCGGGGAGGGGGAGGCGGCCGCCCTGCCGAAGCCCGACACGGCCGAGGCCCACCGCCTCGCCCGCCGCCTCGTCGACGGCGCCTTCTACCTCGCCGTCAACCCCGACCTCGCCGCCGCCGGCGTCGACCCGGTCGACCACTACATGGCCTCCGGCTGGCGCGAGGGCCGCGAGCCGGCGCCGCACTTCGACACCCTGGCCTACTGCCTCAGCCGCGGGATCACCTTCGCCACCCGGAACCCGCTGGTCCACTACGTCCTCCACGGCGGACCGGCCCGGCCCGACCCGGACGCGGCGCTCGCGCTGCGGATCGAGACGCTCGCCCCCTACTTCGACGCCGCCCATTACCGGCAGCGCCTGCCCGGACCGCAGGCCGAGGCGCTGGCCGATGCCTCGGACGCGGCGCTGCTGCGCCACTACGTGGCGGAGGGCTGGCGGGCGCGGATCGGCCCGCGGCCGGACTTCGACCCGGCCGGCTACGTGCAGGCGCGGGCCGGCAGCCGGGCGGTCGCGGACGACCCGTTCTTCCGCTACGTCGCCGAGACCCGGCTGACGGGGGCCGAGCCGTTCGCGGGGCCGCACCGGCTGAACCTGCCGGCGGTGGACGCGGCGTGGTACCGGGCGACCTATCCGGACGTGGGCGGGCGCGAGCCGTTCCTGCACTTCGCCGAGGCGGGCTGGCGGGAGCTGCGCGATCCCGGCCCGGGGCGCTCGACGCTGGCGGCGCTGCTGCGGGTCTGCGGGCTGCGGCCGGCGCGGGCGCCGGTGGAGGACACGGGCTGGCTCGGGGCGATCGGGCAGGAGACCCTCGACCGGGACGCGTTCCTGGACCTGCAGGCGCGGCTGGTGGCGGGGCATTTCGACCACGGCTTCTACCGGGCGCGCTACGGCTTGTCGGAGGCGGAGGACGCGGTGCGCGACTACTGCGACACCGGCTGGAAGAAGGGCCGCAACCCCAGGCCCGATTTCAACGGCTGGGCCTACCGTGCCCACCACCCCTCCGCGGAGGCGACAGGCCTCGCGCCCTTCGTCCACCACCTCGCCCGGGCCCTGCTGCGCGGTGACGACCTCGCGGGCGAGGCCTTCGATCCGCGCTACGGCGCGCCGCCGGCCGAGGAGGACGCGGCGCTGTTCGAGCAGGCCCGCCTGATCGAGCCGCTCTTCGACGCGCCCTGGTACGTCAAGCGCTACCCCGACACGCGCGGCTTCGAGAACGGCCCGGCGATCCACTTCCTGTCCCACGGCCAGGAAGAGGACCGCGACCCGAGCAAGAACTTCTCGACCCGCTTCTACCGCCGGGCCTACGGGCACCTGCTGGGTCCCGGGGAGTCGCCGTTCCTGCACTACGTGCGCACCGGCCGGGCCGCCGGGCTGATGGCCTGCCCCGAGGATCTCGGCACCTACCCGCCCATGGAGGCCCCGGCCGCCGACGCGTGGGACCGCCTGCCCCGGGCCCTGCCCATCGCGCAGGCCCGCGTCGTCGTCATCGTCCCCGTCTACAAGGGCCGCGGCGAGACCCTGCGCGCCCTCCACGCCTGCCTGTCGGCGCCCCAGGCCACCCCCTTCACCCTGCTCGCCGTCAACGACCGCTCCCCCGACCCGCAGCTCACCGCGGAGCTCGCCGCCCTCGCCGGCCGCGGCCTGTTCCACCTCGTCGAGAACGAGCACAACCTCGGCTTCGTCCGCTCGGTCAACCGCGCCCTCGGCCTGCGCCAGGGCCGCGCCGTCGTCCTGCTCAACTCCGACGCTGAAGTCTTCGGCGACTGGCTCGACCGCCTCGTCGCCCACGCCGAACCGCAGGCAGACCCTCAGGCTGGGTCCGGCGGGGAGGCAGGCGCAGGAGTAGAGGCCGGGGCAGGGATGGGCGCGGGGCTGCCCGTGGGCAGCGTCACGCCCCTGTCCAACAACGCCACGATCTGCTCCTACCCGCGCTTCAACGCCAACAACACCATGCCGCTCGAGATCGCCCGGCCCGACCTCGACCGCGTGGCCGCGCAGGTCAATCGCGGCCGCGCCGTGCCCGTGCCCACCGGCGTCGGCTTCTGCATGTACATGACCGCCGCCGCCCTCGACGCCGTCGGCGACCTCGACGCCGAGGCCTTCGGCAAGGGCTACGGCGAGGAGAACGACTGGTGCCTGCGCGCCACCAAGGCCGGCTTCGTCAACCTGCTCGCCGAGGACGTGTTCGTCCACCACGCCGGCCAGATCTCGTTCGGGCTCGACGCGGGCGGCGAGTACGACCAGGGCCAGGCGGCGCTGCTCGCCAAGCATCCCGACTACCCGGCCCGGGTCGGCCAGTTCGTCCAGGCCGATCCCGGCCGGCGCGGGCGGGCGCGGCTCGACCGGGCGCGGCTCGCCCGGCACTTCTCGGGGCGGGCGCTGCTCTACGTGACGCACAGCTGGGGCGGGGGCATCCAGCGGCACATCGACGACATGGTCGCGCAGGCCCGGGCCGAGGGCCTGAGCGTGGTGCTGCTGCAGATCGACCGGACCCGCAACTTGGAGGTCCACGTCTCGTATCGCGGCCCCGAGTTCCTGTACCTGCCCAACCTCGACAGCCTGTACCTGCCGCGCGACGCGGCCGAGCTCGCGGAGTTCGTCGGGCAGCTGGCGCCGGTCCTGATCCACGTGCACTCGCTGGCGGGCTTGCGCTGGGGCGCGGCGCGGGCGCTGATGGCGGTGGTGGCGGGGTCGGGGCGTCCCTACGCGTGGACGCTGCACGACTACTCGCCGGTGTGCCACCGCAACCACCTGGTGCAGCCGGACGGGCGCTACTGCGGCCTGGCGCCGGTCACCGAGTGCCGGTCGTGCCTGGCGGTGGACGCGGACGGGTTCGAGGAGCCGGACCCGGGCGAGCGGCGGGCGGCGTTCGGGGCGTTCCTGGCCGGCGCCGCGCGGGTGTTCGCGCCGTCCTCCGACACGGCGGGCCGGATCCGGACGGTGTACCCGGACCTCGCGGTCACGGTGCGGCCGCATGTCGAGCCGGAGCGGTCGGTGCGCTCGACCGCCCTCCAGCGGCCCGGCCGAATCCGCCGCGTAGCCGTGCTCGGCGGCATCAGCCTCCCCGAAGGCGGACTGCTGCTGCAGGCGCTCGCCACCGACGCGCGGGACCGCGACCTGCCGCTGCACTTCGCGATCGTGGGCCACTCGGACCCGGCCCTGACGGGCGGCCTCGCGCGCGCCGGCGTCACCGAGACGGGTCGCTACTCCACGGACGATCCGACCCTCGACCGGGTCGCCCGGGCGGCCCTCCAGATCGCCGAGACCGGCCATCACGGGGAGGACGACGAGACCCTCGATCTCGTCACGCAGGTCTCGGCGGACCTGATCCTGCTGCCGTCGATCTGGCCCGAGACCTACGCGTACGCGCTGACCGTGGCGCTGCGCACCGGCCTGCCGGTGGCGGCCTTCGACCTCGGCGCGCCGGCCGAGCGGCTGCGCGGCCTGCCGAACGGCCATCTCCTGCCCCGCGCGCTCATGACCGATCCGGCCGCCTGCAACGACCGACTCGCGGCGATCGACATCGCGGAATCCGGGCTTGGGGCGCAACCGATCCCGGACGCCGCCTCCGCCGACCTCATGCGGGCCTACTACGGCCTGGCGGTCTGACGCGCCCGGGGGCGGGCCGGGTCAACGCACTTTGGCCCATTTTCTCGTCGAGACAGGCGCCGCAACGCAGAGGTCATGTCGATGCCCGCCCTCCCGAAGGCCGAGTCGCAGAAGGGCCCGGTCGAGTCCTACCTGCACGTGCTGCACGCGCTGATGCTGCGCGACATGCGCACGCGCTTCGGCGCATCGCTATGGGGCTATGGCGTGGTCGTGCTCTGGCCCTGCGTGCACGTTTTCATGCTGATCGCGATCTACACGTTCCAGAAGCTCGCGGCGCCGCTGGGCGACAATCGAGCCCTCTTTTTCGCGACAGGCGCGGTCCCGGTCCTGGTCTTCCAGTACATCTCTCGCGAAGTCATGAAGGCGGTGATCATGAACCGCCCGCTAACTTACTATCCACAGGTCAAGCTGTTCGATGTGATTTTGGCGCGCATTCTGGTCGAGATCGTGACTGGATTTTTAGCGCTGCTTGTCGTGAGCTCGATCCTCATCGTCATCGGATCGGATCCGATACCTGCTCAACCGTTTACAGCGATGTGCGGCTACATTGCCGCCATCATCCTGGGCATCGGAATTGGAACCATCAACGTTGCCATCATCGGGTTTTTCCCGGGCTGGCTCATCGGATATGCACTCTTTAGCATCATTCTGTACGTTTCCAGCGGCGTGATGTTTCTTCCGAGCTACATGCCGGACAAGATATATTATTGGATGAAATTCAATCCGGCCCTGCAGTTGGCGGAATGGGTGAGATCGGCGTATTATCCATATGCCGGCATCCAGGTCGACTATCTGTACGTCGTCATGTTCGGGCTGACCTCTGCAGCGATCGGCCTCTTTATCGTGAAGCACGTTGTCAGCAAACTGAATGCATAGGCGACCGGCCGACCGGCCTCGCTACACAAGGTCTGCGCAGAGACTCTGCATCGCACGATACGGCCCGTGCTCTCAGATCCGAATGAGGGCGACCGGCTGACGATGGGAGCATGATCTTCGGACCGCATGGCCGGAAGGATTCGTTCGAGAACCGCGAATGGGTGGACCATGCCCAACGGCGCCGCGCACGAGCGCGGCACGACCATCGTTGGTCGAACCCCGACCCTGAAATCCGAAGGATGTTGAACGAGCGAAGTCCAGCGACCGTCCGGTCTCGTCGACCGAGACGCGCTGGTCCGGCGTGATGACGCACCACGCGGCTCCCTTGACGGCACTGCAAGACACGGACGGCCGAGCAACCGCGACGCGGCACCATCTTGATCTAGGTCGAAGGTCGGTCTATTCGCTTGCGTCAAGTCGTTGTTCGGCCGCAAGCGCAGCTTTCGGTAGAGGGAGGAAGCCAGATCTGACGGCCCGGGAAGCACTACCGATGTCGGGCCAATTTGCCTAAATATGCAGCGTTACACCGCAAATTGCTACACTATAGCACCGAACGCAGCGTCGTCCTATCATTGCTAAAATACGCCCGAAGACGATGAGAATTCGAATGCGCAATCTTTTCCGGAGCGCCCTCAGAGAAGCCAAGCTCGGGCTACCTGGCTTCGATCCCGCGTACTACCTGACGTCCTATCCCGATGTCGAAGCTTCGGGGCAAGATCCGCTTCAGCACTATCTCGATCATGGCTGGAAGGAAAATCGCGATCCGAGCGCCGGCTTCAGCACCTCCGGCTATCTCAATGCCAATCCCGACGTATTGGCGGCTGGACAAAACCCGCTTCTGCACTTCCTGAACAATGGCCTGTCTGAGGGTCGAACGGGTTACGCGAGAAATCCGCAACCGCCGCCCTCACCTCAAGACGGGCCAGTTATACAATCCTCGGTTTCCGATCCGCGCGATCCTAACAAGAATGGCATCTGCCAGGGATACATCGATGGCGTGACCAACGAGTTCGTGCGCGGCTGGGCCTTCGATCCAGACCAAGGAGATCTACCGCTCAAAATCGAGATCTATGTCGATGGCGAGTCTTCTGCCGTCGTTGAAGCGAACATCTTCAGGCACGACCTGAAAGAAAACAAAATCGGCACGGGATGCCATGGTTTCATGCACATCTTCTCGCCACCTCTGGAAAAAACCTCAGATCATCTTATCATCGTTCGGCGCTTGCCTGATCACGTAGAGCTTTCTCGCGCATCCATGTAATGTTAACATTAATGATATCGATCAAATAACAGATTAGTACAAGGCAGAAATCTGAGCAAATTCCGATGCTCTGAAAATCGGCGCGGGCCTACGTACTTCCCATAGCGCTTCGTTTGGCCGAGCGGCTCCTTGCCTCCAGTCGAGCGCCGAATTGTCGTCAGCCCAATCAAGCAGTAAGATTGCGCCCCGAGTGCGACGTCTCGGTCGGCGGAGCCAAGGCCTCGATGTCGCCGGAGTCAGAGGGACGCCCCCGCTGCTCAACGCGATGGACGAGACTGTGCACATCGTCGCGATCAGGAAACTCATACGGCAAGCGGTTTGAGCAATCGAACTTGTGCGCGCCGTTCATCGACTTCGATATGGCCGTTATAGTGCAACCCATAGAACTTGCGATTCTCTTTATAGAAAAACAAATGGGAAATCATTTCCAGCAGAAGCGTGAGCGGCTTCTCTTCACGGAAGCCCCCCGTTTTATTGACAACATCATCATAGGAACGAACGAGTTCGAAATTCTGACCGACGAATGAGTTGATAAAAGGGAGATAAAACGACACGTACTGAATCAAATCCTCTCTGGAACGAAATCCTATATAGTTGCAGAAAAAATCAGAGAATAAATCGCACTCGTTCATAAAATCAACATCGTACAAATTATTGATGAATTCTATGCCGTCCTGTCTCATCCCGAGAACACCTGTTCTCATGTAATCTTTGTAACTAATGAAATTATCAGTCCGATTATAACTAGGAAGATAGCCGAAGCCATATTGATTCAGAAAATCGAACATGTCGTCGAAATGATTCGACAGATCGCCCCTCAGACACGCGTTCTTCTCGTAGAAGCGCGTCGATATCATAAAGAAAGGATACGTTGCAAAAGGCCTGTAAAACTCTGAAAGCAAGAAGGTCCATTCGGCCAAATGTCGCTTCCCGAGGTCGGACATCTCGGGAAAATGCCGTGCCTCCGAGAAGGTTTGACCGGGAAAATCGGAGGGCGCCCCTTCCTTGTCAACGAAGTAAAAGGTTGCCCTGTCACCGAGATTGAGGAGCCGCGCGTCGATCGGAACGTTGCGAGATAAGTGATTGAACCGATAGGCCGAAATAACGTATATCACAGCACCCTCACGGCTCGCATCTATGGAAATTCCTGGGCAGTCTCGCGCCCCGAAGATCAGATGTCTGTTATAATTTCAGAGACAATCTGCTCGACATTTCGGAGTAAATCAGCATCCGATGCGACCAGACGCAATGTCGGCGCTTGTGTGGGTACAACCCACGCCAATTCGGAACTAGCAACAACGGGCACTTCTCTGGCGATCAGCGCTCGGATCAATGCAAATACGGCGGGGCTGTAAGCTTGGTCAGAGTTCGCAACTCGAATTACGACGCAGGACAATATTTGTTTCTCGAAAATGTCCGAGACTGGATCCATGAGGTCAGCGACGGAGGTCAACGGCGGTTCGCGAAAGCTCGAAGGCACGAGCCCGCGAGACGCTGCAGTTTCGAAAAGCTGCGCCTTTAAAGACTGGCCCGATGCGCTGTCGATTTCGACGAACAGCAGGTGGCGGCTCTTCGTCCGGTCATCAGGCCTCCGTTCCGGGAAATCGAACTGGAAGGCGGTTTCGTACATACCCCGCAAGACATCTTGCCATGTATGCCAGATCTGATTGTCCTGAACAGGTCGCCTGAACCGCGCCTGTGACGTCTTGAGGATCGGGGCATTTTTTTCAATAAAAATGGACTCGATAAAATCCTCGAGAACATTAAATCTCGACGCGTCGCGACCGATGTGCGCGTACAGATCTTGCAGATGCTCAGCTAAGCGCGCATCCGTCTCAAGGAATGCAGAAATCGTGCGGTTGACAGTTGCCACCGTCTGCGACCACTCAAGGTACTGGTACTCGCTCTGACTCTCAATCGCATCGGCGCAGACGTGGGTATCGGCGCCAAGCGCGTGAACCATAACCTCATTCATCCGCTTATTGATCGAGAACACTCGACTCATCTCGGCGGCCGCCCTGCGATTCCGTAGCCCGACGGTGCGCCGGAGCTCTGGCTGATCCAGAAGTGTTTTCAACTCGTTGGCGAACCCGTCCGGGTTATCGTATCCACGAAGACCCAGACTGGCCGGGATGCCTCTCAGCGCGAAGGTGGTCGCCACCACGGGTTTTCCGTAGCTCAGGCTCTCGGTCACCTTGATATTAATTCCAGCGCCGTCCACGACAGGCAGGATAACAATCTTGGCCGCCGCGTAGAGCGGAGAAAGGTCGGCAACGCTGCCGGCCCAAAAGACATTATCGAGATGCGCGAAGCTGTCACGCTTATGCTCGATAGATCCTGCAATAACGATATTGACCCTTCTTTCTCTGACAATCTCGGGCAAAACAGCCTCACAGAACCATGTCAGCCCTGCGATGTTCGGCAACGTGTGCGCGCCGACAAACAATACGTCTACGCCGTCTTCCTCGAAGAGTTTTTTCAATTGCTGCAAGTTGTTAGACGCCCATGCGGAATCAAAATCGACGTAATGAGATTTCGATGAGCAGGAACTCAGCAGCTCGGCAATATCTTTGGGCCCTGCAAGTGATCTCCAACCGACCGAGGGCAACTCTACGGCCGGCGGGATAGTCCGAACGAACAGCGAGGGTAAAGCTTCTCGTACCTTGAGGCTCTCGATTTCGCTTAGCGAGACCACCGCGGAGAGATTCTCAAGCATCGACATCTCGATGTCGAGCTCTTGCAGATCCAGGGCGTCTCCCCTTGCGAGAGCGTACTGGACGGCCTGCAGATCGTGGATTTCACAGATGGAAGCGAGTGACCCGCACCCGAGCTTCTCCACGTAGCCTTTCCGAAAAATGTAATTGAAGAAAACGGCGTCCGGCTTGAATACATCCAGAACGGCCCGTAGATCGGTCGGAACCGTGAAATGCTGCGTACGATTGAGCTCGCCTTCAAGCGTCGTCCAAGCGTAATTCGTATCTTGACTTAGATAAGAAATGCACTTGAAGAAAATCTCGAGATGATTGTCTTCGAGTGCCCTCGAAAATTGATTGAAAGACTCGTGCACTTCGTGCGTCGAGCGCAACACTCGGTTGACCAAGCCAACACAGATCACGCGGTATCCGGCGTCTTGCAGGTATTTAAGCTGACGCCTTACGACAAATCCACTTCCGGACCGCTCCCAAAATGGAATAGCCTCGCATAGATAGAGGACGGTTTTGACGGCACGAGATGCGACGACGCTCGCGTTGCCCTTGGTCAGAGTATTCATCAAACCGTCTGCCGACGTCGCCTGCAGCCAATATTGGCTGTTCAGCTGCTGTTCCTCCTTGATCTGATCGAAGTTGCGAATAAGATTCTCTGCGGTTGCAACGAAACCTCTCTGCCGATCATAGACCTCGACCGAGTCGCGGGGCAACAACGACGCCATCTGCGTACCGGCAGGGGCAACCACGAGCTTACCGGCCGCCTTTGCTTGATAGAAGACGCCGCTGCTGCGCGCCTTGTACCGAGATACGTCATAGGGCAGGAGGATTATGTCCGATTCGGCAAGAACTCGATAGTACTCTTCTTCAGACAGACCGTCCCGAGAAACCAAACATAGCTCTGAGGGGAAGGTCTCAAGCTGATTCCTCGCCGCGCAAATACCGATCTCACCACCTGGGAGATTGAAATTGCCTTGTATCGTGAAGCGCGCGCGCGACAGGTCGGCGTTTGCGAAACAGGATCGGACGAGGCCGGGAAGGAGATTGAAACCCTTCTCCGCGCGAGCGTCGCCGAGGTACGCCAGCCGGATGAGAGCGTCGGATCGGACCCGGTTCCCAGCTTGCAAGAGGTCGTGCCGGAAAGGCACCGGCATGGTCGTAAATTCAATTCCGATGGCAGAGGAATATTGAGAGGAAAGCTGATCTGTATCGGTGTAAAATCGCACAGGCGGGTGCGGTGGACTTATCTGCGACAGGGTGCGGACGGCTGAGATGAAGGCTTTGAGTCGCGATTTGTCGCCCCTGATCTCGTCGAGATCTCTCCGTAGCAGAATATGCATCTGCGGCAGCGCGCCCGCTTTGGTCGTGACAGCCAATCTCAATAAATCTTCGATTTCATTAAATTCTATCGAATGAACAAACAGATGGTCTTCGCAGTTAGCCTCAAGTTTCGACAATCCATAATTCAGATCGGAGTAGAACGGCCACACTTGTGGCGTCGCGCCGAAACGAAAGACGTGATCGAGGTCGTATCTATAAGGCTCGCCGCGAGTGATGGTGAATATCGGCAGAAAATTTATCCGGTCCTGCGTCGGCCCACGATATCTAGAATTGCATAAAATATGAACATCCAGCCCGAGCCGGCACGCGGCCTGCGCGACAGCTAAATCGTACTCAGAATGATGCCCCTCAACACTTTGCAGCCATTGATCAACGATAATGAGTCGTGCCATCTGAACGCCTTGTGGCCGCCGTGCGGGTGCTTGAAATTTGGTTTCTTGATGCTGCAAACAGGGCAACGTCGTCCCGTCACCGCGTGAAACGAGAACGTGAGCAGGGCTGCGCGCGACGCCGAGGGCGCGGCGTTCTGATCGGCGGAGTGCTAAACAGAGATCGGTCCCAGATCAAGAGCTCACACCGGGCCGGTCGTGAAAGGCTTTTTCAACGAGGGGGTTAGGACAGAACGACGGTCTTCTCTCGATGTAGGCTCTCACCAACTTGAGCTCGAGCGTGTACTCTGCTTGGCCGGATGGGCGAGGACGCGGATTTCGGCACGGTGCCTGAGGAATTTCTCGGGACGAGAACATAGGCAGGTCGGCGAGCGGGGGACTGGTTTGTAGCCCGCAACCGCATTCGGCAGAAGCCTCGTGTCGGTCTCGGCGTCGTTCACGTATAGCGAGACGGGCGCAGTCGCGCTTGAGCGCCGTCCTGAACGCTTCCTCGATGCCGTCGCGCGCGCTGCTGCCATCGCCGGGACGCAAGCAGGGTTCCGTCGAGCGCCGCGACAGTCTGAGCAGTGTCTTCGGCGAGCCACGCCGGTGCGTCGTCGGATAGCCACTCGACCAATGTGGGGGGCTTTCGTCACGCCGAACCGGCGCTCGCTGCAGGCGATCATCGCGGCCCAGGCCGTCTCGGCCGATATGATCTCGCGGTCGCGGGCGTCGAGAGCAAACAGCACCCGCACGATCGCGCCGTCCCGACAGCGCAGTTCGAGAGGGTCCGATTGGCCCGCTCCGCGTTCACCCATAGCGGCACGACCATGCCCCCGCCGGTGCAGCCGAGACGTGGCGGGGGTCACGCGGCGCAAGGGTGACCCCGTTCGACCTCCGGAGGCGCCGCGCCTGCTTGGCGTTGACGCTTGCTTTATCGCGCGACCACAGCACTCGGCTCACCAGCGCGGTGACGCGGCGAGGGGCGCCGATCGTGCGGGCATCGACGATCGCACAGATTGTCGGCTGCAGTCGCGCAGCCTCCGGCCTGCGATCTGGGCCGGGCGGCCTAGCGGGTCGGCTCAGGCGCACGACGAGTCGGGAGCAGGCCACGCTGAGCTTGTCGTCGACCGCCCTCGCGCGCCCCTTCGAGAGGTGAGCCGCGAGATCGGCCTCTCAGGCGCCCGAGAGCTCGGGAAATAGAGGTCGGTACCTCGCGGAGGATTCGACGCCGCCGGTCCGGCGTCCGAAGTCGCGCACGCGCCGTACCGAATCTCAGGTCCCCAACGATCTCCTCGTCGGTCTGCACAGCCTCATGGCCGCCCTCCAGCAGACGCCGCTTCCATGAGAGCAGCAGACTGGGCCAGATGCCGTAGCGGTGAGCCACGACCGACACGGACGAACCCCGCTGGTTGCTTGCCTCACTGAGGCGACCCTTCTCAGTTGTGTCCCCCAACATCGGCGTTGAACGCCAAACAGAATCTCACCGTGCCCCCAAGGGGCGGTTGGATCGGATGACATGACCTTACCCGTAGGCCAACGCCGACGCCTTCCTGAGGTATGCCAGATGTCTGGCCGAGAGCGGAGCGGTTCAGGTGGGACACCTTCGAATCGAGACACACAGTCAGTTTGGAATTTGGCATTTGACACCACCTCCACCATCCCTCCATGGGCCTCGCGCACATCACGCGGCGCCAAGTAAAGGATTTTAACCCTATTGCCGTGGCCTCTCATTCTATGTGATACGCAGGCCGACACACATGGATGCCATGCCGCCCAGCGAGTTCCGGGGACAATCAATTCGGATCCTAACAAGTACAAACGCACTTCTACGAGAACCTTCCGTTAGACCGTGAGTCTGCTGCCGCGATGAAAGAGTCGGATATTGAGTCTTTCGAAACTATTATTTGCATTGCCCAGCAGATTGCCCTACTCAAAATTCCGATGAATGGGTCATGCGCAGTACCTCTCGGGATCGTAAATCCTAAGAACATCGACCTTATCGCTTGGTCATTCGTCGGCTTCTCCGACCAGATTGTGACAGATCCAAGCTGCTTCTTGGTCTTGGGTTGCCAAGACGAGGGCGCTTTACTCGACCTTTCTTCGATGACGCTCCGCACGCATATCGGCAACCGACGCATTGCTCTGTCGTCAAAGTCGGCGCCTCTATCGCGCGCTGATACGCTCATCATCGCCCGGGCCGTTGTCTCCACCCTAGGACGCGGGTGCCTCCCGCATTTCGGTGCCTTGATCCCGCTCCTGCGCGTGGGGCTGGACGATATCCTAGCGAACGGCACAGCGAGTGATCTGAGGGTCAAACGCGGCGATTCGGTTGACACGTGGCTGGCGCACAGGGTCGACTTCGTACCCGACTGTGTGATCGTGCGGTCGCCTGATGGCTACGCCTACAGCGACATCACTTCCGTCAGGCTCAATGATCCGCACAGAGCAGTCATGACGCTCGTGGCGGACATTCCGCTGAACACGCAGCGCGCCGACGGGGCCATCCTGAGCGGAAATGGCCGATACGTGGCGGCTCGCGTGATCGGAGCGTTGTGAGCGCATGGCGACCGAGGGGAAGCCGACCGTCCTGGTCGTGACACCCATGCCCGCGGCACCGACAAGCGCCGGCAACCGGCGGCGGCTCTCGGCGACCTGCGAGGCGCTCCGACGGGGCGGGTTCGCGATCGATCTCGCCTATCTCCAGCACGAAGACCAAGTCTATCGCCGCTTCGGGCAGCATCCACCGACCGATGCGGCCGCGATGGCGGCTGCCTTCGATCGCGTCTTCTCCATCCCCGCCGCGACGCCGATCCCGTTGAAGACCTGGACGGGCGGCTTCACGATCGACGCCTGGTGCCCGCCCGAACTCGACGCGTTCGTGGCCTGGTATTTCGAGAGGCATGCCGACACGTGCGCGATCGTCGTCAACTACGTGTTCCTGTCGCGGTGCCTCGACGCGGTTCCGGACGGGGTGCTGCGTATCATCGACACGCATGACCGTTTCGCGGACCGGCATCTCCAGTACCGGCCTTTCCGTGCCGAGCCGAATTTCTTCTATACGGACCGCGCGTCGGAAGCGGTCGGCCTGTCGCGCGCGGACATGGTTCTCGCGATCCAATCGGCGGAGGCGGACTATTTCCGCGGCCTCGTCGATCGGGACGTGTACCTGCTCCCGCCGGTCTTCGCCGAGCGCGCGAAGTTTCGGGCACCCGGCCGGCTGACCCGGTTCGGCTTCATCGGCCACGGGAACGATCCCAATCTCTTCTCGATCAGCAAGTTCGCCCACGGCTGGGCGGCGTCCTGGCGGCCGGACCTGCCCGTTCTCGTCATCGCCGGCGAGATCTGCGGGAGCCTGAACGGGCTGGACCTACCCGGCGTCCAGCTGGCGGGCTATGTCGACGCCGTCGAAACCTTCTACGCGGGCGTCGACGCGGTGGTCGCGCCGATGCTGATGGGAAGCGGTCTCAAGATGAAGGTCGCCGAAGCGCTGTCGCTGGGTCGGCCGGTGATCGGCACGCGAATCGCGTTCGAGGGATTCGACACCGACCATCCGGCTCACCGACTGGAGGGGGTGGCCGACACCGTCGCGGCGGTCCTGAGCCTTCACGACGACCCGGACGCCCTCGCGACCCTGACCGCGGCCTGCGCGGATCTGCTCGCGCGCTACAACGCCAGGGCCGCGACCTGCGAGGCCGCGTGGCTGGACGCGATCCCGCGCCGCTCGGCGCGACGCGCGAGTTCGCCCGCAGCGCGCGCGCCGGCCGTGTCGACCACGGTGGGGGCGGGAATCGTCGTCAGGGAGGAGCGCTCCCTGCGCTCCCTGCCGGTCGTGGACGAGGACGGCGGCATTCTCGTAGCGACCGAGAATCCCTCGCCCGCGACCGCCCGCGAGGCGGGCTACGCGCCGGAGCGGCGGCGCTGGTTCGTGAGCCCGGAGCCGGACGGGGGTGTGCCGCCTGCGGGCGCACGCCCGGCGCTGCACGGAGGTCCGGTCAGCCTCTCCCCGGAATGGATCCACCGCCGCGCTCTTCCGCGAGCGGCCCGGGAGGCGATCGCCGGGTCTCTCGGCGAGGCCCAGGCCGACTGGAGAGCGGACGGCCGCCTGATCGGGTACGAGGCCGATGGGCTGACGGTGGTGACCTGCGTCCCGAGTTTCCTCGTCGCGCGGACGCGGGCGACCGCGGCCTTCCTGCTCGGGGACGGGGAGGCGGCACGGGAGTTGCGGCTGACCGGTACGGCGGCTCTGGCGCGCTCTCCCGGCCTCGCCTTCGCCGCGACACGCGGCGAGCTGACCCCCGTGCCCGCCAGTCTCACCTTCGAGCCGCTGGAGATCGACGGATCCGCCGCACCGATCCCGGCAGCGCGCGAGACGCCGTCCCGGCCGAAGGCGGTGCTGTTTCTCAGCGATGACCTCGTGGGCCTGATCCGCCTCACCCCGGCGGGCAACACCCGCCTCGAAGTCCAGTGATGAAGAAGATCGAGGCGGTTGATCCACATTACGGGCGGCTCGCGGCGATCGCGGAGGCGCGCCTCATCGGGAACGCCATCGCGCGCAACGGGCTCCGGATCGCCTTCCCGGCGGTCGCGGCGCCGCTCGTCTCGATCGTCGTCGTCTCGCTCAATGCCCGCGATCTGCTGACGCTGACGCTCTATCGGCTCGCCACGCAGCAGGCTTTCGCGGGCGCGTCCTTCGAGGTGATCGTCGTCGACAACGCCTCCGACGCGGAGACCCTGACCGTCCTCGACCTGCTCGACGGGGCCACGGTCATCCGCAACACGGAGAATGTCGGGTATGGCCCGGCCTGCAACCAGGGGGCCGCGGCAGCCCGCGGACGCTACCTCCTGTTCCTCAACCCCGATGTGGAACTGATGCCCGGCGCGCTCGGCGCCCTGGTGGGCCCGTTCTCGGAGGCGACCGTCGGCATCGTCGGCGCCCACCTCGTCTTCCCCGGCGGCTACCTGCAGGAGAGCGGCGCGTTCTTCCGCGACGACGCGCAGATCACGCACCCCTACGGCCGGGGGAACGCGAACCCGCTCCAGGCGGAGGGCACGTTCCAGCGTGAGGTCGGCTACGTATCGGGTGCCGTGCTCATGATCGAGCGCGCGCTCTTCGAGGAGCTGGGCGGCTTCGACGACCTCTTCGCCCCGGCCTATTTCGAGGACACGGACCTGTGCGTCCGCTGTCACCAGGCCGGGCGGCGCGTCATCTATCAGCCGCGGGCGAGCGCGATCCACTTCGAGAACGCCACGACGCCGGTCCGGGCCGAGGTCGAGGCGCTGATCGACCGCAACCGGGTCCGCTTCCTCGAACGGCACCGGTCATGGCTGTTCCCGCATGCGGGACCGCGTTTCGGCGACCGCACACACAACGCCTGGGCGCTCAAGGTGCTCTACATCGACGACGGCGTGCCCCATATCGACCTCGGTGCGGGCATGCCGCGGGCGAACTTCATCGTCGCCACGCTGGCTCGGCTCGGCTATCAGGTGACCGTCTATCCGGTCTACCGCGCGGATCCGGAGATCGCGCAGCGGTACCGCGACCTCCCCGACACCGTCGAGATCCTCGATGCCGAGGAGGGAGCGGGACTCGCGCGGCTGATCGACGAGCGGCAGGACCACTACGACGTGCTCTGGGTCAGCCGCCCGCACAACATCGATCTGGTCTGCCAGATCTTCCAGAACCGGGACATGGCGCTGCGCGATTTCGCGCGGAGCCGCGTCATCTTCGATTCGGAGGCCCTGTTCTGCCTGCGGGCCTTCCTCGAGGGGACCCTGCGGGACGGTTACGGATTCGGCGCGCACCTGGCGGCCTCCGCACGACGGGAAACCCGCAACTTCGCGCAGGCCGACCATGTCGTCTGCGTCTCGGAGGCGGAAGCGCGCCTGCTTCAGTTCCACGGCGTGCGCAACACCGCGGTGCTCGGCCACGCCTTCGCGTCGCAGCCGGAAGGCGCGGCCGATCTGGACGGCCGCAGCGGCTTCGTGTTCATCGGGTCGCTGGAGCACGAGAACTCGCCGAACGTCGATTCGCTGATCTGGTTCCTCGAGACCGTCTGGCCGGAGGTCCATCGCGCCCTGCCGCGCGTGCCGTTCACCATTATCGGGCAGGTCACCCCGGATCTGCGCGCGCGCCTGTCGGCACCGAACGTCGCCGTGATGGGCCGGGTCCCGGACCCGACGCCGCTCCTCGACCGGGCGCGCGTCTTCGTCGCCCCCACACGCTTCGCCGCCGGGATGCCCCACAAGGTCCACGCCGCCGTCGCGCAGGGGCTCCCCTGCCTGCTCACGCCGATCCTGGCGGAGCAGCTCGGCTGGCCCGAGGGCTCCGGATACCTGACGCGGGACTGGCGCGACCCGGATGCCTTCATCGCCGGGCTGATCGAGCTCCACGAGGATGCCGAGGCCTGGCGGCGGCTGCAGCGCGCCGGGCTGGCGCAGGTGGCGCAGGATTGCTCGCCCGTGGCCTACGCGGAGAAGCTCCGGTCCCTCTGCGAGGCGCCGGTCTTCGCATGAGTCAGCCATCCCTCAAGCGGGCCGCGATCCGGACGATCTCGAAGGTGTTCCGGCGCGTCGTCATCGGGCGCGTGCCGGGATTGTTCGACGCGGCCTATTACCTGAGGCACAACGGCGACGTCGCGGCCTCGGGCATCGACCCCTATCTCCACTACGTCTGGCGCGGCGCCGCCGAGAATCGCGATCCCGCCGAGGATTTCGACACGGCCTTCTTCCGCAACCAGAGCGGCAAGACCCGCCTCGATCCGGTGCGGCATTACCTGCGGTTCGGGTCCGCCGCCGGGCTCGACCCGCATCCCGGCTTCAGCAGCACCTCCTACCTGATCCGCTACCCCGACGTGACGGCCTCGGGCGTCAACCCGCTGCTGCACTACCGGACGAACGGCCGGCGCGAGGGCCGCGTTGCCCAGCCGTCGGCGGCCAAGACCATGAACATCTCGGCCCTGCGCGCGGTGCCGTCCCGGCACCTGCGCAGCCTGCCGGAGGAGGGGCGTCCCTTCTCGATCACGCTGCTGCGCGCGTTCCCGGCCGGGGACACGTTCGAGTCGGTGAAGCGCTTCTGCTTCCTTCTCAAGCTGACCCATGACGAGATCGCTCTGCTCGTGAGCGCGTTCGACGCGATGCCCACCAGCGGCCACGCCGCGATCACGCTGGACGTCTCGGCCGACGCGGAGGCACGGGGCGAGGTGGAGCCCCGCGACGCGCGACCGAAGCTCGACACGGTGCTCTTCGCCTTCGAGCATTGCTACGTGGCCGCGCAGGGCGACAGCCTCCGGATCCGGTACGCCGAATTCCGGCTCTGGGACCTCCGCGAACAGGAAGCCCGGGTCGCGGAGATCTTCCCGGCCGGTGCCGTGGAGTTCCGGATCTAGGACAGGCACCGCGAGGCGGCCCGCGTCGCTGCCGTTGCGCGCAGGATGCGTCTCGGATGCCCGCACAGTGAGCGGGCCTGCGGGCGCGGGCGATCGCGCCCGTCATCGGGAGCGCGGCCGCGTCGATCAGGACGGACGATCGACCGCGGCGCTGAAGGGGTAGACGAAGCGCATCGATCCGAACGCGACGCCGAGCGTCCGGGTATCGCCCTCCGGATGGAAGCTCGTCCGCACGGCGACTTCGACACGCGTCGAGCCCGCATCCGACCGCGGCGGGATCGCGGCCGTGAGCGTGACGATTCCGTCGCGTTCGGCCCGCTCGATCGCGGCCGCCTCACCGCCGATCGCGACCGCCACGTCGTCCGGGTCCGTGTTGCGGCCCAGGGCGACGAGAACGACTTCCAGGCGGCCCGGCTGATCCGACCACACCGGCACGTCGATGACCGTGACCGGATCGGCCCCGGACCAGCGGTGCGAGATCCGGCCCTCGATGTATTCGGGCTCGTGCAGATTGGTCCGGGCGAAGCCGCGATCCCCGGTGACGGCGTCCCTCAGACCATCGAGCGTGAGCGTCACGGTGCCGGAATGGGGATCCCCGCCGGCGCCGACGAGCTGGATCCGCGGGCACCACGATCGCGGCTCGACGGAACCCGGCCTGAGGAAGGCGACCCGGTCCGCCGCACCGGTGCGCACCAGTTCGACGCCGTCCGCGAAGCAGCGCACCGGCGCCTTGTCGGCGCCGGGCGAAGGATCGACGGCGATCACGAGGCTCAGTTCCGGCGCGACGCAGAGCGGGCGCACGGTCCGCGGGCGCAGGGCTTGGCGCAGCGCGCCCGAGAAGAGCCTGGACAGGCCCGAACCGCCCGCCGCCGGGGCGACCTCGGCGGGCAGGGTAGGGACCTGCGGATCGCCCGCGAGGAAGGCCTCCAGGGCCTGAGACGACCAGCCGACGCTGACGTCGCGCACGAGCGCCGGATCCGAGACCCCGTGCAGGCGGATCGTCACCGGGGTGAAGGGACCGCCGCGATGCGCGGGCGGGATGGCCGCCCGGAGCCGCAGCCGACCGCCGATCCGAAGCCGGATCGTCGGGACCGCGCCGTCGTCGAGTCGGAGCGCCGCTTCGGCGGCGTCCCGCTCCGGAAGATCGATCTCGATCCACGCCGTGCCGGTCGCGCAGATCGGCGGCAGGAGCGTGATGGCGAGGCCCTCCGCGGCGGGCAGCGCCAGCACGGCGGCCGCGCGCTCGGCGGCCGACAGGGTCTGCGCGGCCGTCCAAGGGGCATCGTGCCGCGGCTCGAGGCTGAGGCCGAGATGCGGATGGGCCTCGGGATCCGGCCGATAGGTCCAGACGAGGCCGCCCTGCGGGTTCGGCTTCGCGCCGAGAGCATTCCGGCCCGCCCGGACCTGGGCCTGCCCGGCTCCGGCGCCGGGATTCGAGATGCGGATCGGGCTGCGCCCGTCGAAGAGAACCCGATGTGCCGCCTCGCTCGCCTGGCTGCCCAGCACGATCCGCGCGGCCGCGACGACCGTGTCGACGGGCTCGCGCATGGCGAAGCGCACGATCTCGGCCGCGATCGCATCGTCGGATCTCAGCAGGGAGACGGGCCGCTCTTCCAGGATCGTGCGCGCGACCGTCTCGACCAGGGCGAGGGCGGCCGCGGCGTCGAAGCCCGCGAGTTCGCTCCGCAGGACGGGATCGGGCGGGTACCCGGCGATCACGGCGCGGCAGAGACGGTTCACCGCCCCGAGCAGGGGGCTCCACTCGACGAGGTCCGCGTCGGCCCGGATCGGCTCGGGGGCCGGCGCGGGCCGGGCGCGCGATCCGAGGACGGCGCCGAACACCCCGTTCAGGGCCGCGCGGTAGCGCCCGACATCGCCGAGGCGGAGCGCGGCGGCGCGCGCCGCGGCGGCGTGGCTCGCGCGCAGGTCCGGCGCGGCGAGCAGGGCCTCGAGCGCGGCCGCGAAATCCTCGGGCTCGTCATGCGCGACCAGACCCTCGGCACCGTCGAGGCCGCGGAACGCCAGGGAGGTCGCGGCGATCGGCTTGCCGTGGGCGAGCGCCTCGTAGGTCTTGACGGCGCTGCCCGCCCCTTCCCGGATCGGCAGGACGACGATCCGGGCCGCGGCGTACAGGGGCGCGAGGTCGTCGAGCTGGCCCACGAAGTGCAGGCCGGGCTCGTCCGGCCACGGGCCGAGATCGCAGATGCTGCCGGCGACGACCACGCGGAGATCGGGGAGGTGGCGCGCGCGCACCGCGTCGAGAAACCAGCGCAGGCCCGAGACGTTCGACAGGTGCGCCGAGCTCACGAAGAGGACGTCGATGCCGGAGGCGTCGAAGAGGGCGACGCGCTCGGAGGCGGGCCTCCGGGCGGGACGCAGGGCGGGGCGTTGCGGGCCGCAGGCGGCGATCACGTCGGCGAGGTCGCGCAGGCCGGCGAGGTCGGCGAGGCGGGCGGGAGACGGCGCGATCTGCACACCAACCGTGGTGACCGGGACGCTCGGAAGGTTGTCCCGGACGAAGGCCGTCTCGCGCGGGTTGAGCGAGATGACGTGCTGGCAGCGTGCGAGATGCGTGGTCTCGAGGGCGAGCTCGTCCGGGTCGACCGGCCGGCGGGCGTAGATCGCCCGCTGCACGGCCTGGAGATCGTGCATCTCGCACACGATCGGCGCGTCGACCCCGAGCGCGTCGACCAGCGGCAGGGCGGTGATGTAGTTCAGGAGGATCAGATCCGGCGGCCTCGTCCGCAGGGCGCCGGCGAGGGATGCCGGAACCGCGTAGGCCGCCGCGGCCACGAACTCGTCCGCGAGCGTCGGGGTGCCGGCGGTCGGCGCGTCGCCCGCGGAGCGGCCGGGCGTCGCGACGAACACCCGCTCGAACGCGAAATCGTGCAGAACGCCGAGCAGCATCCCGTGCCAGTCACGATACGCGGCGCCGTCCAGCTGGCGATGGGACAGGAACAGGCCGGTGACCGCGTAGCCGGCAGCGGCGAGGTACTGCAGCTGCGACCGCGCGATCCGGCTTGAGCCGTTGCGCATGACCATGGCATCGCCGTTCATGACGAGCAGGACCGAGGGGCGCTCGGCCGCGACGGGCTCCGGCGTGGCCGCGACGATGTGCCGGATGAAGTTGCCGGGGGACGCGCGCTCCAGGGCCGCCGCCTGCCGGGCCTGTGCGCCCGCCCGCAGCCTCGGGTAATCCGCCACGGCGCGGCGCAGCGCGTCGGCGAGCGCGTCCGGCGCATCGAACAGGACGGCGTTGTCGGGGCCGACCTGCGTCTCCATCCATGATCCCGCGGACGTGACGACGGGGAGGCCCGCCGCCATCGCCTCGACCAGCACACCCGAGCTGCGCTCCCGGTAGCGCGCGGCATCGTAGGGGATCAGGGCAATGTCGGCCTCGGCGAGGTGGCGGTAATAGGCGGGGGCATCCAGGGCCTCGGGGAGCAGCCGGACGCGCCGATCGCCGTAGGCCGCGAGCTGCTGCTGGGCGGACAGGACGCCCGGCTCACCACCGGGGGTGTTGAAGTTCGACTGGATGACGAAGCGGATGCGGCCGGGCCCGACGAGGTCGGCCCAGAGGGAGGCCACGGCCGCCGGCAGGTCGGTGTAGCCCTTCTCCAGGCGGGCATCCCCGAGATACAGGACCCTCAGGGTATCGCCCGCGGGCGTTGTGGGGTCCGCCAGGGCCGCTCGCAGATGCGCCTGGTCGAACGGGATCGGCGCGTGCAGGAACGCGATCCCGGTCAGGTACGAGAAGGTCGCGGCGAGCCGCTCCGTGTCGGCGTGGAACCGGACGCTGCGGGCGAGCGTCGGCGACGTTCGGATCCGGTCGAAATACGGGCGATAGGTGCCGATCACGGCCGCGAGGGGGGCGGGATCGTAGCGCAGCAGCACGTGGAGAGTCGGGTGCGCCGCGTCGGGCTCCCGCGCGGAGACGAAGGCGAGGAGATCGAGCAGTTCCCGGAAGCCCAGCGTGTGCACGAGGACGATGTCGCGCGGACCCGCCCGCAGGTCCGCCAGGGCGCCCCTGAGTTCCCGGCCGAACTCGACCGGCGCACCGTCGGGCGTGCCGTACTCGGCCTCGCCCCAGGTCAGCGAGAAGGTCGGCCGGATCGCGAGATCGTCCGGGAACGCGTCAGGCTCGGCGCGCCGGTTGCTGAGGACCAGCGGCTCCAGGCCGGACTCCCGCGCGGCGCGCGCGATCGCCGTGGTGTACTGGCTGTAATGCCCGCCCACGGCCAGCGCGCTCTGCTCGACAACGATGAAGCGCTCACGCGTCATGGAACGTCGGTCTCCTGGACGGCAGGGTCGCGCGCGCAGGGCGACGCACCTCGCGCATGGTGGAGAGGCGCGGGGCGCGGCCGGTCGCCTCGGCGACGGATCGAGGCCGCGGCGCGCGCGGCGCGGCCCTGCTCACGCCGCCCCGCCGCTCAGCGGCGAGCGGGTCCAGGTCCCGCCCTGCGCCGCCAGGAGCAGGTCCGCGGCAACGCGCCGGCCCTCCGGTGTATAGGCGTGAATCCCGTCCGAGCCGCAAGCGGCCCGCATCAGCCCGTTCGGGTCGCGGAGCGCCGCGTGCAGGTCGATCAGCCCGAGACCGCGCGCTCGGACACCGGCCGCCAGCGTCTCGGCGAGGATCCGGGCGATGGCGATCCGGTCCGGAAGCGGCGCGAGATCGGGCGCCGCGTGCGGCGATCCCGCCGCGATCTCCTGCGGCGGCACCGCCGTCGCCACGAACACGCGCGCGCCCGGGCGGTCGCAGACGCGGTCGAGAGCATCGAGGTAGCGATCCACGAGGTCGGTGACCACCGCCTCGACGGGGATGGCCCGCGTCTCGGCCTGCCGCGCCACGTGGGCCCGCACGTCGATCTCGCCGAAGCAGAACACCACGTCGAGGCCGCGCTCGACCTGCAGCTCGCTGAGGGCGAGGAGGGCCGGACCGTCGCGGCCGACACGGTGCATGGTCACGGCGCCGAGCCAGACCGGCAGGACGTGCCCGGCCTCGAGGAACGTGAAGACGTGGCTGTCGCCGATCACGAGCGTGCCGACATCGGCGCTCCGCCACGCGGCCCCGTAATGCGCCTTCGCCGCCGCGAGGTCGCCGCCCTGCACGGCCGCGTTGGCGGCGTGGACGCTGCGCGCGTGGAGGGACGGCGTGTCCTCGAGGCTCTCGGCGGCATCCGTCATGGGGCGGTCAGGGGCACGGCGAGCGCGGGGGGTGGTCTCAACGGTCGGCGTACTCCGCCGTGACGAGCCTGCGCAGGCCCGCCTCGAGAGCGATGCGCGGCCGCCAGCCGGTCCGGTCGAGGAACCGCGACGAGTCGAGCATCTTGTAGGCCGCGCCCTGGAACGAGCCGGGCGGGCTGACCAGGGGGACGGACCAGTCGAGGGCCGCCAGGGCCGCCCGCGCCACCGCCTCGACGGTGACAGGCGTGTTGGCGGCGCAGTTGAGGATCTCGTTGTCGAACGCCCGGTCGGCCGCCAGGATCGCGTCGATCTGGTCGTCGACGTACAGCACCTCGCGGACGGTCTGCGGGTTGCCCCAGACCTCGAACTGCGCAGCGCCCGCCGCCTTCTCCCGCACGGCCCGGTCGAGCAGGGCGCCGACGAAGTGGCTGCGGTCGGAGGCCTTGTTGTCGTGCGGCCCGTACAGGGTCGCCAGCACGCAGTGCAGGAAACTCAGCCCGTACTGGTGCGCGTAGGCCGCCGAGCCCGTCGCCAGGACCTGCTTGGCGAGCCCGTAGCCGATCACCGAGGGATGCGTGGGTCCCTGCCCGAACCGCGCCTCAGGGAGCGGCTCCGCCGATTCCGGATAGGTACAGGACGAGCCCGTGGAGACGAGCTTGGCCTGCGGCTGGAACAGGCGCCACGCCTCGAGGACGTTCAGGTGGACCCGGGCGTTGATCGCCAGGAGCTCGCCCTGGATGTCGTACTGCACCGCGCCGGTGCGCTGGCGGGTCACCACGTGGAAGATCCGGCCGGCCGGCGGCGCCGCGCGCAGCGCCCGCTCGACGTTCGCCCAGTCGGAGAGGTCGCCCGCCGCCCGACCGATCTCGACGACCTCGCGGCCCTCGGCCCGGAGCCGCGGGACGAGGTTGCGCCCGAGGAAGCCGTTCGCCCCGATGACGATGTCGCGCTCAGGCCCCGGCATGGTGCGCCCCGTCGCGATAGGCCTCGCGATACCACGCGATCGTCGGCCGCAGCCCGTCCGTGAGTCCCGTGAAGGTCGACATCCCGAAGCGCTCGCGCAGCCGCCGGTTGGTCGAGCGGCGGGCGAGCACACCGTGGGTCGCCGTGTCGGGGGCGTGCACCGGCCGATTCTCGCCCGCCACCTCCAGGATGGTGCGGGCGAGGTCGAGCAGGGTCGTGGTCTCGCCGCGGCAGAGGTTGAGCGCGTCGCTCGTCTCCCGCATCTCCAGGGAGCGGGCGAACACGTCGACGACGTCGCCGACGTAGATGAAGTCGCGCTCGACCAGCGGGTTGCCCTTGATCTCGAAGCGCTCCCCCGGTGCGAGCGCGCGCATCACGAAGGCCGGCAGGACGTGCGCTTTGCGCGGATCCGTCGAGTCGTGGGGACCGTAGGGGTTGCTCAGGCGGAAGCTGATCGTGTGGATCCCGTAGCGCTCGGCGTGGAGGTCGGCGATCACCTCCGACCAGCGCTTCGACCAGGCGTAGAAGGCCTCGTTCCGGTTGGGCGGCGCGTTGAGGTCGACAGCCTGCGCGTCGTCGAGGGGATCGAGGGCCGCCGGGTAGACCGCGACGCTCGAGGCCGCGCGCACCTCGCGGATGCCCTTCGTCAGGCAGAACCGGTAGAGGCGGTTGGCGATCTCGGCATTGCCGGTCAGCAGGTCGCTCTGCGCCGTCTCGAACTTGTCGGCGTCGTAGCGCTGCGCGGCGACGTTGATGACGATGGCGTCGGCGGGAACCGACAGCGCCTCCAGGGCATCGAAGCGCGCGGCCTCATGCGCCCCCGGCACCGCGCGGCCGGAGGGGCTGACCGCGATCAGCCGCGGCACGCGGTCGGCGAGATGCGCGACGAGGTTGCGGCCGACGAACCCGGTCGCACCGACGACGACGACGGTCTCGGGCAAGGAGGATCGGGAGACGGCAGCCACGCTCAGACCGCCTTCGGCAGGTCGGCGGCGGTGATCACCTTGAGTTCCGGCACCGGGACGATGAAGGCGCCGCCGTTCTCGAGGTAGCGGCGCTCGCGCGCCAGGAACTCGTCGATGAAGTTCCAGGCGAGCACCAGGTAGGCGTCGGGCGCGGGCACGCTGCCCTCCTCGACGATCGGGATGCGGGCACCGGGGATCAAGCGGCCGAACTTCAGCGGATTCTTCTCGGCCGCGTACTGGACCAGCCGCGGGCCGATGCCGAAGGCGTTGAGCAGGGTCGCGCCCTTGGCCGGGGCACCGTAGGCGTGGACCGTCTTCCCCTCGGCGTGCATGCGCTCCAGCAGGTCGAGCAGCGCCGCCTGCAGGCGCCGGACGTTCTCGGCGAAGCCGACATAGGTCTCGAACTTGCCGTAGCCGCGGGTCTCCTCGTCGGGGCGCATGCGCTTGACCGCGTCGCTGACCGGATGGGCGCCGGGGAAGCCGACATGCGCCTCGAGGGAGCCACCGTGGACCGGGACGACGCTGACGTCGAAGACTTCCAGGCCGTGGCGCGCGAACAGCTGCTCCAGGGAGCGGAGCGTGTAGTAGCACAGGTGCTCGTGGTAGATCTGATCGAAGGCGGTGTTCTCGATCATGCCGCCCAGGTAGATCGCCTGCACGACGAAGACGCCGTCCGGCTTGAGCAGCGCGACGATGCCTTTCACGACGCTGTGCAGTTCCTCCAGGTGGAAGAAGACGCCGGCGGCGGTGATCAGGCTCGCCGGCCCGTCCTGCGCGCGGACGATCTCGGCGGTCTCCGCGTTGAAGAAGCGGTTCAGCGTCGGCACGCCGGCGGCGCGGGCGAGTTCCACGACGTTGGAGGCGGGCTCGACGCCGCAGCGGCGCAGGCCGAAGGGCTCGTACTGCCGCAGCCACGTGCCGTCGTTGCTGCCGATATCGACGACGAGGTCCTGCGGTCCGAGGTCGTACCGCTCCACGAGTCGGGCCGCCGTCTGGCGGAAATGCTCCACCAGCGTCTTCGTCGTGCCCGAGACGTAGGGGTAGTCGCTGAACATGCTCTCCTTCGGGATCGTGTGATCGATCTGGACGAGCGTGCAGTCGTGGCAGAAGCCGGCGCGCAGGGGGAAATGCGGCTCGCGCCGGTCGGCGAGCTCCGGCGGGATCAGACGGTTGCAGTGCGGCTGATCGGTCAGGTCGAGGAACAGCTCGACATCGCGTCCATCGCAGACGCGGCATGCCATGGCGAGTTTCGTTCCCGTCATCGTAACCCCTATGGCGGCCTGCACTGAGGCACTTCCGACGGGGGGACGCTTACCGGTTGGGGTCCTGGGACGCAATCGAAGCCGCGCGGCCGGGCCGAAAAAGCGCCCGTCGGCGTCGAAGCGGGAGCCCCGCCGCACCCCGCGCGGCGGACGCTTGCCGACGCCGCGCCGGCGTTGGATGAAGCGCGCAGTTCCGAGCCCTGGAGACGCGCATGTCGGCACGCGAATGGACGGTCCGCGGATCCCGGCAGGTCCTGAAGGACCGATGGCTCGGGCTGCGCGCCGACGACTGCGTGACGCGGTCCGGCCACGCGGTCACGCCCTACTACGTCCTGGAAGCGCCCGACATCGCCCTCGTGCTGGCGGTCGACGCGGACGATCACGTCATCCTCGTGCGGCACTACCGGCACGCCTACGGCGGCATGAGCCTCGAGCTGCCGGGCGGCGTCATCGATGCCACCGACGCCGACATCCTGTCGGCCGCGGACCGCGAACTGCGCGAGGAAACCGGCTACCGCTGCGCCGATGCCCAACTCGTCGTCACCCTCAACGCGGATCCGGCCCGCTACGCCAACCGCATGCATCTCGTGCGCGGGCGGGCGGTGGCCGCCGGTCCGGCGCGCCCGGATCCCGGCGAGGATATCGAGGTCCTGCGCGTCTCGCGGGCCGAGGCCCTGCGACTGGCGCGATCGGGCGCCGTGATCGGCGCCGCCCACGCGGCCATGATCCTGATCGGTCTATCGGGCGCCGATTGATCGGGCTCGATTGAGATTCCTGTGCCGGCCCTGAACCGAAACTGTCTTTCCGCGTTGCCTTCGGCAGAGCGGGAGATGGTTTCGAGATGGCGAACTACGACATTAAACTTGTCGAACCGCGCGATCAGAAGGCGGCCGGACGCAAGGATGCGGCGACGCGGGAGCGCAAGCTGGACTGGGAGCGCGCGATGCGCGAGGCCGCGCAGGCCGAGCAGCTCGTCAAATCCGCCGACTGAGCGCGTCGACCGGACGTCACGAAGCCTCCACCGCACGCCGTTGCAGCGATTACGACCGTGCCCGGGCCGGGCGCGTCGCGGCTCGCCGTCGATCCGAGTTCCGGCGTCGTGTCAGGAGCGCGTCAGGTCAGGAGTCCGGCGTCGCGGACGAAGTCGAGGAGGTTCCCGGCGGAGAACCGGTGGGCCGGCAGGCCGGCCGCCTGTCCGGCCGCGATGTCGGTCTCCTGATCGCCGATGAGGAAGCTGCGATCCCGATCGACCGGCCACTTGTCCAGGAGGTCGAGGATCATGCCGGGCTTCGGCTTACGCCAGTCGTGGACCCTCCTGTAGGCCTCGACCGTCCCGTCCGGATGATAGGGACAGTAGCGCAGATCGTCGAAATGCGCCCCGACCCGGCGCAGATCCTCCTGCATCCAGGCCGTCAGGTGCGCGACGTCCGCCTCGGTGTAGAAGCCGCGCGCGACGCCGGCCTGATTCGTGATGACGAACACGAGAAATCCGGCCTCGTTCAGCGCGCGCACCGTCTCGCGCGCGCCGTCGACCCAGTCGAACCGGTCGACGGACCCGACATAGCCGTGATCGTGGTTGAGGACCCCATCGCGATCGAGGAAGGCGGCGGGCCTCCGGCACTGGGCCGGGATCTCGGTCTGGGCCCGGGCATAGCTCTCGGGCACGCCGATATCGAGGAAATAGCCCTCGTGCGCCACGCCCGCCACGCGCCCCTCGGCGACGAGGGCGGGCAGGACGTCCCGCTCGAGCGAGCAGGTCGCCGGCAGGCCTGCCAACGCGGCGCGGCGCACCAGATAGACGCCCGCATTGACGAGACCCGGGCCGGGCCCGGGCGGCCGCTCGAGGAACGCCGTGATCCGCGCGCCGTCGAGGATCGCGACGCCGTAGCGCGCGGCGTCCGGCACCCGCCGGAGCGACAGGACCATGGCGGCCTCCGGATGGCGCGCGGCCATCTCGGCGAGTGACAGCAGGTTGAAGTCGAACCAGGAATCGCCGTTCAGGAGCAGGAAGGTCTCGTCCGCCTCCGCGAGGGCGTGCACGACGGCGCCACCGGTCCCAGCCTGCTCGGGCTCGATCGAGACCCGCAGTTTCATGCCAAAACGGCGGGCGACCGGGTTGTCGGTCGCGTAGGCGCGGATCTTCTCGCTGACGAAAGAGGCCAGCAGCACCACGTCCGTGAAGCCGTGGCGGCCGAGCTCGAACAGCAGCACGTCCAGGAACGGCTCCTCGGCGACCGCCAGAAGCGGCTTCGGGGTTTCCGCCGTCAGCGCCCCGAGCCGGGTGCCGAAGCCCCCGCACAGGATCATGGCCTGCCGGACGGTGCCCCCGCCCGCCGCGCCGCTCACCGGACGGTCCTCAAGAGGCCGTCCCGCGCGGGAACAGGTTCTCCTCGACGAGGCCGCACACGATATGCGCGGCGGTGATGTGGACCTGCTGGATCAGCGGCGTGGCGTCCGACGGCGCGTGCAGGCAGACATCCGCCCGCTCGGGCATCGCCCCGCCCGTGGCGCCAGTGAAGGCGACGACCCGCAGACCCAGGCCGCGGGCCGCGTCCATCGCCTTCAGCACGCTCGGCGACCGCCCCGACGTGGAGAGGGCGAGCAGGACATCGCCCGGCCGCCCGAGGGCCAGAACCTGTCGCTCGAACACGTGCTCGTAGCCGTAATCGTTGCCGATCGCGGTGATCACCGAGGTGTCGGTGGTCAGCGCCACGGCCGCGGCCGGCGGGCGGTCGTAGTTGAGCCGCGAGACGAACTCGCCCGCGATGTGCTGCGCGTCGCCGGCGCTTCCGCCGTTGCCGATCGTCAGGAGCTTGCCACCGTCGCGCAGGGACGCGGTGACGAGATCGGCGATCTCGGCGAGGGTCGCGTGGAAGCCGGAATCGTCGAGGGCGGCCTGGAAGGTGTCGCGGGTCTGCGTGAGAAAATCGACGATCGCGCTCATGGTCACCTCGGTCCGTTCCCGCGCCGGCCGGCCTGTCGGGCCGCCCGGCGGGGCGATCGCTGCTGGGCCCTGGACATCCGGATCAGACGTTGGCGAACCGCGAGTTGCGGATCATCCGGAAGCCCTTGATCAGCTCCTTGATGCCCCGGTCGAGGTCGAAATCGGGGAACCAGCCGGTCGCCTCCAGCTTCTCGTTGGACACGATGTAGTCGCGCTTGTCGGGATCCTCGCCGATCGGGGCCTCGACGTAGACGAAGTTCGGAACGTGCGCCTTGATGCGCGCGCAGAGTTCCAGCTTCGACAGGTTGGCGCTCGACAGGCCGAGATTGTACGCCTCGCCGCGCATCCGGTCGAAATTGTCCATCGCGTGGATGAACCCTTTGGCGACGTCGCGGATGTGGATGTAGTTGCGCTTGAAGTGGCCCTCGAAGACCAGGAGCGCCCGGTCGGTCACGGCCCGGTGCGTGAAGTCGTTGACGAGGAGGTCGAGCCGCATGCGCGGCGCCATGCCGAACACCGTCGCGAGCCGCAGGCTGACGCCGCGCCCGGTGTCGAGCACGGCCTTCTCGGCCTCCACCTTGGTGGTGCCGTAGAGCGAGATCGGCCGCAGGGGCGATTCCTCGGTGCAGAACTTGCCGGCCTCGCCGACGCCGTAGCCCGAGTTGGTCGTCGGGTAGACGATTCTCTGCTCACCGCTCGCGCGCTGCGCCAGCGCGACCACGGCGTCGCGGTTCAGCGTCGTGGCGCCGATCGCATCCTCCTTGCACAGGGGCGCGCCGACCAGGGCCGCGAGGGGGATGAGCACGTCGTGCTTCGGGATCAGCTCGTCCAGGATGCGCGTGTCGCGCGCGTCGCCCTTGATGGGCTCGAACGTGTCGTACTGGCAGGCCGAGGAGAGGTCCGGCGTTCCGGACTTGAACGTGTCGAGCACCGTGACGTGGTGCCCGCGCTCCAGCAGCATCGGCACCAGAATCGTCCCGATGTAGCCCGCGCCGCCGGTGATCAGAATTCGCATGCCTGCATCTCGTCCAGGTGAGCCGGCGGCCTCGTAACAGCCGCGCCGGTCTGTGTGAAGCTACCGCTCAGCGGGTCTGGCGGTAGATGAGCGTCGAGCCGTCGACGTCGATGCCGATCGGGACGACCGAGAGGGGTGCGACCCGCTCGGTCAGGGCCGGGATCTTCTCCGGATCGATCAGCGCGAGGAAGAAGCCACCGCCGCCCGCGCCGCAGAGCTTCGCCCCGTAGGCCCCCGACGCCACGATGGTCTCGAACAGCTCGTCGAGCACGGTGTTGGAGACGTCGCGCGAGAGCGTGCGCTTGATCTTCCACGAGGCCGACAGCATCTCGCCGAGTTGCGTGAGCCAGCCCGTGGTGCCGCCCTCCAGCAGGGAGACGCACTCTTCCACGAGGCGGTAGAGTTCGGACAACTCCTTGTCGATCGCCCTGGCCCGCGTGACGGCGATCTGCGCGGCGACCGTCGTGGTCGCGCGGCGGGCGATGCCGGTATGAACGAGCACCATCGACGCGTTGAGCTGCTGCATCGCGGTGGAGCTCATCTGCAGCGGCGAGATCCGGATGGCCGAGCCGCTGAAATCGAAGCGGTTGATCCCCCCGAACGCCGCGTGGAGCTGGTCCTGGACGCCGACATTCTCGCGCAGGATCTCGCGCTCGACCTCGATGGCTTTCTTCGACAGCTCGATCTTGGTGGGCTTCTGCTCGCGCAGGGCATAGACCGTGCGCAGGAACCCGACCGTGAAGGCCGACGACGAGCCGAGACCGCTGCCCGCGGCCGGTAGGTCGGAGATGATGCTGATGTCCAGCCGGCGGTCAATCTCGAAATGCTTCAGCACTTCGCGCACCACCGGATGCTCGATCTCGGCGACGTTGTCACAGTGCTCAAGCTTCGAGTAGCTCAACCTATAATTATAATCCTGGCAGCCGATCAGGTCGAGGGCGGCGATGATGATATACTTATCGATCGCCATCCCGACCACGGCGCCAGGCGCGCGCTCGAAATATTCAGGATAATCCGTACCACCGCCAAACAGGCTGACCCGCAGCGGCGTCCGTGTAACCGTCAGCATTCAGTTGGTTCCAGATCTCGCATCTTCGCATTTCGATTGCAAAATATCGACCCGTACGCAACCGATGCATAGGGCTAAAGGTGCCGACATCGCGTCTTTAGCAGCCCACGAATGGATAAGCCAGTCGCGGCAGCAATGTGGCGCGCGAAGGTGCCTGGATCTGGACACCGACGAACGGGGTGATCACAATCGGAGTAGCTCGGCCTCCTCAGGGCGACAGCAAAATCCAGGGCCGAAAGAGCCGGCGGCCCGTCACAGAGCAGCGCCGACAGGATCTTACGCAACGCTCAGCGAGGCCCGGAACTCATCTGAAGTTATAACGGTGCCCAGCAGCTGCTTCCGTGTGATCTTGCCGGAATTCAGCTGCGCCGACCAGTGCCGCACGGCATCCTCTTCGGCCTCCCGCCCGAGAACGATACGGTAGAGGTCCATAACGAAGGGCATCGTGAGCTTTCCTGACTGTTGCTGGTCGAATGCACCAGACTGAATGTACTCGATCAGCAACAGTGAGCGGTCCCGTCCCTTCGGAGAGTTTGTGATCACGTTGCAGATCGCGCGACTCAGTTGCGGAGGCCACTCGGAAAGATGCAGGCGCAGGAACGAGGCAACATTACCGATCGTCTCGACTTCAGTATCAGCTACGGAACGCCCCTGACGCCACGTTTCGGCAACACGCTCCGACAAAGCTATAGTGAGGTTCACGACGTCGGAAAAATTGACATTGTGCCCATGCATGCTGGCTGCAGCCACGACTTGGAGACCAGGATCCTTACCACTTCCACTTGCATAAAGTATGGTTAACGGAGTGTAAACGACGGTGATTTAAGCAACCCTGACTGCGCAGCGGGCGCGTCGACAGAGCCGCATCAAAACGCATCCCGCGATCGCCGGCTGCCCACGTCTGCCCACGTCTGCCCACGTTTGCCGAGACGCTAGCCCGAACCGCATCGGTGATCCAGAACCGGCCACCGCGATCGGTCAAGATCGGCCAGGGCGCGAGCGCCCACTGAGCCTACGAACGTTCGACAATCAGGCAGCGTTGGCCGGGAACTGCCACTCCACTGCACCACGCGGCCCGCCGAACAGCGCGCGCAGCCGAAATGGACGGTCGGGTGCGGCCGGCCATCAGCACTTCGAAGGCCGCTCAGTCTGAGAGACTGCCGAGAGACGCCACCGATACGGGCCGCCGAGGGCGCGGGAAGAGAGCGAGGCAGGGCGCGCGAAACCCGATCGTTCGAGTTGGGCAACACCGGGGCACGCGATGCGGCGCGCACGAACAACCCCGGGATACTGTGATGCCTCGCACCTGCATAGCCGCCCAGCGTAGGCGGCAGGGACGAGACGCGTTGTGGCCGCCGTGCGCGGGCCGGAGGGGCGCGGGCCCGCTGAAGGGTGAAGGTCGTCGCAGGAATGTCGTCGCGGCTCGCGCGCCCGTCGAATGGCAGATTGTTACCGGGGCCAGTAGCCAACCACAGGTAGTCGAGTGTAAGCCAGGATCAAACCGCGGGTAGTTCGGCGAGCGTGCATGTCGGACTGCAGACCCAACAGCGGCCCGGATGCCGCCTCGGACAATCGACGCCGACCGAACAATCCCAGATGGCCCACGGGTCGCATGAGCTTAAAGCCGCAAATATCCTCTCACTCACCACATCGATCAATACCGAGAAAATCCAGATCCGTTAATCTGAGTCCTTCAAATGAGAAAAATTCGGCTGGCATTTGTCGGACATCACGGTCATTTTGTCGGTAATTGCAAATATCTGTTCCTATCGTCACTCAAAGACGATCGTTTTTCTTCTACATACATAACCAGTCGAGCAGATACTTTTAACGATTTATCTCGTAACGGATTACCTGTTAAAACTATAGACGACGCCCTCATAGACGATTTTTCGCTCGCTGATTTTATCGTCCTCGATGATGGAGTTACTGAAGACATAAAAGCCCGCTTCGGCACACGCCCACTGGTCCAGCTATGGCACGGCATAGGCCCCAAGATGGCCGGCCTCGCGCAAATCAGTGCCGGACACATAGATTTATCTACATGGCATGAAAATTTGATAAATACCATCTATACTGGGTACAATATGGTCTGCTCGACCAGCCAGCTGGGTCAATTTCTTTTCAAGAATTACTTTGACGCGATCGAGTTTCCGATCGTCGGCATGTGCCGGAATGATGTGCTCTTTCGCAACAACACCGAGCACGACCTGATTGGATCAGCCGACATAAATGTTGCCAAAAACAAGCTAACTACTTTATTCGCGCCCACATTCCGGGAGCATGGATCGGCCATGCACGATTTTCTCGGCGCGGACCTGCCGTCGATCCTGGGCCATGAAGGTATCGAACTAATCGTCAAACCTCATCCTTACGACAGAGCCGGCTCGGATCTCAGGAAAATCTCGACCGTAATCGATCCTTTATTGGACATTTATCCAATTCTCAAAGATATTGATCTTCTGATAACGGATTATTCTTCTCTCGCTTCCGATTTTTCCCTTCTCGACAAGCCCATAATTCACTTCGCACCGGATCGAGATGTATATGAGCGCACCTGCAGGGATATGTCGTACGATCCAGAAATATTCAAGCTCGGACCTTGGGTCAGTGACGCGAAAACTCTTATCAAAGAGATCATGAAAATAAGAGACAATGGTGATGAATACGTCCAGCAACGACGATCCGCCAGCGCGCTCCTGCACGACGTAAGGGACGGATCCGCGTGTACGAGGACGCTAGATCAGATCGCGCGCCGCTCTGACTTTGCCGAACCTGGGAAGGGGGTTGAGCCGAAGGCAGTAAGTTGGCAGAAGCGGCGACCCGACAGAAGCAACACAGGCCGGAAGATCGACGTGACCGCGATGGGTGACATCAAGGGCCCGGCCAACTACGAGCTATGCCTTGCCGTTCAGAACTCAGATTACAAAAGTGCGCGAGAGAAATTTGCAATTATAAACGGCATCGAGTCCATCGATTGTTGTGTAATTGGGGACAGTCACGTTTGGGGATATGCCGCTCCCTCGATTTTGCCGATATGGACCGGCCCCATCACGATGCACCGCTTCGGACGAGATGGAGGTGATGTATGTAAAATCTCAGAATTCAATCTTGATCGCGAGCGCATGAAACTGATTTTCAATTTCGGTGAAATAGATGCGCGATCTCATGTCGGCGCCCAGGCTGCGCGGCAGGGAAAATCGCAATTCGAGATATGCGACGTTTTGGTGCGCCGCTACATTGCCGCTATCCACAATATCACCCGGGGTTGGCCGGCGGAAGCTATCTGGATCGCCACGACGGTCCCGCCTCACGAAATTCCTCCCGATTCCCCGCACGCGTTTGTCAATGCCCCACCGCTGCTGGAGCGTATCGAGTCTTCTAGGATCCTCAACGCCTGTCTTATGAGGCACGTAGCCAATTCCCCGTACAAGCTCTTAGATGCCTACAACCTCCTTGCCGGACTGGATGGATCACTTTCTCCAGGACTGACCAACGACGACATACATATCTACACTGAGAAGGGACAATCCCTTCTAAGGTCATGCTGCGAGAAAACATTGGATTTGAACTATTCCAAAGACTGGAGAACCGCCCAGCGCTGGACGATCGACGGCCGGCCAATTTCTGTTGCGCAGATGTTGGAGGCCGAACGCCGCTACCGCACGCTAACTCCGGACGAAGAGCATTATCTAGGGCGGGCGCTCCTAGATCTTGGGCAGGCGCCAGAGGCCGTGTCGCTTCTTGAGAGCGCCCGTCATTACTGTTCTGAGATGCCGTGGGCGTCTTTCTACCTGGCAAAAGCGTTAAGAGCCGCCGGTCGAGGTAGAGATGCGGCGAGCCTCTTAGACGACTTAGCTTCCCAGCAGAGCTCTCACGCGTACCTGATGAGTCTGGTCTCTGAAGAGCGCACTCTTCTATCAAACGAAAGGGGGACCGACTGAGCTGACATCAAGCGCGGGGATGAAGACGCCTGGGCATCGGGGTCCGCCCATCGCGGAGGGACATCTCGTTCGGGTATCGGCCATCCGAGCGTCGGCTTCGCCCCTATCGCTTGTCTCCAGGCCGGCGAGCATGAGATATCGCCCGCACGCGAGCGATCGGTGAATGACCATCGCGTGGCGCCAGAGGGATAAATATGTCGTCTTGGGAAGTCGCTCGGCAGCTCTTCATCGAAGGTAAGCTCGCGGACGTCGTGCATCTTATCGAGCCGCGCGAGCGGAGCGGACACATCTCTGGCGATGAGGCACATTATTACGGGCGTGCCTTGTTAGGCCTGGGCCAGGCCGAACGCGCGATTCCTCTCTTGACCAGAGCGCGAAGCGAGTGCTCGGAGCCGCTCTGGGCCACTCTATTTCTCGGAAAAGCCTGCTTCGAATGCGGCAAATCGCAACAGGGCATGGAAGCATTAAATTCTGCACTGGACGGAGCGGGTCGGAGTTCCTTCTACACGGAGTCTCTATATCAGGAATTTGCAGGAATCCTGAGCAAATCTCAAGAACTCGCCGGTTGGTCCGCGAGTTGTATTTCTAGAATGCTCCTGGCCACAGTCGCGCAGCAGAATCTGGCTCAGTCCGTTGCTCCGCTCGATGTGAGCGCGTCGATCCGCGAGAAGATCGACAACGAGAGCCCGGTCACGTTCGCGTGCTTAGACGTTCTACGACCGGGCGATGTCGCGTTCGATGTCGGGACAAACGTCGGTGACATCGCGCTGATCATGTCGGAGATCGTTGGCAGTCGCGGCTCGGTGTTCGCCATAGAACCGAATCCGAACACTGCATCGATCGCTCTCCGAACGTTCAAAGATTTCAACTGCACGAACGTGACACTCGTGCAGCGCGCAGCTGCGGCTCTGTCGTTCCAGGATGCACATCTTTATCTCGGAAGCGGGGTCGACGATTCGCTCGTTCCGGATGCGAACTCGGAGCGCCAAAGTATATTGGTAAAGACTGTCGCACTGGATGATTTGATTGACTACTATCGCGTTCAACCTCGGCTCATTAAAATGGACGTTGAGGATTATGAATATGAAGTCCTTCAGGGCAGTGCGCGCTACATCGGGAATCACAAGCCGATACTGATCCTGGAGCAACGTGACAGCAATGGAAAATGCATCGATTGGCTGACCGATGCTGGGTATCATGTATATTGCGCGGCGAGCTACAGGCGTATCACCGGCCCGGCAGACTACACGCGTCCTGGCGAGGCGCATGTCCGGAATATCGTTGGCGTGCACCCGGCTGGGACGGCACACAGGGGAACCGCGATCGAGTCGTTCCATGGATTCGAGCGCCTGCATGTCGCGCACTTTCTCGAGGACCAGTTCCGCAAGAACGACGGCGTCCTCCAATCGCCGAGTTTCGCCCTCGAGCCCGGGCGGCATACCGTCGAGCTGCGGTTCGAGGTGACGGGCAATCCTGAACTCGAGGTCGGGATCCTAGATGCGAGCGGCAAGTTCATCGCCAGCTACGCTTCAGTCGCGTGGTGGGTCCGCGGTCTGCCGGACATGCCGTTCCACATCGACCAAGCTGGTACCTTCACGGTTGCCATCCGCGCGCGGGATGGCGGCCCGGCCGACGACGGGATCCGGCCGCTCGAATTCTCGGTGTTCCGTGTCGTCGGAATTCCGGAGTTCCGGTCGAATATGGCGCTTGTGCTGTAGGGCTCGACACGGCAGGGGCCGCCGCGGCGATCATCTGGGCCGGCTCACGCGTGTCACGATGAAAAAGTCGTAGTCGCTCGAGCGGCCCATCATCGCGGAGCATTCTCGTCGGGGTCTGCGCTGGCGGCGCGACGTCCCCGGCGCCGAGGGGCGCCAAGTCGGGTGTAGCGGCCGCGATGTCCCCGCGGTGTTGGGTCAGAGGTGCGTGCCCCCCACGGACCGGCGCCGCGACGAGCACGGTCCCAGCATCTCCGTACAGGCCGGACACCGATAAGCGTCGGGCCAAAGGCGGGTTGGCACGCGCCAGACTTTGTCGATGACGGCCGGCGCAGAAGCTCGTGCCGGACCCAGACCAGCGTGCGGAGGCGGCGCGAGGAGCGCGCGATGCCCGGCAAGCGGCGTGTCAGCCCGCTACTGCCGGAGGCTCAGCGCGCCGCTCCGCATGTTGTAGAAGAGCCCTCCCGACGGCACACCCTTCTTCGCCGCGTCCGCGTTTCCGTTGGCCGCGATGATCTGCGGAAAGGAGACGAAGCCGTCGGGGCTGATGACGATCGAGGCGTTGTTGTGGGCGCCGATCGCCACGCCCCGGACGCCTCGGATGCGCAGCGCATCCGAAGGAACACCCGTCAAAATTCCGTCCGTCCCGAAATAACCGACCGTCGCGCCCGCCGGATTGAGGAAGATGACGTCGAAATCGCCAGGCGATTTCCAGATTTGCTGATACGGATAGATCTTGCGGATGTGCCACTCACCGGTGGTTGAGACCCAGTCGAGGCTCGCGCCGCGCTCGATAACCGGGCTCGGTTCATTCGATCCCTGCGTGAAGCCGAAAATCACGTTGTTGTTGCTCGGAAGACCGTGGATGCCAGCGCGGGCGAAGGTGCCACTGGCGATGCTGGCGCCCAGTATCTTCAGGTCGCGCGCCGCCTGCGTCACGCCACCAGGGCCGATCGGGTTCGGCGACGCCGTGAAGACGAGACCCGGACCGGTTCGAACACCGCTGCCGTCGACAGGCCATTGAGCCTGGATATTTATGAATGTGTCGGTGTCGATATTGCCGAGCTTGATGCCTGTCCCGGCCTGATGCACGATCGAGATATTGCTCCAGACATTGTGGTGGCTATCGTTATAGGAATTGCCAGGGCCGAACACGAGGCCGTCAGCGTTCTTTGATTCCGGGTAATTCAGATCAATGTTTATATAGTCGGATCGATTTAGCTGGACGTCAGCACCGCCCCCCGAATAGATATCGATGTCGACGCCAGCATGGATGACGTGGCGGACCTTGATGCCCACGCGCGAATTATAGAGGCCCCGCACGTAGAGACCGGTACCGGCGAGACCATTCCCGTCCAGGGTGAGGCCCACAATCGACGAGGACGCGGTGAGAAATGGACGTGACGCCAACGGCGATCGCCAGTCCAGCATCACACCGCCGGGTGGTCCAATCCATTTCAGAACCGTGCCATCTTGGAAGTTGGTGTTCGTGCCTGCGCCGGTGCCGCCGCCCCAGCCGACGAGGTTGACGTTCGACCAGTCCGGCGTCTCAATCGTCGTGCCGATGGCGCAGGTGGCGTTCGGCAACTCCAGGGTCGGGTTGGGACGGCCTTGGAGGACGGCCAGGGCTCGTCGAAAATTCTGGGCGTCGTCCGTGATCCCGTCGCACTTCATGCCAAAATCGGCCGCCGTGAGCGGCAAATGCTGGACGCGGGTCGCCAGGGCGAGCGGGATCGAGCCGGGATCGGGCGAAGCCACGTCGACCCCGTCCACTGCGTTTCCGGGTCCGCGGCTGTGAACGATCATCGCGTCGACGTTCGGCTGGGGGAGGCCCGGCATTCGAGAGCGCCGAGCGAAGTTGGCATCGAAGGCGAAGGCGTGGGCAGCGACGAGCGACAGAAGTGCCGCCGTGAGCGTGCGGAAACGCATGGTCAGAGGCTCTGGTGATCACGGTCGAAAGCGTTGCGGCAGCATGTACCACCGATCGGCCGTTACGCGTTGGCGGCGGGTGTGACGAACCGTCGAAGCGTGAGGAAGACGGGCGCGACGTCGGCGCTCTCTCCAGCGCAACGCATTGACGGTCTCCGGTGATGCCGAGGACAGGCAGCCCTACCATCCGAGCGTGGATAGCGACTGTTCACATCGCTGGATCCGAGCAGCGACGCGCTCCGGCCCGGTTGGGGGTCGATCCGATCCGCCGGAGATCGCGATAGCCGACCTGTTTGACGCCTGCGAGATCGATCAAATACGTCCAACATGATCCGCGACCTGGAGCGCGAAAACGATGCTGTCCTTGAAATGTCGAGTGATGCATCAATATCCTAAAAGTGATCCCCATCAGAGCATCTGACGGCTCGCCATCGGTCTGTCGGTCGCGTGTTGTGGTCGAAAGCGATTCGCGGCATCACCACCGGTGAACGCATCACAGCGCCGGACTTTGGAACGATCGTGAGCAGCCTGAAATTCGGGACAAGTGGCCTGCGGGGCCTCGTGGTGGACCTCGTCGGCGACGCGAGCTTCGCCTACGCCAGCGCGTTCTTCCGGTCCGTGTCGGGCGACGGCCCCCGGGTGGTCGTGATCGGGCGGGATCTGCGCGACAGCAGCCCGGACATTGCCGCGACCGTGGCACGTGCCGCAGCGGCGAACGGCGTCACGGCGATCGAGTGCGGCGCCCTTCCGACCCCCGCACTCGCCCTCGAGGCGATGCGGCGCAGCGCCTGCGCGGTCATGGTCACGGGCAGCCATATTCCCGAGGATCGCAACGGCCTCAAATTCTACCGACCGGAGGGCGAAATCACCAAGACCGACGAGGTGGCCATTCTAGCCGCCCTGCAGGAGGGCGCGGACACCAGCGCGCCAGTAGACACGTCGCCTGCGACACCTGAACTCGACGCCCTCGAGCGGTACCAGCGGCGCTACACCGACGCCTTCCCGTCCGGGATCCTGGCGGGCCTGCGCGTCGCCGTCTACCAGCAGAGTTCCGTCGCCCGCGATCTCCTGGCTGACCTGCTCGCGGGTCTGGGGGCGCACGTCACGCCGATCGGGCGGTCGGCGACCTTCGTGCCCATCGACACCGAGGCGCATCGCCCCGAGGACGTCGCCTTCATCCGCGACGTGATGGCCTCCGGTGAGTTCGACGCGCTCGTGACTACCGACGGCGATGCCGACCGCCCCCTGGTCGCGGACGGCGCGGGCGGAATCGTCCGTGGCGACGTGCTCGGACTGATCACCGCGCGCTTTCTCGGCGCCGACACGGTCGTGGTGCCGGTGACCGCTGGGTCGGCGCTGGAGCAGTCAGGGGGCTTCCGCGAGGTTGTCCGCACCAAGGTGGGTTCGCCCTTCGTCATCGCCGGCATGGAACAGGCTAAGCGCGGCGAGGCGGCGACCGTCGTCGGATTCGAGGCGAATGGCGGTTTCCTCCTGGGATCGGACGTGGCCCTCGCGGGCGGGATCCTGCCGGCCCTGCCGACGCGCGACGCCATGCTGCCGATCCTGGCAACACTGGCCGCGATGCGCGCGGCCGGTACCTCGCTGGCCGACCTCGTGACGTCCCTCGATGCGGGGGAGATGGCGAGCGACCGGCTCCCCGACACGCCGTCCGAACGGAGCAGCGCCTTCCTTGGCCGCTTGCGCGAGGAGGCTTTCCGACTGCAGTTTCTCCGACCGATCGGAGCACCGGAATCCGTCGACGAGCAGGATGGGATCCGGATCGAGCTGGACGGCGGGCGGACGATTCACTTTCGGGCCTCGGGCAACGCGCCGGAACTGCGCTGCTACGCGGAGGCCAAGTCGGCGCGGGAGGCCCAGGAGCTCGTCCGGTGGGGCCTCGTGGCCGCAGCGGCCCACATGGCGGAGGCGAACTGAACCCACGTCACGGCCGATCGCCGGGGCATCCAGCGAGAGAAATGCGCGACGGGTCGGCTCGACCGCCGGCCCATTTGCCGAACCCGTTGCTGCATCGCGACACAAAAACACCTCGGTGTGGCCTACGCTGTGGGTCTCACGTGGGAGTCGCCCGCAGCATGGCCAACAAGCACTTCGTCCAAGCGTCCTGTCTGCCGATGGCGACAATCCGGCTCGGCGCCCGCACGATACCGTGCGCGATCCTGACATCCGACAGCACCACGGCGCACGTGCGCGTGACGCAGCCCGGCGGCATCTCCGACGCCGTGACTTTCGTACACGACGGTGAAGCCCGGCCCGCGCGGATCGCCCTCCGCAAGCAGGGTCCCTCAGGCCTAGACCTCTGGCTCGAACTTCAGCTGACGTCCGACGTGCGCACGGCCTAGGATCGCATGCGCGCTCAGCCGTCCCGGCATCGCCGGCCGCGCCCCGGACACTTTGGCTTCCCGGTCTCCAAGGCTGCCGCCCGATGACGACACGCGCGCACGACATCGACACCAAGTTCATCCGTCAGATCCAGCAGCAGCAGATCGAGCTGACTCTGCTGAGGGCCGAGCGGGACATGGCTCTCCACGACCGCGCCCTGGCCCAAGCGCGCTGCGAGGCGATGTCGAAACTGGTCGATGCGCTGCTGGCAAGCTTCCGCCCCTACGGCTTCAGCCGCAAGCGCTTCCAGTCCGCCGTGCGTCGGTCAGCGCAGACCGTTCCGGATCACGGGGCTGATTCGGCACAGCACAGCGTCCTGCACGACGGCTCCGAGCGGATCCTGCGGGCGCGGCCCGGTCATCTCGCGAATCTCTGATAGGCTCTTGTCCAATCCGTCACCGACGCGCGTCACAGAGGTGAAACAGAGAGCCATGGACGTTGAGCTCCTGACCGTCTTCAACGCCCTGATCAACCTCAGGGATAATTTGGACGCGCGGCCGCACATCTTCGGCTCCGAACTCGACTTCCTGTCATTCGCGACCCGGATGGCGCCTTACGCCAACGGGCAGCTGCTCCAGGACTTGTGGGTCCTGTACGAGTTGAAGGAGAAGCGGAACGGCTACTTCGTCGAGTTCGGCGCCTGCGACGGCGTCAGCCTCAGCAACACTCTGATCCTGGAGAAGACCTTCGGCTGGCAGGGCGCCCTCGCCGAGCCGGCCCGCGCTTGGCACGCGGCGCTGTATGGCAACCGGAACTGCTTCATCACCGATAAGTGCGTTTACAAAATCGACGGCGCCGAGGTCCTCTTCAACGAGGTCGATATCGGCGAACTGTCCGGCATGGACGATTTCGTCACCGGAGATTTCCACGCCCAGTTTCGACAGGAAGGGCGCCAATACGCGGTCCAGACGATCTCGCTGGGTCGCTTCCTGGCGGAGGCCCGCGCGCCCAGGCGGATCGATTACATGAGCATCGATGTCGAGGGCGGCGAGTTCGACGTCCTCCAGGCTTTCGACTTCTCGAGCCACGACGTCGCCCTGATCAGCGTCGAGCACAATTTCTCCGACAGTCGCGAGAAGATCCACCATCTCCTGACCGGGTTCGGGTACCGACGGCGGTTCAGGCAGCTGTCGCTGTTCGACGATTGGTACGCTCGCCCCGATCTCGTCGCAGAGCCGGCCTGAGGGATCCTCATGTCGGCACAGACCGCGATCGCGATCTTGGATTCGATGTTCGATCTGTTCAAGCAGATGGGCAGCGGCATCGCGCTCGACCTGCATTGGCTCGAGATCTGTCGACGCCTCCGGCGTGTTCGCGCGGAAGCCGTCTGGTCGGCCGATCTCGATCTCGTCGCCACGAAGCTGAAGGCACAGGCCGGTCATTACGCGATGACCTACCGGCCGCCCGGCAATTCCGATTGGATACGCCAATCGAATGCCGAGCGGCTCGACGAGGTGGTCACGTACTACTCGATCCTTCGGGCGCACCTCGAGCAACAATTGCCGCCTTAGGCAGTTCGGCAAAGCGACATCCCCGTGATGGCATCCCCGGCGCGTCAGGCGGCCCGCGTGCCGGCCATGTCCCGCCCGTGCGCCTGATCCATGATCTCGCCGATCCGCTCGCCCACGGCGACGGCGATCTCCACCGAGGCCGCCCCTTCCGAACCCTGCCGGCAGATCCGGGTGAGGACGTCGGTCACGCGCTGCTCCATGACGCCGAGGATCGCCGCGGCCGCCTGGGGCTGGGCGCCGCGCAGGACCGCCGCGAGGTCGCAATAGGCGTCGTGGAGCAGCTGGAGCGTCAGCCGCTCGACTGCCTGCTCATCCTCCGCCGACAAGGCCCGCATCACGCCCCTCTCAACGTCCCACCTCCGACGCCGCCGCCAGACTTGCCGCGACGCGTTAACGGAAGGTGAAGGCCGCAGGCGGCCCGAAAGGCCCGGCTAACCCTTGAGCCGGGCCTGAGGAGCGATCGCTCGGCCGCGGCCGCGCTGGAACTTGGCGGGCCCTGAGCGGGTCAATGCCGTAGGATCCCTCAGCGCGAGAGTCTTTCCATGCGCCTTCTGATCGCCACGCTCACCGCCGCGAGCCTCGGTCTGGCCGCGGCCGCCGCGACACCCGCCCTGGCCCAGGTGCAGCAGAACAATCCCAACGCCGCCAACCAATCCATGGAGACCAGCGGCCAGATGCGCGCTCTGCGACAGGAGCAGACGACCCAGAGCAATACGCTGCGAATGGACATGCAGCGGAACCAGGCCGCGACGCCCGCTCCGAATACCGGGCCGAACGCCATCGGCCCGACCGGGGGCACCGGCGTCATCGGCCGCTGATGAAAGCGGGCGGCGCCGGCCTACACGTCCGGCAGGGGCCGCCCCTTCACGACCACCCGCGGCCACCGCTCCAGGCCGATCGGCATCAGCACGGCGATCTGCGGCGGCACCGCGGTGCCGCCGAGCAGGCTCTCGAGGGAGATCCGGCAGGCCTCCTCGATCTCGCCGCGCGTGCGCGCGCCGGAGGTCTTGATGTCGGCGATCAGGAGCGCCGCGATCTCGTGGGCAAAGGCGTCGCCGTCCAACATGCCGGACTCCCGCTCCGTGTCAGTCCAGCATAGTCGCCCACGCATCGTCCGGGCATCAGCACAGAATTGCGTATCCACATACCGATTGCGGATACTTTGTCGCGTTCTCGGATCGCTCGCCGCGCGCCGCCGCGCTTCGGGCCCGTATCCCGGAGGTCGGCCGGGACCGGTCGACAGGCGGGTGCAGGCCGGCAACGGCGGGATCGACCGTCGGCAGCACCACCAGGGTGAGCGGGGTTGCGGAGACGAGGCCGCCGATCACCACGGCGCGGCCATCACGATCGCGGAGGCGGCGGCCGGCAACTGCCCGCGTCACGCAGCACGTCCCGCCGGCCGGCGCGGACCCGGAAGGCCGCGCGGCGCGATCGACGCGGTCTCTTGGATCGTGGACAGAGCCGCAGGGATGTGAGACCGGCCCGCCGCCGTGAAAGCGGCGGTTAAGGCTCGGCGTGCCAGAGCGCGGCAACGAAGCGCCGTCCGCGGGGGGCCGATGAACGTCTGGCGACGCGTCGCCCCGTGGCTCGGCTCGGCCCGCACCTGGATCGTCCTCGGGATCCTGGCCCCGCTGGGCATGGTCGTGACGTCCGGTCTCATGCTGGCCGACCTGCGCCGCGACGCCTGGACCAGCGCGGAGCAGACCTCCTGGAACCTCCTGCAGGTCCTCGAGCGCGACATCGCGCGCAACATCGAGATGTACGATCTCTCGATTCACGCGGCGGTCGACAACCTGAAGGTGCCGGGCCTGGCCCAGGCCGACCCGCACCTGCGCCAGCTCATCCTGTTCGACCGCGCCGCGACCGCCCGCGACATGGGCGTGATGCTGATCCTGGACGAGCGGGGCGACGCCGTCGGCGACATCGCGGCCGTGCCGCCGCGCCCGGGCAACTACGCGGACCGCGAGTACTTCCAGGTCCACCGGGCGAGCACCGGGCTCGGCCTCCATGTCGGGCGCCCGATCGTGTCGCGGCTCAACGGAGAGCGGATGCTCCCGTTCAGCCGCCGCATCGACCGGTCCGACGGCAGCTTCGGCGGCGTGGTCCTGGGCACCGTGAAGCTGTCCTACTTCACGCACCTGTTCAGCGAGATCGATCTCGGACCGGGCGGGGCCATCAACCTGTACCTGACCGACGGCACCCGCCTGATGCGCTACCCCTACGTGGAGGCCGATCTCGGGGCGAATATCGGGCAGACCGCGATCTTCAAACGGTTCCTGCGCGAGGGACGCGGCAACTTCGTCAGCACCTCCGTGCGCGACGGCGTCGAGCGGAACTACACGTTCACGCGGATCGGAACCCTGCCGCTGATCCTGAACGTCGCCCTGTCCACCAAGGACGTGGAGGCGGAGTGGGCCGCGAAGGCGACGATCATCGGCGGCATCGTGCTGGCGCTGTGCGGCCTCACGATCGCGCTGTCGCTCCTGTTCGGGCGGGAGCTGCGCCGCCGCGAGGCGCTGCGGGCCGAGATGGCGGCGCTGTCGCGCACCGACGCCCTGACCGGCCTGCCGAACCGCCGCTGCTTCGAGGACGCCCTCCGGCGGAACCTGGACGCGGCCCGGCGCGACGGCCACCCCCTGTCGCTGCTCATCGTCGACGCGGACCATTTCAAGCGCTTCAACGATCGCTACGGGCACCCGGTGGGCGACCAGATCCTGCAGGGCTTGGCCCGCTGCCTCGCGGCGAGCGTGCACCGCCCCCAGGATCTCGTCAGCCGCATCGGCGGCGAGGAGTTCACGCTGCTCCTGCCCGAGACGGACGAGGCCGGCGCCCTGCGCGTCGCCGACACGGTCCACGCCGAGGTGGCCAAGCTGACCGTCCCGTCGGCCGGGATCGGGGCCGGCGCCGTGACGGTGAGCATCGGGCTCGCGGCCGTCCGGCCGGGCGCCGACCGGAGCACGCCGCTGCCGGACCCCTACCGCCTGGCGGACGGTGCCCTGTACGAGGCCAAGAACGGCGGTCGCAACCAGACCCGCAGCGTCGCGCCGCCGCCCCCACGGGGCGCCCTGCAGCTCGTGCGGACGTCCTGACCGGCGCGCCGCCGCGCTTTCGCGGAGCGCCTTGACGGAATCGACACGAACGCCGTGGTCTCCTGGGCGCGATGGCGGACGGCCCGGATCGGGCCCGACGGCGTCGCGTCGGGACGGGGCAGGCGGGATCGATCATCCGTGCCCCGGGCCGGCGGAGCGCGCGCGGATCCGGAGGGATCCGGCCCGCAACCATAGGGTAACGAGGATGGACGACAGACGCGCCGCGCCCCGCAGACGGACCCTGCTCGAGGGCCATATCGAACTCACCGGCGGCGGCGTGATCGACTGCACGATCCGCAACATGTCGGACGGGGGCGCCCGCCTGAAGGTCGTCAGCGTGATCGGCGTGCCCGACGCCTTCGTGCTGGCCTACGGGGTCGGCGGCCGGCGCCGGCCGGCGCGCGTCACGTGGCGCCAGGAGACCGAGCTCGGGGTCGCGTTCGGCGACGCCTGACGGGCGGCGGCCGAGGCTTCCACGCCCACCCGTGTTGAGGGGCGGATCGGATGGGCGTGGAAGGCCAGCGTCCGGCTGGTGACCCACCGATGCGACGACAGCGTTAACGCTTCGTTACCGCGCCGCGGGGTCCGCGCGCCGGGCCTGGAGCGTCTCGGCGATCACCACGCCGGTCCGCAGCACGTGGCGATGGGCGACGACCCCGGCCGCGGCGGCGTCCCGCGCGGCGAGGGCCGCGAACAGATCCCGGTGCTCGCGGGCCGATTCCTCCCAGCGACTGCCGCTGGAGAGCGCGCGCAGGCGCGCCCACTGGGCCCGGGCCTGGAGCGCCGCGTGGGCCTCCGCCAGCGGGCGGTTCCGGGCGGCCTCGACGATCGTCCGGTGGATCTCCTGGTTCAGGGCGAAATAGGCGTCGAGCACTTGGTCCCGGTGCATCCGATCGAGCTGCGCCTGCTTGCCGCGCAGCGCGTCCATCAGGGCTTCGGAGATCCGCGGCGCCGCGAGTTCCGCGGTCAGCCGCTCGATCCCGGCCAGGGCCTCGAACAGTTCGAGGATTTCCTCCGGCGTCCAGTCCGGGACGCGGGCGCTGCGGTTCTGGTGCAGCTCGACCAGCCCCTCCGCAGCCAGGAGCTTGAGCGCTTCCCGCAACGGTGTCCGGCTGACCCCGAGGGCCACAGAGAGGTCCGTCTCCACGAGGGACGCGCCGGCCGGCAACACGCCGCGCACGATCATGTCCCTGAGCCGGCCCGCCGCATGCTCGTGCAGGCCGGTCCGCGGCACCTGCGCGGCCGGGACGACCGGCGCCTTGCGGGGCCGGCCCCGGCGGCGTGCGACGACGTCCATCGATCCTCCCCTTCTCTCGCGCCAGCCTAGCGCGTCCGGCCGCCCGATCGATGACCCATTTTTCGGCCGCTTGCGGCGTCATATCATGCATTTGCGCAAATTGCATGCAGCATGCAGAAAATGCCTTGTCGCCCGTCCCGGCCTGTCGGATGCTTCACGGATCGGGGATGGATGCGATGGATCGAGCGAACGGCACGACGCGTCTGGGCATGCTGACGCCCTCGTCGAACAGCGTCCTCGAACCGGCCACGGCGCATCTGCTGGCCGGCGTCGCGGGCGTGAGCGCCCACTTCGCCCGCTTCCGCGTGACGGAGATCGGCCTGTCGGCGGCGGCCCTGGACCAGTTCGACCCCGAGCCGATCCTGGCGGCGGCCGAACTGCTCGCCGATGCCCGCGTCGCCGCGATCCTGTGGAACGGGACCTCCGGCGCGTGGCTCGGCTTCGACGCGGACGAGCGCCTGAGCGCCGCGATCACCGACCGGACCGGGTGCCCGGCCTCCACCGCCGCGCTCGCCTTCCGCGACCTGTTCCGCTGTCGGGATTTCCGGCGGATCGGCCTCGTCACGCCCTATACCGGCGACGTGCAGCGCCGGATCCAGGCCAACTGGGGCGCGACCGGCTTCGACTGCGCCGCCGAGCGCCACCTCGGCCTGTCGGAGAACTTCGCCTTCGCCGAGACCGGCCCGGAGGCCATCGCCGGCATGGTCCGGGCGGTGGCGGCCGAGGGCGTCGACGCAGTGGCGATCGTGTGCACGAACCTCGCGGGCGCCGCGCTCGCCCCGGCCCTGGAGGCCGAACTCGGCGTGCCGGTGATCGATTCGGTGGCCGTCACCCTGTGGAAGGGCCTGGAGCTGGCGGGCTGCCCGACGGCGCATCTCGCCGCGCACGGCCGCGCCTTCGCGGCGGGCGGGGAGGGCCGCCCGTGAGCGCCGGGACCACCCTGATCCTCGACGGGATCACCCAGCGCTACGGGTCGGCGCTCGCGGTCGACACCGTGACCCTCGACATCAGGGGCGGGGAGCTCGTCGCGCTGCTCGGGCCCTCGGGCTGCGGCAAGACCACCCTGCTGCGCGCGGTGGCGGGCTTCCTGAAGCCCACGGAGGGGCGCGTCATCATCGGCGGTCAGGCCGTCGACCACCTGCCGCCGAACCGGCGCACCGTCGGCATCGTGTTCCAGAATTACGCCCTGTTTCCGCACATGAGCGTCGCCGACAACGTCGCCTACGGCCTCGCGGCCCGGGGTGTCGGGCGGGCCGAGCAGAGGGCGCGGGTCACCGAGATGCTGGCGCTGGTGCGCCTGGAGCACCTCGCCGGGCGCTTCCCGCGGGAGATGTCGGGCGGCCAGCAGCAGCGGGTGGCGCTGGCCCGGGCGCTGGCCGTGCGCCCCTCGATCCTGCTCCTCGACGAGCCCTTCGCGGCCCTCGACAAGAACCTGCGCCTCGACATGCAGATCGAGATCAAGCGCATCCAGCGCAGCGCCGGCACCACCACGCTGATCGTCACGCACGACCAGGAGGAGGCGCTGTCGATGGCCGACCGGGTCGCCGTGCTCAATGCCGGCCGCCTGGAGCAGTTCGCCCCCCCGACCGACGTCTACGACCGCCCCGAGACGCTGTTCGTCAACACCTTCGTGGGCACGGCCAACGTCCTGCACGGGCGGCTCGCGACGGAGCCAAGCGGCGCCCGCGTGGTGGCCCTGGAGGCGGGCGGCCTGCTCCCCGCCGCCACGTCCCTGCCGGACGGGACCCGGGTCGCCGCCTGCCTGCGGCCCGAGCACGTCGCCTTCGCGGAGGAGGGACCGAGGGCAGGGGCCGCGGACGGCCTCGACGGCGCGGTCGAGGTCGGCCTGCCGCTGGGCGCCACCCTGGTCCACGAGATCCGCCTCGACGGCGGCGCCCGTCTCAAGACCGCCGAGCCGCGCGCGGCGGGCGCCCGGCCCCGGCCGCCCGGCACCCGCGTGCGCCTGCGCCCGACAGCACCCGAGCGGGTCGGCGTCTTTCCCGATCCGCGACACTGAGGCCGAGCCGCCCGACACCGAGCCAGGAGAACCGACCATGCCCCTGCACCGCCGCAGCCTCCTCGCCGGCGCCCTGACCCTCGGGGCCGCGCAGGCCTTCCCGGGCCTGTCCCGCGCGCAGGCGCGCAAGCTCGTCTTCGCGACCTTCACGGGCAGCTGGGAGGAGGCGCACCGGGCCGTGCTGGTGCCGGCCTTCCGCAAGAGCTCGGGCGGCGACGTGATCCTCGATCCGATGCTCTCGGTCGACCAGATCGCCAAGGTCCAAGCGGCCCGCGCCAACCCGCCGATCGACGTGATGCTGCACGATCCGGGGCCAGCCCTCACGGCCATCGCCCAGGACCTCGTCGAGCCCTACCCGGTGGCCCAGTCCGCCCATTACGGCAACCTGATCGCCGACGCGCAGGAGCCGATGGGTCCGGCGCCGTTCTTCCAGATCGTCGGGCTGACCTACAATCCCGAGAAGGTGAAGACCCCGCCGACCTCCTGGGCGGACCTGTGGAAGCCCGAATTCAAGGGCCGGGTCGGCATCACCAACCTCAACTCGACGCTGGGCACCGGCTTCCTCGTGGAGATCGCCCGGATGCACGGCGGCTCGGAGACCGACGTCGAGCCGGGCTTCAAGGCGCTGGAGGCGCTCAAGCCGAACCTCGCCGCCGTCGCGGCCAACCCGGGCGCCCTGGCGGCCCTCTACCAGCAGGAGCAGGTCGACATCGGGCCGGGCAATTTCAACGCGATCCAGATCCTGAAGGCCCGGGGCGTGCCGGTGGAGTTCGCGGCGCCGAAGGAAGGCATCATCGCCTTCAAGACGACGATCCACATCGTCAAGAACACGCCGTCGAAGGAGCTGGCCTTCAAGCTGATCGAGGCCGCGCTGTCGCCGGAGGTGCAGGCCAAGCTGATGCAGAGCCCCTACCTGATCGTGCCGACCAACCGGAAGGTCGCCATCGAGGGCGAGGTCGCGAAGGTCCTGGCGAAGGACGCGGACGAGCTGAAGCGCAAGTCGGTGTTCCAGGACTGGGCCGCGATCAACCGCGGCCGGCCGGCCTGGATCGAGCGCTTCAACCGCGAGATCCGGGTGTGAGCGCCGGCCCGGCCACGGCGGGCCCGGTCGCGGCGCCCCTCCGCCCGGGCCGCGCCTGGACGGCGGCCTACGACATCCGCCTCGCGCTGCCGCTCGGGGCGTTCTTCCTCGTCTTCTTCCTGGCGCCGCTGGCGCTGCTGCTGCTCGTGAGCTTTTACGCCGATCCGGCCATGACCCGGTTCGGCCTCGACCAGTACGCCCGGTTCCTGCTCGACCCGTTCTCCCTGCGGGTGCTCGGCGCGACCCTGTGGCTCGGCGTCGAGGTCACGGCGCTGACCCTCCTGCTCGGCCTGCCGCTGGCGCTGCTCCTGACCTCGGCGCCCGGCCGGCTGCGCGGCCTGCTGACCCTGATCGTGCTGCTGCCGCTGCTCACGAGCGTGGTGGTCCGGACCTTCGCGTGGATCGTGATCCTCGGGCGCCAGGGCATCGTCAACGCCGCGCTCCTCGGCCTCGGCCTCACCGACGCGCCCCTGAAGCTGCTCTACACCGAGGGCGGTCTCGTCCTGGCGCTGGCGCAGGTGCAACTGCCGCTGATGGTCCTGCCCCTGGTCACCGCCCTGTCGCGGATCGACCCGAACCTCGCCGACGCCTCGGCGGCGCTCGGGGCGGGGGCGTGGCGCACCTTCCTCCGGGTGACGCTGCCGCTCTGCCTGCCCGGCATCGTGGCGGGCTGCCTGCTGACCTTCGCGGCGGCGATCACCGCCTTCATCACCCAGTCGCTGATCGGCGGCGGGCAGATGCTGTTCATGCCCATGTACCTGTACCAGCAGGCCTCCTCGCTCAACAACTGGCCGTTCGCGGCGGCGATCGCGATCGTCTTCCTCGTGGCGGTGCTCGCCTGCGTCACGCTCCTCAACCTCGCGGGCCGCCTGTCGGGCGGCCGCGCGCGCGCTTGAAGCCACCGGGAGTCACCATGCGGACGAGCCTGCGGCGCGATCTCGACTGGTTCAGCTTCCACGGCGCGGTGCTTCTGCTGGCCGGGCTCTGCCTCGTCCTGCTGGCGGCGCCCACCGTGATCGTCGTGGTGGTGTCGTTCACCAGTGGCTTCTCCCTGCGCTTCCCGCCGCCGGGCTACTCGCTGCGCTGGTACGCGGCGCTCGCGGAGGCCGAGCAGCTCCGGGCCGCCGCCTGGAACAGCCTCGTGGTGGCGGGCTGGACGACCCTGCTGTCGGTGGTTCTGGGCACCGCCGCGGCGCTCGCCATCGCCCGGTCGCGGCGGCTCTCCGCGCGGCTCCTCGACAGCCTGTTCCTGTCGCCGCTGGTCCTGCCGGCCCTGGCCTTCGGGCTCGCGGCGCTGATGCTGTTCAGCCTCGCCGGCATCCCGGTCTCGCCGCTGACCCTCGTCCTCGGCCACACCGTGGTCTGCGTGCCCTACGTGGTCCGCACCACCGTGGCGGCCCTGTCGCAGATGGATCCGGTGCTCCTCGAGAGCTCGACCTCGCTCGGCGCCTCGCGCCTCTACACGTTCCGCCGGGTGACCCTGCCGCTGATCCGGCCCGGGATCCTGGCCGGGGGCTTCATCGCCTTCATGGCGAGCTTCGACAACGTCCCGGTCTCGCTGTTCCTGCGCGACGCCGCCACCGACATGCTGCCGATCCGCATGTGGCAGGACCTGGAGGGCCGCCTCGACGTCACGGTGGCGGCGGCCTCCAGCCTGCTGATCCTCGTGACCGTGGTGCTCGCCGCCGTGATGGAGCGGGCCGCCGGCCTGTCCCGCCGGATGGCGGGCTGAAGCGCCCGGAGCCCTCGCATGCGCATCCTGCTCCTCAATCCCAACACCTCGGCGGCGATGACCGCGCGCATGGCGCGGGCCGCCGAGGCGGCGCTCGCGCCCGACGCGCACGTCACCGCGCTCACCGCCACGTCCGGCTTGCCCTACATCGCCAGCCGGGCCGAGGCGCAGCTCGCCGGCGCGGCCGTGCTGGAGACGCTCGCCGCCCACCATTCCCGCCACGACGCCGCGGTGATCGCCGCCTACGGCGATCCCGGGCTGGTCGCCGCGCGGGAACTGTTCGACCTGCCGGTGGTCGGCATGGCCGAGGCCGCGATGCTGACCGCCTGCCAGCTCGGGGCGCGGTTCGCGGTCGTCACCTTCGCGCCCGCCCTGCTGCCCTGGTACGAGGACGCGGTGGCGCTGGCCGGGCTGTCGGCGCGCTGCGCCGGCCTCCACGCGGTGCGCCGGCCGTTCCAGGCCGTGACCGAGGTGCAGGACGAGCTGCGGCCCGAGATCCTGGCCCTGGCCGAGCGGGCGGTGGGGGAGGGGGCCGACGTCGTGATCCTGGCCGGCGCGCCGCTCGCCGGCCTCGCCACGGCCCTGCGGGACGCGGTGCCGGTGCCGCTCGTCGACCCGCTGGCGGCCGCCCTGGGCCAGGCGCAGGCCCTGGTGCGGCTCGGGACGCGCCCGCCCCGGGCCGGCCGCTTCGCCCGGCCGCCCGCGAAGCCGGCCACGGGCCTCGCCGGGCCGCTCGCCCGCTGGATCGCCCATCGCGAGGAGGAGTCATGACCCGGATCGACGCGGACGGCCCGCTCTGGACCCTCTCGGCCGCCGCCCTGGGGCGCCGCTACGCTGCCGGGACGGTGAGCCCGGTCGCGGCCGCCCGCGCCTGCCTGGAGCGGGCCGAGGCCGTGAACCCGGTGCTCAACGCCCTCGTCGCCGTCGATCCCGAGGGCGCGGAGCGCGCCGCCGCGGCGAGCGCCGCGCGCTGGCGGGCGGGGCGGCCGCTCGGGCCCCTCGACGGCGTGCCGCTGACCGTCAAGGACAGCCTGAATGTCGCCGGGTTCGCGACCGGCTGGGGCAGCCGGCTCTACGCGGGGGAGGGGGCCGGGCAGGCCATCGAGCGCGACGAGACGCCGGTGGCGCGCCTGCGCGCGGCCGGGGCGGTGATCCTGGGCAAGACCAACGTCCCCGAGCTGACCGTCCAGGGCTACACCGGCAACCCGGTCCACGGGGTTACCCGGAACCCGTGGGATCCGGCGCTGACGCCGGGGGGCTCCAGCGGCGGCGCCGTGGCGGCCGTGGCGGCCGGGATCGGGCCCCTGGCGCTCGGGACCGACGCGGGCGGCTCGATCCGCCGCCCCGCCTCGCATACCGGCCTCGTTGGCCTGAAGCCGACGGCCGGTCGGGTGCCGCGGACCGGCGGGCTGCCGCCGATCATGCTCGACCTCGAGGTGGTCGGGCCGATGGCGCGCACCGTTGACGACCTCGCGGCGACGATGCGGGTTCTCGGGGCTGCCGACCCCGGTTTTGTCGCGCCGCACGGCTTCGGCCCGTTCGGGAGCGCCGTCATGCCGGAGCGCCCGCTGCGGATCCTGCACGTCCCGGCCTTCGGGACGGCCCCGGTGGATCCGGAGATCGCCGACAGCGTCGCCGAGGCGGCCGTGCGCCTCGCCGGCCTCGGCCACCGGGTCGAGACCGGCCGCTTCGACGCGGCGACGGCCATCACGGAGGCGTGGCCGGTCCTCGGCCAGGCGGGCATTGCGTGGCTGATGCGCGCGCATCCCGGCCGGCTCGGCGATCTGGGCTCCGACATCCGCGCCCTGACGGAGGCCGGGGCGGCCCTGTCGGCAGCCGACCTGTTCGACGTGCAGCGGATGGCCCTGGCGCTGCGCCGGGACCTCGCCGCCCTGTTCGCCGGCCACGACCTGCTCATGACGCCCGCGGCGGCGGCGCTGCCCTGGCGAGCTGAGGACACCCATCCGCCGCGCATCGCCGGGGTACCGGTGGGCCCCCGCGGCTCGGCGACCTTCACGGGCTTCGTCAACGCCGCCGGCTGCCCGGGGATCTCGATCCCCTGCCGACCCTCGGGCGCCGGGCTTCCGATCGGGTTCCAGCTCGTGGCGCCCTGGGGCGGCGACGAGACCCTGGTGGCGATGGCGGCCGCCTACGAGGCGGCCCATCCCTGGCGGATGGTCTGGGAGGACTCGGCTCCGTGACCGGCCTGTCGCTCCACGCCGTCGACGCCGCCACGGGCCGGCCGGCCGAGGGGATGCGCGTGCGCGTCCTGAGCGCTGGAGGAAAGCGGCGGGTGATCGCCGAGGGCCGCCTCGGGGCGGACGGGACCCTCGACCATCCGGTCGTGCGGACGCGGCTCGCCGCCGGCCTCTACGAGGTCGTGTTCGTCATCGGGGACTTCGTCGGGGCCGCGGGGGAGGGATTCCTGGAGGAGGCCGCGATCCGCTTCCGGATCGACGACCCCGACCGCCACTGCCACCTGCCGCTGAAATTCACCGCCTTCGGGGTGGCGCTGTTCCGCGGCTGTTGAGCCGCACGCGCCGCCCTCGGACCCGGCCCGCGACGGCGCAGCCCGGCCGCCCTCCCCCGCGAGGTGACCGGGGCCTCGGGAGAGCCTAGACTCGCCCCCGATCGCGGCGCGCGCAGGAGGAAGCCGATGCGGGTTCAGGCGATGACGATCCCGGCGGCGGCCGGGGCCGCGACGCGCGGCGCCCCACGGGCGCGCCTGCTGCTCGCCGCGCTGACGATCCTCGCGCTTCCGCTGGTCTTCGTCGCGGCCGCGCGGGTCCCCGCGGCGCCCGTCGATCCCGACCTCGTGCGGGTGATCCGCTTCATGGCACTGCTCAAGGGCGGCTTCGCCCTGGCGGCGCTGGCCGGCTGCTTCTGGCGTCTCGGCCGGCCCGCCGGGTGGCGGAGCGCCGTCTACGTGGCCGGACCGCCGCTCATGGCGCTCGGGGCGGCCGGCCTGTGGTCCCTGCGCGATCCCGGGCTGGCGGCGCTCGGCCTGCATCTCGGCCTGTTCGCGGTCCTGGCGGCGGCGCTGACCGACCGCGAGGCCCTGCCCGACCGGCTCCGCGCCGGGCGCCGTCAGATCGTCTCGTAGGCGAACAGGACCGAGATCAGCGTCAGGCCGATCAGCCCGATGACGAAGCAGATGTCGGCGCAGCGCTCCAGGGTGACCGAGAGATCGCCGCCGTCGTCCAGGCGGATCGACAGGTAGGACGCGATCGCGCTGACCAGGAACAGGATCGCCGTCAGGGCGGCGGCCTCGTCGACGTGGCTCGGCCCGATCCAGCCCTCGGCGATCTTCACGAGGCCGATCAGCGTGGTGCAGACGCCGACCATCGTGCCGGCATTGGGGAGGATGTGGCGCGACAGGCTATCCTCGCCGGACCCGGTGCCCTTCCGCCTTTCGGCCATGCGCTCCTCGTACAGCTCCGCTCCGGCCGATGGCCCCCTGATACCGCGCCCGTGGAGGTTCGTCATGAAGCGCCCACTCACCACCAACTTCTCCGCACCGCCGCCGGAGCGTGCCCACCCGCCCGAGCCGGCGCCCGCGGCGGCCTCGTGGCGCGACGTCGCCCCGTTCGCGGCCGCCCTGATCGCCACCCTGGAGGCGATCGAGGCCGGGCAGAAGGCCGGGCCGGCGATGCGGGCGCACCGCTCCGCCATGCGCCGCCAGGGCGAGGCGGCCGCCGCGCTCGGCGGATCCGAGGCGCTGGAGGCCGTGCTCAACCAAGTCGCGGACGCGGACGCGGCCCGGGCCGAGCGGCGCCTCGCGCTCGTCCGCGAAGCCTGGGCGGGGCTGTCCGGGGGAGGAGCGTGACGCGTCCTGCCGGCTCACCGGATCGGGCTGGCGGCAGATCCGGGACGGCGTTGCGCGGTCGGGCAGCGCGCCGACGCGTCACGATCCGAATTCGGGTCGCCGCGTAAAGATTTGATACAGGATCTCGGATAAATTCGGCGCCGGCCACACCGCGTCAGCTCGAGATCGCTCGTCGGGAATTTGTGATGGACGACCAGGACAAGCAATTTATCACGCAGCAGATCCTCGACGTCGGCCGCCAGCTCTATGCCGCCCTCGACAGCAAGATCATGACGGCTCACGCGCAGCAGCTGGCGCAGATGCAAGATGTCCGGCGCCTCGCCGTGGTTCAGCTCGCGCCGAAGAACGATTTCTGCCTCGTGACGGATCATCCGATCGCCTACGAGAGCAACGATCACACGGTTCCGCGCGGCACAAAGGATGACAATACGCGCAATCAGCGGTTCTGCCACGCGATCGAGAGCCATTTCGGCCGAAAGGTCAGGGCCCTGGACCTCGGCTGCGCGGGGGGCGGCCTCGTCTTCGATTTCCTCATCCGAGGCAACGCGGCTTTCGGGATCGAGGGGAGCGATTACTCCCTTCGCGCGCAGCGCGCCGAGTGGTCCATCATCCCGGACTATCTGAAGACCTGCGATATCACCAAGCCCTTCTCCCTGATGGATCAGAGGTCAGGGACGAAAGCGAAATTTGACGTCATCACGATGTGGGAGGTCCTCGAGCACATCGAGGAATCGCTGCTTCCTCAGCTGTTCGCGAACGTGAAATCCCACTTGGCGGACGGCGGTCTCTTCGTGGGCTCCGCCGCGACATACGACGATGTCGCCAACGGCGTGAGCTACCACCCGACGGTCAAGCCGGAGACGTGGTGGCGCGAGCTTGTCCGGCAGCACGGGCTGGAATTTGTCCCGATGACCATGTTTCAGTTCAAGGATTTCTGCAGAGGCTCCGGCAACGAGAACGCGTTCTACGACGCCGATTTCAGCAAGAATCCCGAGCTCGGCTTCCACTTCGTGATGAAGCACCGCCCCGCTTGAGGCGGGGCTTCTGGACTCGACTGGTCGGGCGCCGCAGGCTTGAGCGGTCCGCCCGCGCGCCCCACATGGACGGGAGCGACAGCGCGGGGCCGACCATGTACGACCTCATCCACACACTCCGCCTCTGGCTCTGGCGCCGCCGAGTGCGGGCCATGGCGCGGGAATGCCGGGTGTCCGGGACCAGCGACGGTGACTGGATCGCCGCCACCGTCGCGGCCTCCGCGACGAGTTCGGGTCCAGGCGCGCCGGTCTCGTACGTGAGCGGCACCGGCCTGTAGCGGATACCGCTCGGCCGGGCGCGGTCAGCCTTCCGGAGACGGCTCGGCGGCGGCGGCACCCGGCTCGGGCGCCGGGCCGGTGTCGAGGGTGCCGCTGTGGACCAGAGCGCCGGCCCAGGCGCCCGCGATGATCCGGACCTGCTCGATGGCCTCGGCGCGGGTGAAGGGCCTGTCACCACCTCCCGAACGGCTCTCGTCCCAGTAGACGTAGCCGGTGCGCCGGCCGCCGGCATCCTCGACGCAGGCGGCGTTCTCGAGGACGCAGATCCGGAGCGGGAGCTTGAGACCGAGTGTGGGCATAGGGCCCATATAGGGCGCCGATCCCGCGGGAAGTCGGCGCGCCCGCCGCGTGACGGTCGGTCTCAGGTGTCTCAGGTGGGTTTCGCCGCGTCGAGCGCCTGCTCCAGGTGCGTCACGACCTCGTCGCCCTCGGGCGGCGGCTCGGCCTCCTCGACCCGTCGGGCGACTTCCATGACGAGGTAGGTCACCGACGGCGGCCAAGCCACGCCGTTATCCAGGAGCATCCGGGCGGCGCTTACCAGCATCCGGAACTGGTCCGGCGGGATCGTGGTCCCGGCCTCGTGCTGCGCGAGGATGTGATCGGCGATCGCGGCCGCAAGGCCGGCAACTTCGGCCATCTTGTTGGGCGGATCACCAGCCGTCATGTCAGGTCGCGCTCCGTCTGCGAAAGCACGGTGCGGAGCATCCGTCGCCTCTTCGGGGTCTCAGGCCGACACGGTTCCACAAGCAACCCTGGCGAGCAAGCCGTGCGACCGCGGCACGCCTGCGTGGCCGTGGACACCGCGGATTTTGCCGGCCTGCGCGCACGGTCCGGGCGTTTCGCGACCTGCGGTCCCGCGACGGCGGACGAGGTCCGCGGCAGCAGCGGCGTCGGGACCGGCCCGGGGCGTCTACGCGGATGCCGGACGGTGGCGGGGCGCGGTCACGCCGAAGACGGAGCCCCGGTCGCGCCGGGATCGCACGGCGACCGGGTGATCGAGCGCCGCGGCGGTCTGCCGGACGATGTGAAGGCCGAGCCCGAGACCGGCCCCGTCCCGGCGTCCGGCGCGGTCGAAGGCGTCGAAGATGCCCGCCAGCCGTTCGGGCGCGATGCCGGGACCGCCGTCGTGCACCTCGATCGCGACGCGCCCCTGCCGGCGGCGGCATCCGACGACGACGCGGCCGCCCGGGCCCGCATACTTCACGGCGTTCCCGACGAGATTGCGCAGGATGGTCGTCAGCATGGCGACCTCGCTCGTGACCGTCAGCGCCGTGGCGCAGACCCGGACACGCACCCCGACGGCGTCGGCGTAGGGCCCCCACTCGGCCGCCACCGCCTCCAGGAGCGGGGCGACCGCGACGGGACCGAGCCGGGGCGCCACGCTGCCGGCCTGGGAGGAGCGGGCCAGATCGTCGAGCTCGCGGCCGAGCCGCACCAGCGCGTCGCTGGCGAGGCCGAGCCGGGCCGCGGCCCGGGGACCGACGCCGTCCGAGACCGCGCGGTCGATGGCCATGAGGGCCACCTGCAGGGGTTGCTTCAGGTCGTGTCCGGCCACGGCGAGCAGCCGGGCCATGGCGCTGCGGGCGGTCTCCGCGCGCAGCAGGGCCTCGTCGGGCGCCGCACCCGGGCTCGCCATCGTCAGTCCCATCCCCGCCTCCTCGTCCGGCCCGCCGACGGCGCGCCGCTTCCATGGCGCGACCTTGGACCGTGGCCGTTCGCGCCGGAATCATACGGAGGTTTGATGTCCTAACCGGACCGGCCTCGGATCGGCGTGCCAGCGGCGCACGCGCGCGATGCCGGTCCGGAGCCGGCCGGCGATCCCGTCACGGATGGAAAGGCCCTGGAGTCAGGCACTGGAGTCAGGCCCTGGCGTCAGGCCCCGATCGTCTCTTCCAGGCAGCGGATCAGTTCGTCGGCCACGAGCGGCTTGCGCAGGAGATCGCGGGCGCCGCCGGCGAGGGCCCGGCGCCGGAGTGCGTCGTCGGTCAGCGCGGTCATCATGATGACCGGCAGGGCAGGGCGCTGCTCCCGGACGCGGTCCTGCAATTCGATGCCGCTGATCCCCGGCATGTTCACGTCCGTCAGCAGGCACGACACGTCGCTGCCGGCCATCGCGGCCAGGAAGGCCTCGCCCGAGTTGAAGGCCCGCGCGTCGTAGCCCAACGCCTCGAGGAAGCTGGACGTCGCGTCCAGAACCGCCTCGTCGTCGTCCACGACCGCGACCGCTTTCTTCCCGACCGGCACGAATCTCCCTCCGGAGCCTCTCGAAGGCGCATCGATCCCACCTCTGTGGGCCGGCGGCGGCTTCGACGAAATTATACGATGGTTTGATGCGCGCGGCGGACTCACATCCCGATGAACCGAGTCCTGCCACAGCAACGCAGGACCCGGGGCGCCACGACGCGACCCGGTAGACATGGATTTCACGAATTGAGGCAGGACTTCTTCGCCGATCCCCGATCCGATCGCCGCGACGAATCTGTCCAGTGCGGGTGCCAACGCGGCGATGTCCGGCATCGTTCCGCGCCGATCGGCCCGGGCCGGATCTGCGGAAGCGACGCGGAGATGGGCCGGCTCAGACGGAGGCCCGGGCCTTGAGCAGCTCGGTCTTGCGCACGAGGTCGGCCACGGAGCCGGCCGCCATCTTCCGCATGACGTTGCCACGGTGGATCTTGACCGTGATCTCGCTGATTCCGAGGGCGTGGGCGATCTGCTTGTTGAGCAGCCCCTTGACGACCTGTGCCATCACCTCGGCCTCCCGCGCCGTCAGGGTCGCGGCCAGCGCCTCGAGCTCGGCGACTCCCGCGCTCGACGCCCGCCGGGTCCTGTCCCGCTCGATCGCGACCGCGATGGCGTCGAGCATGTCCTGATCGCGGAACGGCTTGGTCAGGAAATCGAGCGCGCCCGCCTTCATGGCCTGGACGGTCATGGGGATGTCGCCGTGGCCGGTCATGAAGATGATCGGCATGCGGTTGCCCATCGCGGCGAGCTTCGCCTGCAGGTCGAGGCCGCTGGATCCGGGCAGCCGCACATCGAGGATCAGGCAGCCCGGGCGGTCCGGCAGCGTCGCCGCGAGGAGGTCGCGCGTCGCGCCGTAGGCGAGGGTGTCGAGCCCGACGGAGTGCAGGAGGTCCTGCAGACCTTCGCGGACGCCCTCGTCATCCTCGACGATGACCACCAGCGGTGAGGCCGTGTCGGCGCCGGGCTTCGCCGCGCCACCCCGGACGTTGCCTGACATCGTGATCGACGAGTCCCCGCGCGCCTCTGACAGGCTGCCCGCACGGGCAGTGCTTACAGGTTGTATCCGCGCCCGATCAAGCCGACCGTCTGTGGACGGCGCGGACCGCCGGCACGGGTCGCCGGCACGGGTCGCCCCGAATGGCCGCTCGCCGGACCGCTCCCGACCCGCCTATCGACTCGCGGCCAAGCTTGTGGCTATGAGAGGTTGCACTGTCCCCGGGACTGGCTCAACCTCCGGCGAGGTCAGCGCCTCCCGGCCCAGGATTCGCGGCCGCCCGCCTCCTCCGGCCGCGCCCGTCCGACAGGCTGTGCAGCGAGGCGCGGAGATGAGTGTGGTGGGCGACGCGCGTCCCAGGCAGACGACGGCGCGGGTCCTCCTCGCGAGCCTGATCGGCACGACGGTCGAGTTCTACGACTTCTACATCTACGCCACGGCGGCGAGCCTGATCTTCGGGCCGCTGTTCTTCCCGGCGGCGCTGCAATCGGCGGAGCTGATCAGCGCCCACGCGAGCTTCGGCCTCGCCTTCGTGGCCCGGCCGATCGGCGGCGCGGTGTTCGGGCATTTCGGCGACCGGATCGGGCGCAAGGCGACGCTGGTCGCCTCGCTCCTGCTGATGGGGCTCACGACCTCGGCCATCGGGCTGCTGCCCACCTTCGCGCTGGCCGGCTGGCTCGCCCCCGTCCTGCTCTGCCTCCTCCGGTTCGGGCAGGGCCTGGCGCTCGGCGGCGAGTGGAGCGGGGCCGCGCTGCTGGCGCTGGAGAACGCCCCGCCGGGCTGGCGCGCCCGCTACGCGATGTTCGCGCCGCTCGGAGCGCCCCTCGGCTTCTTCGTGGCCAACGGCCTGTTCCTCGTCCTGACCCTGACCCTCAGCGCGGAGCAGTTCGCGGACTGGGGCTGGCGGGTGCCCTTCCTGCTCAGCGTGCCCCTGGTCTGGCTCGGGCTCTGGGTCCGCACCAATCTCGGCGAGACCGAGGAGTTCGCCGCCGCCGTGAAGGAGGCGCAGCCCCCGCGCGTCCCCCTCGTCGCCCTGATGCGCGACCATGCCGGGCAGGTCGTCGCCGGGATGTTCGGCGTCGTCGCGTGCTTCTCCCTGTTCTGGACCGCCACCGCCTTCGCGCTCGGCTACGGCACGACGACGCTCGGCTACTCCCGGGCCTCGTTCCTGACGGTCGAGCTCGGCGCGATCCTGTTCATGGCCGCCGCCATCGTCGTCGCGAGCTGGCTGTCGGACCGGCTCGACCCGGCCCGGGTCCTGATCGTCGGCTGCGCCGGGACCATCGTGTCGGGGATCCTGCTGGCGCCGATGCTCGGCAGCGGCTCCCTCGCGACGATCTTCGCCTTCCTGGCCTTCGCCCTGTGGGTGATGGGCTTCGTCAACGGGCCGCTCGGCGCGTGGCTGCCGAGCCTGTTCCCGCCGCAGGTGCGGTACACGGGCACCTCCGTGGCGTTCAACGTCGGTGGCATCATCGGCGGCGCCTTCTCGCCGATGATCGCCCAGGCGCTGGCCGCGCAGAGCGGCCTGACCGCGGTCGGCTTCTACCTCGCGCTGACCGGCGGGATCAGCCTCATCGCCTTCGACACGAGCGCCCGGCGGCGGGCGCTGGACGCGCTCGCACGGAGCGAGCGCCGCTACCGCGCGCTGTTCGAGCAGAGCCACGTCGCGCTGTGCGAGGTCGATCTCTCCGAGGCGCAGGCCCACCTCGCCGAGGCGCGGGCCGCCGGCGCCCTCGGGCCCGACCTCCGCGGGCAGGCCGACGCCGCGCTCGTCGCCGCCTGCGCCCGGCGGATCGCGCTGGTCGACGTCAACGACGCGACGGTGCGGCTCCTCGGCTGCGGCTCCCGCGAGGCGGTGCTCGGCTCGATGAGCCGCTTCCTCCCGCCGGGCAACGACCTCGTCCTGCCGCTCCTGCAGCGGATCGACCGGGCGGGCGGCCGCTTCGAGGCCCAGGGCCGCCTGATCCGCGCCGACGGGCGGGAGGTGACCGCGATCCTCGTCGTGGCGCTGCCGGACGACGAGGCGGCCCTCGACCGGGTTGCCTGCGCGATGATCGACGTGACCGAGCGGGAGCGCGCCAAGGAAGCCCTGCTCGCGGCCCAGGCCGAGCTCGCCCGCGCGGGCCGGGTCTCGACCGTCGGGGCGATCTCCGCCTCCATCGCCCACGAGGTCAACCAGCCGATCGGCGCCATGGTGATGAGCGCCGAGGCCTGCCTGCGCTGGCTGCGGCGCGAGACGCCGGACCTCGAGGCGGCCGCGCGGGCGGCCGAGCGCGCCGTCCGCGACGGCATGCGGGCGAGCCGGATCGTGCAGCGGACGCGCGAGCAGCTCCGCAGCGACCGCAGCCAGCCCGAGATCCTCGACCTGGGCTCCCTCCTGGCGGAGGTCGCGACCCTCCTCGACCGGGAGATCCTGGCGGCCGGGGCGACGGTGCGGACGGTGATCGCCGCGACCGAGGCGCGCGTCCTGGCCGACCGCGTCGAGCTGCAGCAGGTCGTGGTCAATCTCGTGACGAATGGCCTGCACGCCGTGCGCGACCTGCCCGAGACCCGCCGCGCGCTGCGGATCGCGCTGACCGCCCCCGCGCCGGGCCGGCTGCGGATCGCGGTCGTCGACAGCGGCACCGGCATCGATCCGGAGCAGCTGCCCAGGCTATTCAGCCCGTTCTTCACCACGAAGCGCGACGGGATGGGCATCGGCCTCGCGATCTGCCGGACCATCGTCGAGTCCCATGGCGGGACGCTGACCGGCGGGAACAACGACGGGCCGGGCGCGACCTTCGCGGTCGAGCTGCCGGCGGCCGAGCCGGGCGCGGCGGGCCGCGCCGCGGCCGAGCCCGCCGCCGCCGGCGCCGGCGGCTGAGCCTCAGCGGGCGGGGACGGCCGCGAACAGGCTGTTCAGCCCCTCCGCGGTGGTCGGATGGGCGAGGATCGCGTCGCGCAACGCCGTGTAGGGCAGGCCGGCGAGCATCGCGACCTGGACCGCGGCCATGACCTCGCCGGCCTCCGCGCCGAGCATCGTGAAGCCGAGGATGCGGTCGTCCGGACCGATGACGGCCTTCATGAAGCCCTCGGTCTGCCCGGTCGTCCGCGTGCGCAGCACGGCCGCCATCGGCAGCCGCGCCACCCGGACGGCGTGACCGTCGGCCCGCGCCTCCGTCTCGGTCGACCCGACCCGCGCCAGCGGCGGGTCGGTGAACAGGCAGGACGGCATCAGACGGCCCGCGGTCGAGCGCGGGATCCCCGCCAGCGTGTCGCGGATCACGCGGAAATCGTCCGCCGAGGCGTGGGTGAAGGCCGGGCTGCCCGCGCACTCGCCGATGGCCCAGACGCCCGGCGCGCTCGTCCGGAGGTGGTCGTCGACCTCGATGACGCCCCGCTCGGTGAGCGCCACGCCCGCGCGGTCGAGACCGATGCCGTCGGTGTTCGGCGCGCGCCCCGCCGCGACGAGGATGTGGCTCGCGGCGATGACCGCCTCACCGGCGTCGCCGCGCACCGTGATCTCCACGGCCTCGCCCGAGCGGCCGCGCACGCGCACCACCTCCGTGCCGGTGCGGATCGCCAACCCCTCGGCCTCGAGGAGCTGCGCGAGGGCGGACGCCACGTCCGGATCCTCGCGGCCCGCGATCCGGGGCCCGTGCTCGATCACCGTCACCGCGCTGCCGAACCGGCGGTAGGCCTGGGCCAGTTCGAGGCCCACGTAGCCGCCGCCGAGGACGACGAGGTGGGCTGGCACGGCGTCGAGTTCGAGCGCCTCGATATGGGTGAGCGGCCCGGCCTCGCGCAGGCCCGGGACGTCCGGGATGGTCGCGCGGGTGCCGAGATTCAGGAAGATCTGATCGGCCGTCAGCGCGCGCGAGCCGCCCGCGTTCAGCGCGACCGTGAGCGCTCTGGGGCCCGTGAAGCGGGCCGTTCCCATGACGAGTTCCGCGCCGCTCTCCCGGTAGCGGTCGAGGTGCATGTCGATGAGGTCGCGGACCATCGCCCGCTTGCGCGCGACCACCCGGCCCATATCCACCGCGACCGGGCCGGTCTCGACGCCGTACCGGTCGGCCTGCCGGGCGCGGTGGGCGATCTCGGCGCTCCAGATCTCGTTCTTGCTCGGCAGGCAGTTGGTGTTGGGGCACGAGCCCCCGATCCAGCGGCGCTCGATCACCGCGACCCTCTGGCCGGCCTTGGCGAGGTGCCACGCCAGGAACTTGCCGCCCTCGCCGCTGCCGATCACGAGGGCATCGTAGTGGTCGTCCATGGTATTTCCTCCGCGATCCCGAGATCTGCGGAAAACGTAGAGGCCTCACGACCGAACGGATATCATGCGTCGGTATGATAGACCGGTCCCGACCGCCCGGCGCGCAGGTTTCGTGCGCATCGAGTCTCGGAGGATCCGACTCAAACCTCGGCCTGACCGAGCCGGATCGGCCCATCGCCGCAGTTCCGTCCATCGCTGACGGGCGATCACCCGTTCCGGTCGGCGCTTCAGCCGGCCGGCCTGCCGCAATCCCGCGCCCTCCGCTTCGAAGGCTCGGATCCCTGAACACGCAGGTTCGCCGCGGCCGCGGCCCGGGCGCGTGACCGGCCGCCCGCGCGCCGCAGCGCGAAGCCTTCAGGGCCGAGACCCCGGGCGATGGACTGTCCTCGGCCGGCCCTGATCCCGGGGGCGGGCCGCGGAAGGGCACCGTTTCGGGTGACGACCCCTAACCTTCGTATGATTCCGCGCGGCCGGGGGCGGCGGTACCTCTCGCGACACGGCACACGATCCGGACCGCGCCTTCGGCCGTCCCCGAAGACACGTCGCCCGGCCGGTTCGCACGCCGAGACACGTCGCGGCGTCCCCATCCCACGAGGTCGAACGATGGTCCAGCTCACGATCAATGCGCGTCGCTACACGGTGGACGCGGAACCGGACACGCCGCTGCTGTTCGTCCTGCGCGACAGCCTCGGGCTGACCGGCACGAAGTACGGCTGCGGCATCGGGCAGTGCGGCGCCTGCACGGTGCTGCTCGACGGCGCGGCGACCCGCTCCTGCCAGATCCCCCTGGAGAGCGTCGGCGACCAAGCCATCACGACGATCGAGGCGATCGAGCAGGACCCGGTCGGTGCCCGGGTCGTGGCCGCCTGGGTCGGCATCGAGGTGCCCCAGTGCGGCTACTGCCAGTCCGGGCAGGTCATGGCCGCCACGAGCCTGCTCAAGCAGACCCCGAAGCCGACCGAGGCCGACATCGCCGGCGCGATGACCAACCTGTGCCGGTGCGGAACCTACAACGCCATCGCCGCCGCCGTGCGGCAGGCCGCGGCCTGAGGAGGCGCACGATGACCGACCGCTCGCCCCCCGCCCGCCCGGATCGCCGCGAACCGGTGCGCAACCTCTCCCGCCGCGGCTTCCTGGGGGCCGCCTCGGGCGCGCTGTTCCTCGGAATCGGCCTCCGGCTCGCGCCGGCCGCCGCCCAGACCCGCGCCGAAGGCCCGGCGGCCGTCGCGCCGAAACCCGGGACCCGCGTGACGGCCTTCCTGGAGATCCGCCCCGACGACACCGTGCGGCTGCTCAGCCCCTTCGTGGAGGGCGGCCAGGGCATCAACACCGGCCTCGCCCAGACGATCGGCGAGGAGCTCGACCTCGACCCGGCGCGCTTCGCGGTGGAATGCGCCCCGCCCGGCCCCGACTACGCGGTCGTCAACGGCCTGCGGATGACCGGCGGGTCGTTCTCGACACGCTCCAGCTTCGAGGCCATGCGCCGCCTCGGCGCCACCGCCCGCGAGATGCTCCTGCGGGCTGCGGCCGCCGAGCTCGCCGTGCCGCAGGCCAGCCTGACCACCGAGAACGGGCGCGTCATCCACGCCGCCTCCGGCCGGAGCCTCGGCTACGGCGCCCTGGCCGCCGCGGCGCTGGCGCTGCAGCCGCGGGACGACGTCGCCCTGAAAGATCCCAAAGATTTCCGCTGGATCGGCAAGCCGGTGGCGCGCCTCGACATGCGCGACAAGTCCACCGGCCGGGCCGTCTACAGCATCGATATCCGGCTCGACGGCATGGTCCAGGCCGCGATCCGGCACGCGCCGCATCTCGGCACCGAGCCGGAGGCGATCGCCAACGCCGCGGAGGTCCGGGCGATGCCGGGCGTCCAGGCGGTCGAGCGCCTGCCGGGCGCGGTGGCGGTGGTGGCCGACACGTGGTGGCGGGCCCGCAGGGCCGTCGAGGCCCTGCAGGTGACCTGGACCCGGCCGGCGCCCGACGGCGTCGCCACCGTCTCGGCGGGCTTCTCCTCGGCGGCGATGCTGGCCGCCCTCCGGGACGCGGCGGGCCCCGGCGTCCCGGCCGAGCAGGCCGGCGACCCGGACGCCGCCTTCGCGGGCGCGGCCAAGGTGGTGGAGGCGGCGTACGACGCCCCCTACCTCGCCCACGCGCAGCTCGAGCCGCCCTCGGCGGTGGCGCGCTTCGCCCCCGACGGCAGCCTCGACCTCTGGGTGCCGAACCAGATGCCGGAGCTGTTCCAGCAGGTCGCCGCCAAGACGGCCGGGCTGCAGCCGGATCAGGTCCGGATCCACTCGCCGATGCTCGGCGGCTTCTTCGGGCGCCACTTCCACTACGGGCCGGCGAGCCCGTTCCCGCAGGCGATCCTGCTCGCCAAGGCGGCGGGCAAGCCGGTGCGGGTGCTGTGGTCGCGGGAGGAGGAGTTCGGCATGGACGCCGTCCGCCCCCTGAGCTTCGCCCGGTTCAGGGCGGCGCTCGGTCCGGACGGGATGCCGGTGGCGCTGGAGACCACGGCGGTGGGGGAGGGCCCGATCGGGCGCTGGTTCGGCGCGCTGTTCAAGGGGCCGGTGGATTCCTCGGTGGTGGAGGGCCTCGACCGGAAGCCCTACGCGATCCCGAACCGGCGGCTCACCTACGTGAAGGTGCCGCACCCGGTGACGATCGCGTTCTGGCGCTCGGTCGGGCACTCGATGAACGATTACTTCTACGAGAGCTTCCTCGACGAGATCGCGCAGGCCGGCGGCCAGGACCCGTTCGCCCTCCGGATGACGCTCCTGAGGGACAGCGCCCGCCACCGCACCCTGCTGCAGGCGGTGGCCGACCTCGCGGGCGGCTGGACGCGCGGGCCGTTCCGGGCACAGGACGGCACGCGGCGGGCGCGGGGCGTGTCGATGGCCTCGCCGTTCGGCTCGGAGACGGCGACGATCGCCGAGGTGTCGCTCGAGAACGGCGAGGCCCGGGTGCACGATCTCTGGATCGCCATCGATCCGGGCCGCGTGGTCAACCCGGCGATCGTGAAGCGCCAGGTCGAGAGCGCAGCGGCGCTCGGCCTCTCGTCGACGCTGCTGGAGCAGGTCGTCTACGAGAACGGGGAGCGGCAGGCCCGGAACTTCGACGCCTACCCGATCCTCGACCGGGAGCGGATGCCGCGGGTGCACGTGGCGATCGTCGAGAGCGGGGCGCCGATGGGCGGCATCGGCGAGCCCGGCCTGCCCGGCGTGCCGCCGGCGGTGGTCAACGCGGTCGCGGCGCTGACCGGCCGACGCCTGCGCAGCCTGCCCCTGGCCAAGGAGACCCTCTCGGGGACCTGACGCCGATCAATAACCTGGGCGATAACCCAGGGCGACGCCCCCCGGGTCAGCCCCCGAAAGTCCCGCGTCCCGACTGGAAGCGGGATTTTCGGATGCCGTATAGCGGGGGCGCGGCGGGCCTGAATCGGGGCCGGCCCCGGGAACCGCCGACATGAGCAACGGTCTGACGCCGACGGCCGACCGGATCGTCGTGGCCAGCGAGGCCGACTGGAACGACGCGTGGTACCTCGTCTGCATGAAGGTCTCGACGATCGGCTTCGTCGTCGTCGATGCCCGCGAGCGGGTCGCCACCCTCGACGCGCTGCGGGCGGCCGGAATCACCGACATCGCCGCCCACCTCGACGCCCATCCGGACGTGGCCGACCGCCTGCGGCACGGGATGATCATCCTCGACGTCAACGAGGCGGCGGTGCGGATGTTCGGCGCGGGCGGCCGCGCGGACATGATCGGGCAGCGCACGCAGCGCTTCTTCGACCCGCTCTGCACCGCCCAGGTCAATTCCGCCCGGGCCTTCGCGGCGGGCGCGACCTCGTTCCAGCAGCAGGCGCACAGCGTCCGGCTCGACGGATCGCGCTTCGAGACGCTGTTCTGCGTGGTCCCGCGGGCGGACGGCGCCACCTCCGGCCTGTGGCTCGCCTCCTTCGTGGACATCACCGAGCACGTCGCGCGGCAGATGTCGCTGGAGGTGCTGCGCGACGAGCTGGCCCACGTCTCCCGGATCTCGACGCTGGGCGAGCTCTCGGCGTCGATCGCGCACGAGCTCGGGCAGCCCCTGTCGTCGATCGGCATGACCGCCGGGGCGATGCTGCGCCTGCTCGATCGCGCGGACCTCGACCGCGATCTGCTCCGGCGTCAATGCCAGCGCATCGTCGATCAGGTCACGCGGGCCGGGGAAATCATCGATCGCACCCGCCGCATGGCCGCCAAGCGGGACAGCGTCCGCGCGCCCGTCTCCGTGGCGGAGGTCCTGGCCGAGGCCGCGCGGTTCGTGGCGCACGATCTGAACCGCACCGAGATCAGGCTCACCGTCGCCCCGGCGGACGCGGCCGCGCAGGTCATCGCGGACCGGATCCAGCTGCAGCAGGTCTTCGTCAACCTGCTGATGAACGCCATCCAGATCCATCGGCAGGCGCGGACCCCCGGGCCCGAGATCGCGGTCGAGACCGTCTGCCGGGACGGGTCGATCACGGTCGACGTCGTCGATAACGGGCCGGGCCTCGATCCCGGCACCGTCGACCGGCTGTTCGACGGCTTCTTCACGACGCGGGCCGAGGGGCTCGGCCTCGGTCTCCGGATCTGCCGGACCATCGTGGCGGCCCATGGCGGCTCGATCGACGCGAGGCCCCGCGACGGGGCGCCGGGCGCCCGCTTCTCGGTGTGCCTGCCGCTCGCCCGATCCTGACCGGGCGGCCGCGGGAAGCGGGCAGGGAGCGGGCAGGGGCGCCCCGGCCGGGACGCCCCCCGAGGGCCTCAGGCGGCGTCGGCGCGCGCGGTCCGGTACCGGCTCGCCGGCGTCGCCGCGCCGAGCTGGGCGGCGAGTTCGAGGCGCGCGGCGTCCAGCGCGGACCAGGCGGCACCGTTCTCCAGGGGCGGGATCGTGACGACCTCGCCGGCATCGAACCCCGCGAGCGCGGCCGCGACCAGGTCGGACGGCGTCATGACGATGCTGGCCGGGAGGTTCCGGTGGCCGCCGACGCCGGCCACGGTCCAGAACTCGGTGGCCGTCGCGCCGGGCAGGACCGCCTGGATCCGGACGCCCCTGGGGGCGAGTTCGTGCTGCAGCGCCTGCGTGAAGGCGAGAACGTAGGCCTTGCTCGCCCCGTAGACGCCGTTGAGCAGTTCGGGATTGAGGGCGACGGTCGAGGCGACGTTGATGATCGCCCCGTGCCCCCGCGCGACGAAGGCCGGCGCCGCCGCGTAGGCGAGGCGCGTCACGGCCGTGACGTTCACGCCGATCATGCGCTCCATCTCGTCCGGATCCGCCTGGAGCAGCGGGGCCGCGGAGCCGAAGCCGGCGTTGTTGACCAGGAGGGTGATCGCCGGGTCGCTCCGCAGCCGGTCCTCGACGCGCCGGAGACCGGCACGGTCGTTGACGTCCGCCGCGAGCGCCTCGACGATGCGGCCCGAGGCCCCGCGCACCGTCTCGGCGACCGCCTCCAGGCGATCCGCGTTCCGGGCGGTCAGGATGAGATCGTGGCCGCGCGCGGCGAGCTGTTCGGCATAGATCGCGCCGATCCCGCCCGAAGCGCCGGTGATCAGAACAGTTCCCTTGGTACGTTCCATCACGATAACTCTCCGTCTGTGCTGCTGAATGACGGAAAGTGTAGCGATCGCGACGGAGGCTTACATTTATACGGATGCGGGGCGACGCCATACCTTGGTATGACCCGGCCGGCATGCCCAAAGGCCGTCGGGCAGGCGCGGGGAAGCCGGTGCGGCGGCGGCCCGCTGACGGAATCGGCGCCCGAGATCCGCCGCGCGTCGATCCGGGAGAGGTGCACCCGCGGCCTCGCCATGCTAGAACGAAAGCGGAACAGATCATACGGGCGGGCCGGGCACAATCTGCGGGCGAGACTTTTCTTCCGGCCCCGTGGACGCGTGTGGATACGGCTCGAAAACTCCTGTCGTGGCGCGCCCTTGGGCGGCCCGTGCGGTCTGTGGAGAACCTGTGACGAACCGGGGTGCAGGACGACGATGGCGATGAGGACGGCGTTCGTGGTGCAGCCCTTCGAGCTGCACCGGAAGCGGTTGCGGCCGGCCCGGCAGGAGCCTGCGCAGACCGAGAGCGGGGCGGTGAAGAAGGCCGAGAACATGGCCAGGCGAATGCCGGGCGCGGCGGCGCTGAAGGTGGTGGCCGACGACGAGACCGGCGAGCTGGAGGGCGTCACGATCCTCGGCCAGTGGGGCGAGATCCCCGACGACTTCGCCGAGAGCCTGCAGGGCGCCTAGGCCACAGATCACCAGCGGGGCGGGAGAGCGCCATGTCGGCGGTTCGGCGGGTCGGGAACTTCCTCCAGGTGCAGGACGGCGACGGCTGCCGGCACCTGCTGCGCGTGACGAGCGTCCAGGCGCTGAGCGACACGGACCTGATGCGCAACGAGACGTTCATCACCGCGGCGGGGCGAACGATCCGGGTGACGCAGCCGCTCGACGAGATCGTGGACCTCGTGGCGCCGGGCGAGCGGACGGCGCCGGGACCGCAGGAGGAGCCGTGGCCGTTCTAGCCGCGGGAGATCATCCCGCGCGCCATCTGCAGCAGCAAGCGGTGGTCCGACAGGGTGAGCGCGTGCCAGACGCGCAGCAATTCCCCCGTCATGTCGATCGCGGCGAGCGCCTCGGATTCGTCGAGGAAAGCGTCTTCGGGCACGCCGAGGGCGTGCGCGATCTGCCGGAGCATCGATCTCTTGCCGTTCGGCCCGAACTTTCCACCCTCGAATTCCGGATCCGCCAAATCAATCTCCGACGGACGCGCGGCGGCGTCGCTTTAAATCTACAGTATCTTTATAACGTGAGAGTGCGAACACCGCATCGATGAATCGGAAATAAATTTTACCGGTACGTTGATACCAATTACTTGGTCGCCGATCATTATCTTAGATTAAAAGCAGAACCTGAATTAGACACAGCGATCGAAATTTGATGGCCCGCAACAGACTTGCTCGGCATCTGAATTGAACGCGGCGCGGGATCATCCCTCCCCGGCGACGGGCGGTCCCGGGCCGCGGGTCAACGGTGCGATGGTCCCGTGCCCGCGCGCCGCCGCCCGCCGCGTCGGGATGCCGGCGGTGGGACGGTCCACCTGTCCCGCCCCGATCCGGCACGGGGCGGGACGGATCCTCTGGACGGGGTCCGGCGATCAGCTGCCGCCGCTGCCATCCCCGCTCCCCTTGCCGACCTGGGGTACGCCGCGCTCCGGCTGGCCGGCATTCCCGCCGGCGGCCGAATCCGTCGTGATGGTCGTCGCCCCCGTCCCGGTGGGCGCGACGACGGCGGTGCTGCCCGGACCGCTATTCTGGCTGCCGCCGGGAACGACGACGGTTCCGGCCGGGGTGCCCGGCGTCACCGGCTGGGCTGGTCCGGGTTGCCGGATCGGTGCGGGACCGGTGCTGGTCTGCGCCGAACCGGGCGACGCCGCGACCAGCGCGAAGATGGCGAAGAGGGCATGACGCATCATGTGCTCCTTGGCATCTCGGCCCGACTGTGCCTCACGCACGGGCCTCCGTGCCCGAACGCGGGAGCGCGGACCCGGTTTCCGACACACGTCGCCGTCGTGCGCCGCCGATCGTCGTGCCCGGCCGCGCCCGGCGCGCAGGGTCTCGCCCGGGAGCGGCGCGCCAACCCTCCGGATCGGCGCACGAAAAGGCCCCGCGCGGCGCTGCCGGCGGGGCCGAAGGTGGGTCTGCCTTGGGAGGATGCAGAGGCAGATGCTTAGCCGGCGTTGCGCCGCCGCTGCACCGGCGACACGACATGCCGGCCCCGCAGGGACCGCCGGTCACGGCGGCGTCAGGCTTGCATGCCGAGCCGGCCCCGCCCCGTGCGGTGGACGGCCGGGACCGCGGCGCGGCGCCGAAGGTCCGGCCATCCTTGGATAACCATGTCGACCGCCGGCTTGTGGACGCCGCGGCAGCGTCGTCGACAGCGTCATCGACAGCGTCCCGCCGCTGTGGTGCTGATCGGCGGCGAGGAGTCCCATGAAGCACATCATCGTTCTGGCCATCGCGGCCACGGCCCTGACGGCCTGCAACGCGGCGAACCGGCCCGGCCGCGGCGAGCTCTTCATGAGCGAGGCCGACGTCGCCGCGAAGGACGACGCGATCTGCCGGGGCTACGGCGCCGAGCCGGGAACGCCGGAATACGTGCAGTGTCGGGGAACCCAGGACCAGCGGCGCGACGCGGCCCAGGCGCCCCGCCGCAGCGGCTGAGTGCGGCGGCCGCGAGGGCGCGGCCCCCGGGACCAACGGCCCGCTCGCGCGTTGTCCGCGCGGACCGCTTTCCCTGGAGCGCGTGATGCTCGCCCGATCCGCCCTGATCTTCATCGTCCTGACGTCGGGGGCCCAGGCCGCCGCCTTCGACGACCTGAAAGGCTATCTGGCGTCCTGCCTGCGGTTCGAGATGGCCGGCGCCCCAGCGGAACGCGGCGGGCCGCTGTCGTCCAAGGTCCGCCGCGCCCTGGACCGGTGCTCCGACGACGTCGCGCGCCTCGACCGGGCGGACGGGCGCCGGCTGCGCGGTGACGGTGGGATCAGCCCGTCGACCAAGGAGGTCATCCGGAGCGTCGTGAGCGGCGGGGCCGGCGGCGTCCGCACGGTCCGGTACTGACCGCCGGCGGTTCGCCCGGCGCATCGATCGGGTGGCGCCGATCACCGGGCGTTAACCTTCCGGCCGCACCTCCCGGGGCCCGCTCGCGAGGAGATGCCGATGCCGAAGCGCTTGACCATCACCGTCCCGCACGACCTCGGGACAGCCGAGGTTCGCCGCCGCATCGACCTGCACATGGACTGGGCTTTCCGTCGCCTGGAGGCGGAGAAGATCCGCGTCGAGGCCGAGGACTGGCTGGGTAATCGCCGCTCCTTCTCGGGCAGCGGCTACGGGCAGTCGGCGCGCGTCGCCATCCAGGTGGCGGATGACGCGCTGGAGGTCGAGGCGCTGGTGCCCTGGATGGCCAGCCTGTTCGCGCCCGTCATCGAGTCGGTCGGGCGCCACTACGTCGGGCGCCTCCTGTCCGACGAGGCCGCCTGACGCGCGCGGCCCGGGGCGGCGATCGGTCCGGGGTGCCCGCGGGGCGGTTGTGGCCCGGTCGTGCCGGGGCTAAACGCGCCGGCTCGGTGGCGGCGCAGGGGCCCGGATGAGCGACGACGTGGCGGCCCTGCTCCTCGCGCTCGCGACCGAGAACGCCGAGCTGCGCCAGCAGCTCGCCACCGCGCAGGACATGCTGATGGAGACCGCCATCGACGCCGGCCACCTCCACGCCCGCATCGAGGCACTTCAGGCCGAGCGCGACGCGTGGCAGGCGGAGGCCGAGCGCTTGGCGCGCCGGCCCCCGCGTTCCCTGTGAGCGCTCGCAGCACCCGGCGCGCCGAACCTGCGGGCGGGCGCGACCGGGGAGGGCGCGCTCGGGCTCCGTGGCGCATCGGCGGGAGCCCGCGCAGGGGCGGACTCGCGCCGTTCCTCACGCCTTCCCGGGTTGGGGGCGGGGCACGCGCACGTCGACCGTCTGGCCGGTGAGGGGATTGAGGATCAGCATGGCGGCGGTCTCCGGTGTGTGTGACGGTAGAACGCCGTCCGCGGGCGCCGGGATCACGCTGCGGCGTGCCGTGGCGCACAGGCGGCGACGGGGTCGCCGAACCCGGATCCGTGTCGGAAACGGCCTCCGGCGAGGCCCGCGAAGCTCGCCACGGTCGGGATGCCGCCTTACCTCAGGGCCCGGCGCCCTGGCGGCCGCCAGGGGCAGAACACCTGGAGGATCGATATGGCCATCGATAGATCCGGTGAGCGTGCCGCGCTCGATACCGAGGTAGAGGATACCCAGGACACCATCGCGAAGCTTCGCGAGGCTGCCGACGGAACGCCGCCCGGACACAGTTCGCGCGTGGCGCTGAAGAAGGCCGAGGAGAAGCTGGCCGAGCTGGTCAAGCACATCACCCGGCGCGACCGGACGGGTTAGCGCGGCCCCGGACGCGGGGACCGCCGGACAGGTCCCCGCGCGCCGTCCGCCGGCTCGGCGCCACCCGCCGGCGCCGAAGCGCCGGCTCTCGATCCCATGTTACCGCCGGGCGGATCCGGCGCGGGCGGCGCCAGGATCGTCCGCGGCGCACCCGCAGCGACGACAAACCCTCCCCGCGCGGGCGGCCGGCAGCGCCGCACTCGGACATGTCGGCGCGTCGCCCCCTGGCCGCGCGGCCGCGCCGCGGACCGATGCACGCGCCCCGGGCGCAGGCCCCGAGCACACCGCCATAACTTCATCAGTATTAAACAGATCTATCCAGAGTTAATCTGCCATTTACTATGTTTTTTCCGACGCGGCGAGCCTGTGTGTCCATAAAACTACAGCTATTCTGCTCAGAGCTTGGTAGTCTTATCACCAGATCGAAACCCGGATCGCCCTCATGACCAAGCTCATCGCCTCCCTGACCGCCTTCACTGCGCTGACCGCCGCGGCGTCCGCCGCCGACCTTCCGCGCCGCGCCGCGCCGCCGCCGGTGTTCACGCCGGTGCCGGTGTTCACCTGGACCGGCTTCTACATCGGTGTGAACGCCGGCTACGGCTTCGACGCCAACAGCCGCAACACCACCAGCTACGCCCTGCCCGGCGGCTCGCTGATCAACTCCCCCGGCACCGCCGGCGTCGTCAGCGTCAACAACCGCAACAACAACGACGGCTTCTCGGGCGGCGCCCAGATCGGCTACAACTACCAGTTCACCCCGGGCTCCGGCATCGTGATCGGCTTCGAGGCCGACGCCCAGTACGTCGACTTCGCCCGCCGCGCCAACGCCACCCAGAACTACAGCTTCCTCGGCTTCCCCGGCGTCGCCTTCTCCAACCCGCCCGCCTTCGTCGCCACCAGCGGCAACGGGCTGGACTACTTCGGCACCGTGCGCGGCCGCCTCGGCTACGCCTTCGACCGCACCCTCGTGTACGGCACCGGCGGCTTCGCCTACGGCTCGGGCCAGGACGACCAGAACTTCTCCGGCAACCGCTTCCGCGACAGCTTCCGCACCGGCTGGGCCGCCGGCGGTGGCGTCGAGTACGCCCTGCCCACCGACTCGTTCCTGAACTTCTTCCGCTCCTCGGCCGTCACGCTGAAGGTCGAAGGCCTCTACGTCAGCCTCGACCGCCAGAAGAACTCGGCCGGCGGCGTGTTCTACGGCAACCTCCTGCCCCCGAACGGCACCGCCTACCTCAACGGCGCCGCCGCCAAGACCGAGTTCGCCGTCGTCCGCGCCGGCCTGAACTACAAGTTCGGCTCCTACTGAGATCGGGTCGCGCCGCTCCCGGCCTCCGTGCCGGGAGACGCGGCGGCGGGCGAGGGGGGCAGGTCCGCCTCATCGCCCTCCGCCGCCGAAGAGCAGCCTTCCGGTTGGCCTTCGCATCCCCAGCCCGATCAAACTGGCCGCGAGGTCGGCAACACCCTGGGAGCGCACGCTCCCAGGGTGTTCCTGCGTTCCGTCACGGTGCGCCACGGCGGTCAGCCGATCGCCCCGAACAGCGGGAGCGCCGCTACCAGTACCGGTTCGGCCAGCAGCGCCGCCCGCCGCGACCGAGGTGGAAGCCGCGCGGACAGGCCCGACCGACATAGCCGCCCCACTGGCCGCCGGCGCGGCACCCGCCATAAGGGCCGCGATGGCCATAGGGCCCGCAGCCGCCGTAGACGTGCTGGATCAGCCCGTCCTGCGCGGCGGGGAGCGGAGAACCCGCGACGGGCAGCGCCGAGGCCGGCGCGGCGAAGCCGACGGCGAGCAGCGTCGCGGCGGCGAGGGACTTGAGCATCAACCGATCTCCAGGTCTTGGCTGAGCCGATCTCCGTCGGCACTGACCGAATACCTGCCCTCGGCTGAAGGCCGGGTGTCACGGACCGTCTCGATTGCCCGCATCGCTGGAGCTTTTCTTTAAGCGCTGTCTCGATACTGGCGCTCCACCCGCCCAAGCGTCCGCCTCGACCAAGACGACAGTGTCCGCCCGACCTGCGGCCCGGATCACCCGCTCACGTCGGGAGAGCCGTCGCCGATCCGTCGCTCTGCTGCGGGGCAGTATGCGGCCGGCTGCCGGCCTGCCAGATCCAGTTGCCCGCGATGGACCCCGCAGAGACGCGTTCCACGACGGCGAGCGCGATCACCAGGGGCTTTGAGGTCGCGCTTTTCCACTTCCCCGGATCCGTCCACACGGTCTCCCATTCGGCTTGCGGCGAGCGGTCCGCGTGCCGGCCTGGATCGGCCCGCGCCCGTCTCTCCAGAGTCAATCCGCCGAACGGCGCGACGGGTCCGAGGCGTTGCGGCCGCAACGCGGCCATTCGTCGGCCATCCGGCACATTCGGCTCTCGGAGAGCGCGGTTGAAATGCCCGAATGTCTCAGCTGCGATTGTGCGGCGGCTCGACTGCCGCGCGTTGGGGTTCGATGCAGAGGATGAGAACTCGGCATCTCGAACAGGCGGCGGCGTCGCGCACGTCGACGACCCGCACTCCGCTCGTCTGCGGGCCGAGGATCTGCAGCCCGATCGTTGCAAGGGTCGATCTTATTCCCGACACCCTCATGCATGCGCCGCATATCTGGCGTGAGGCATGTGGCATACCAAGAAATCGCGTGCAGTGCGATATAGTTTCTCACGCACCGCACAAAAGGACGCCGCCGATGACCCTCCTCACTGCCCTCGCCCTTCTCCCCTTCGCCGCCATCGCCAACTTCGCCTTCGTGGTAGCGCTGGCCAATCACTTCGACGCCGACAAGCCGGCCACGGGCTTCACCGGCCCGGTTCCGACGCTGGCCTGAGCCAAGTCGGAGCCGTTCTCACCCGGCCGCGATCGAGGATCCCCTGATCTCGGTCGGGCCGGGAGGTGAGCTCCGGGTCCCACTCGGCGGCCAGTTGGAGCAACGCCAAGGCGAAGACCTGGGGCGTCAGCCACTCCCCAGGGCCGTGTGAGGACGGCACTGGTTGTACTCGCCGCCTTCACGTCTCGATCCTGCTCCTCGTCTCGGCGAGGGACAAGGCCCCAGTTGCGTTCAGGCGCAGGCCGTCGTTGAATGCCTCGACCAGCGCGTTGTCGGTCGGCATGCCAAACCGCGGAACGTCCGGAGTGATGCCGTTCTCGTAGGCCCAGCAGACCGGCTCCATCGAGACGCACTAAGGTCCGCTGTCGACCTTCATCGGACCCGATGTCCGGCGCAGAAGTGCCGATCGGGCGACCATGCCGGCCACCCACTCACCCTCGTTGTCTTGGCGACCTCGGTCGCCGACGCCTCACGAGCGCCGCCTCGGCGAACACTTCAGAACTGCAGTTCAGACTGGCGCGGGCGTATCCGTCAGCGCGCGACCGCGTCGTCGCGGAAGCCGCGGGCATTGAAGATCCGCCGGACGACGCCGGTGCGCTTCGCCTCATCCATCCACGCCGTTACGCAGGCGAGGGCGACCGGTCGGCCCTTTGGGACGGCGACGGCGACCTGCGTCTGCTGGAAGCCGCCCGCCACGATGCGGGAGCCGGGGACCTGCAGGAGCACCGGCCGCAACGTGTCGCGCGAGAGGGCGAAGGCGTCCGCCTGCCCGGCGCGCATGCGCGCGACGGCCTCGGCCACGGACGGGACGGGGCGGGGCTGCGTCCGGGTC